>NZ_CP037452.1:600000-900000 GCF_007754425.1 Gimesia fumaroli
CGCCGATGATGCCACCATGACCGTTTCCTGTACGGAATGTGGTGAGACCTATCGGGTTGAACCGGATGCATTCGGAGATGGCTGCATGGAATATTATGTCCCCTTTTATTCAAGAAAGTTGAATGGAGAGGATAAGATGAACCATGATGCACACTAATCGACGCTGGTTTGTTTCCGAAGTCGCATCGGCTGAGGAACTGGCTCACAAACTGTGCAAGACGACCTGGTGTTGCTGTAATGCCTTCCGGATTAAGGGACAGCCTGAATATGTCTGGCTAAATGATGCAACCAGCGAAGATGGTGCTCAGGAATATGCCGTCATCAAGCTGAATACTTCCACTGGAAAACCGCTGCAAATTGAAAGCATCACGTTTTCCTGGTGCGATTCAGAACGGGCGATCCGTTACGTGAAAGACACCTTGGCAGGCAAAGACGACAACCACGATTTTGCCTGCGCAGTGGAACCGATTCTCCAGACACCCGAAGAGCATGGACGTTGTCAGTATTGTGCCTGAATGTTTCAGACACTCCCCGTGTGCCAAACACGGGGATTTTAGTCAATTCTTCAATCGATTGATCGTCAGGATCTGTATTTTAAATATTCTATGGCTCGCTGCTTTCTTTTCCGATTGGGCAACTATCAAGTATTGCTTGATAGTTCAAAATGAGGGCACGTGGAAAATTTCCTGGCTATTGGGTGTCCACAGGTTAACCGGTTTCGCCGACAGCCTCGACTGTCTGCTCGCAGTCGATCATCTCAGGACGTTTGGTCGCGAGCAAGTCGCTCACGCGATCATAAAAATTGCGAAGTGTGTCGCGCGATCCGATATAGAGGATACAGGAGAGCAGGAGCAGGCCGGCATCGCCCCAGCCAAACGGGGCGGTCCAGAAACCCAGATGGATGCGTCTGGCGATGAACACGAACACGACTGAAATCAAAGTGTTACTGTTGAACAAGTAGAATTTATAGTGGATCTCATTAAGAATCTTGTAGGCAGCAAAGTGTTCCTGAAGACGTGAAAAGTCCCATCTCGGTCGTGGCAGCCCCGTGTAATGGTGTATCCAATCGATGGTCGCCCAGCGCACGGTACTCACCGTCAGTCCGCAAGCGACTGATGCCAGTGTCACATACAGAAAGCCGCCCACCGTGGGACCAGCAGGATCAGCGGTGGTCAGCCATGAACGCAGCACCGGCGACAGATACGATGCGCCCCACAAGGCCGTGAAGCCAGGCAACACAAATGCGATGAGAAGCCCGAAGTTGCTGGAAGAAATTTCTTTCAAGAGTACCGACACGATACTTGGATCTTGCGTCATGCGCCAGTCCAGGACCATCAACTCCGCAGAATGTGGATGCCTGTAAAACATAGCGCCCAGATGATCGTCTGCTGTGTTTGTGACGACTCCATTCTTTGCAGACTCATGTGATACTTTTAAAAGCATCAACGAATTGTTATGTTTTTGGGAGCTGAAGGCTGAAAGTAGTGAGAATTGCTCTCAATCAATACTCGTCAGAGTTCGATACGTTGCAAAAAATCAGCGAGTGGGATGTTATAGATCTTACAGAAAGA
This sequence comes from Gimesia fumaroli, assembly GCF_007754425.1. Taxonomy (NCBI): domain Bacteria; kingdom Pseudomonadati; phylum Planctomycetota; class Planctomycetia; order Planctomycetales; family Planctomycetaceae; genus Gimesia; species Gimesia fumaroli. The sequence goes on from NZ_CP037452.1 coordinate 601,572, forward strand.
AGCAAGTTCAATCACATCAATTCTTCTTTCGCCTGATTCACATTTAGAGACAAATGAAGCGTGCGCTCCAAATTTTTTCCCTACTGTCGTTTGGGTCAATCCAGCTTCAATACGGGCTTCTTTTAAAGCCTTTAATAACTGTGAGTATTTTTGTGAGTAACGGGATTTCTTCATTTAGCCTGCTCTTTTTGAATTTCGAGTTGCAGCAGACTATTCGGTTGGATAGAATTTCCCAAAATAGGAAATTTCCTGTAATGGGAAAATGGTATTGACACTCATTTACTGAAAAGGAGAAAGTAATGACTAACGGCGGTTCAAAGGGGCCAGAAGAAGAGAAGAAGGAAAAACCTACACAATCACCCTCGACAACCGAAGTGGGGGGCGCTTCGAAAAAAGTAGGTTCTGAAGAAAACTGAGGAGAGTAGGGCGGCAAATTGGTTTACGTTTGCCGCCTTTTTTTAGATCCGTAGATAGGGTTCATGGAGTGAGTGGTTGCATGAATCTAATCAATCTAAATATTAGGAGCAGGCTTTGCGTTCGGAAACGTCAAATGTTTGCGAGAAAGGCTTACCAAGTATTTCCTTAAATGTAATATTTGAATAAACGTAAAGTTATTTGAACGACATTCTCGCTACGAAGATATATTTTCGTCAGGTCGTTGAATATTTTTTCCAAACTTCTGCTCTAATTCATACAAATCATCTTTTATCATCTGGTAGTGCTGTATCGCGTTTACTTCAAATTTCGGAAGATGCTTATGGTCTTCAAAAAACTGTCGAGCCTTGACTGAATCGGGATGGTCATTCAGGCAAATTTCTGAATACTCAATTATTCGATCTATGACATTTACATCAGGAACATTAGATTCTTGCTCGTTCATGGTCATTAAGCAGTTTCTTCTCTAAGTTATTTTATAAGTTGTATTAATCTTTTGAGAAACATCTTCTATCAAAAATTACCTATTTGACGCCAAGTTTTCTGAATAGTAGCCAATTCCGATCTTGCCAAACATTTTATAGTTTGATTTGATTCCAATATCAGACATTATTTTAATTATGTAATCAGGATTATATGCCCATGATTTTAAACCATACTTGGACTTAAATTTTACCCCTCTTTTTTCTGAAAGAAGAGTAACATCGGAAAAACCACATTTCAAATAGTATTCTCTTCGGATGCTATTTGCCTCTTCGCCTATGTCATAAGAGCAGATAATATATTTTAAATTAGACTTATATAAGCTTAGCAATACTCTTTGGTAGTCATCCATATTACCGAAGCTATTGAATGGGAAAAAAAGTACACACTCACTTCCCAGATCGAGATTATGGAGATAAACAGCATCAGATTGTATAAAGCTTACGCGCTCGCGATGTATTTTTTCATCAAAAACACGTTTCTCGCCCATCTCAATATACCGTTGGATGACATCAATCCCAACATACTGGATATCAGAATCCAGACACCATGTGAGATATCTTCCGAACATACAACCAACCTCTACAAGTTTCGTGAAAGGGAGAAATGATTCAAGAAATATTTTCTCATCTTCTAGATAAGCCGAAATTCCGGGAGGATAATTCTCATCTTGGACTAGAGAGTCTCCAACCCCTTCCTGATATAGGTTCACATCCTCCTCCTGACTACACCACGATCGAAGTTGTAATATTACTTGCATTTGCATGAACTGAAAGTAATTCAGCTGCTTTTTGAAGCTCGTTGTCTAGATTATTTGTGCCTGAGAATGAAATAATTACAGTCATGATATTTTTTGTAGACAAGCGAATCATCGCACGTTCTGAATCACTCGTTGGGCTGCCATATGGGCCTGTCGTATCGGAAAATACTGGAAGCTCGGAAATATTAATAATCTCCTTTCCAATTCCTTTATAGCATTCACCATTATTCCCAATTCGGAATTCTGCCGGGAAAGTGATTTTATCAATGTCATAAGAACCAACAGACTTCTGTGTCCAAATAGATAGATAATTATTTATGTCAACGATATTGTTAACCTTGTACAAACCTTTTCCCTGTAGAATTCTTCTTATCAATGCCTCAGCTGAACCTCTATATCTAGATGGAGATTTTCCTAGAGATTTATAAGCTTGTCTTAAATGCTGTATTTCAAAAGATTCAGATAATGTATCTAAAGAGAGAGTTTGTTGTACATTTTCAATCTCTTCGTTAATTAAACGCCATAATTCTTCTGTGTGTTTTTGAACAATGACTTCTGATGTAATCACACCTAATGATAAGTTTTTGCAAATATTCTTTAGACCATCCGCTATAGATAAGTAATTCATTGAATTCTCCATGCAATATTATGAAACATACCCTATCGTACATGGTTGGTAAGTTCACGCAACTCTTTTAGGGTAGGGGGGGCTACGCCTTCTAGTGGGTACTTAACAGACGCTTCACCAAAGTCTTTAAATAGTTCAATAAACTCTGGAGAATCAATTCCCCATTTATTATATTGATATGGATTTCCAGGATCTCTCATCGGATGTCTGACTGCCCAATTGTAGCTAACAGCCATTAAATTACTGAATGTTGATCTCAAGTAAGAAACGAAATCAAGAAGTTGAATTCGCTCTGTTTGTGATTCTCCAAGACCGAAGAGAACTGCGATACCCACGTTTATACCCATCGAACACAATTCCCGAATAAAGTACTCCGACCTAGTCGCCCAACTTGTAGATCTAATATTTTTATGCATTTTCTTTGATACGTCGTCCGATGTAGTTTCTAGCCCAAAAAAAATGTACTTTAACCCAATAGTAGACAGACGATAAAGCAACTCCAGATTATTAATTCCAATATCTAGTGTAAACTGACAGCCCCACTGTAATTGAAGTGGTTCATTAGATATTAAGGAAATAAGCTTATTGATTGATGTTCGAGACCCACCGAGTAATATTGAATCTTCAACAAACGCACTTGCACCAAAGCCAGGATAGTGACTATGGACATAGTCAGCGCAATCTTTCATTTGTTGGTAAAGGATTTTTGGAGAATTTTGTTTCTCAATTCTACCAAATGACATTGTACTGTGACAGGCCCCCCATTTCTGTACCAGTTGCTATGAGAGTATTGGGGTCTCAGCAGTGTTTCTCTGGAAGGCGGACGTAGTCCGTCTGGAAGAGGAACACTGCTCTGAAAAATCTCTGGGCGTGCGGTACCCCAAGGAACTGTGTGGCCGCACTGTGTTGTATTGTTCTTTCCAGGCTGCTGTCTGCTTCCGGGCGGATTTCAGGTTTTCGAAGATCTCACAGTTCATGAACTCATCCCGCACTCGACTGTGGAAACTCTCTGCATAACCATTCTCCCAGGGGCTGGCTGGTTCGATATACAGCGTCTCCACACCGATCCGTTTCAGCCAGACACGTATCGCCTGGGAAACGAATTCACTGCCGTTGTCACTTCGAATATATTCTGGCACACCGTGCGTTTTAAACAGCTCAGCCAGAACATCGATCACATGCTCACTGGTGATGTGACGATCCACCTGCAAGGCCAGACACTCCCTCGTATACTCGTCTAAAATCGTGAGCCACTTGAGTGTGGTCCCCGTTTCTGTGCGATCAAAAATAAAATCCCAGCACCACACGTGGTTTTTCCTCTCAGGCCGACGGCGATGACAGGCATTCGCTCCCGTACCCAACGAGCGTTTTTTTCTTTGTTTTCTGGGGACTTTGAGCCCTTCTCGACGCCACAAGCGGTAGATCCGTTTCAGGTTCACCTTCCAGCCAGTCGCCTGCATCATCCTGCCGATACGGCGATACCCGAAACGGGGGTGTCGCCGTACCAGCTTCAGGATCTGTTTCAGCAAAGCGGCTTCACCATCAGGTGGAGTCGCCTGATAGCGTTGACTGGAACGGGGCTGATCCACCAACTGACAGGCTTTGCGTTCTGAAACCTCATATGTTTCCTGCAGATGCTGGACTGCCTGGCGTTTGCGAGAAGGGCTTAGAAGTTTCCCTCCGCAATATCCTTGAGCATCGCTTTATCGAGTTCGGCTTCAGCGAGCAGCTTCTTGAGTCGGCTGTTTTCCTGCTCCAGTTCTTTGAGCCGTTTGGCCTCTTCGGCCTTCATCCCGCCGTACTGAGTTCGCCAGCGATGAAAGGTCTGCTCACTGATTCCCATCTGCTGGCAGATTTCGCCAATTGTCTTTCCCGCATTCTGCATCGCCTCGGCGTCTCGCAATTTGCGGATAATCTGTTCCGGGGTATGTCGTTTACTGCGTCGTTTCGTCATGATTGTCTCCTATAAAAAGTCTATTGGAAACTCTCACAACAAATGGATCAAGTTAAGGGGAGCATGCCAACTGCTTTCACTACAGAAAGAGCATTTGTAAACACAGCCCATACTGTAATGGCTAAATAGCTGGCCTGTGACGGTTCCAGGAAACACATCAAAACCGTCACTTTTTGTTCCAAAAACTGAAATTGCGGAAGGGACTTCATCATTCTTGAGTTTTGTATTTCCAACCTGAGAGACAATTTCGTCTTCAATAATGGTGGAAATAATCCATTCTCCAGGAGTGTCGATCTCGCTTATGCTAGTATCAGCAATTCTTTTCTTGACATTTTCAGGATTTGAATCTGTCATAATGAGTTCACCAAGTCTGACTATGAGGTGCTCAGCTTCGCCTGACACAAACAGATCAAATACATCAGGGATTACTTTTTCTTTTTGGAGATTGATTGGTGCATTTTTTAGAATAGAAACCTCATTTAAGGAATTTATGTAAACTGTTTCATTGATATGTTTCCCTCCCAGTACAACAGTTACATTCTTCCCCAGGATTTTTTTAGCTAGTTTTGCGCACTCAATAGCACCAGGAAAACAGATTGTCATTGTTCCAATTAGTACTAAATTAGGTTTTTCACTGTTAATCAAATCTATTAGTTGACTTTTTTCTTCATCCCAAGAATGAAGTAGTAGATGCTTGGTGTTATAGGGCTGGCAGATTTCAACCCAATTGCTTTTCCCCCAAGCTCCTTGTCCTTTTGAAGCCAAAAAAGCAGCATATCTTGTAGCATTGTATAAGCTAACTGGATCTCTGGAACACAGGGAAAGTGTGTCTGATCGTAACCGGCCCACAAAATACACCTTGACGTGTATCGTATTCTGCATGTGTTTTAACCACCAGCATATTCAGGAGCGAAAGCGATGCCCGCATCCCAGCCAACCCCGCGTGCCGACCAGCGACGGAACCCGAACCGTGAAGCGTTCTGGCGACAAACCCTTTCTGACCGACTGCAGTCCGGACTCTCGATCCGTGCCTTCTGTCAGCGTGAGGGACTCAGCGAACCAGCTTACCACTACTGGCGACGGGAACTGAAAAAGCGGGATGCCGAGACAACCGCTGCAGCTTCCTTTCTGCCCGTTGAAGTCCAACTCCCTGCCACGCCGATTGAAATCGTGTTCTCACAGGGCACCTCGGTTCGCGTCGGAAACGGCTGTGATCAAACCACGCTCGAAACCGTGCTCGCCGCGCTGGAGCAGCGCGCATGCTGAATCTGCCCACCCGCATTTATTTCTGCACGGTCCCCACCGATATGCGCAAAAGTTTTGACGGCCTCCTGCGAATGACCGAAGTCTACCTGCAGCAAAACGTACTCGACGGGGGACTATTTGTGTTTCTCAACAAAAAACAGGATCGGATCAAGCTGCTGTACTGGGACCACGATGGTCTGGCCATCTGGTATAAACGGCTGGAAGCGGGCACATATCAGCGTCTCTCCAGCCCGGAGGGCACACATGGCCTACAACTGTCCTCAATCGACCTGGGGCTCCTGCTGCAGGGCATCGACCTGACCAGCGTGCAGCGCAGAAAACGCTATCAGATTTCAGAAAAAGTATCGACTTCATAAAAAAACAGTTCCCGCCTGACAACGATTATGTTAAGACGTGGAACATGAACCAGAAACGATCCTCATTGCCGAACGACGTCCAATCCTGCCATGATATGATTCACCAGTTGGGTGAGACCGTGGGAGAGCAACAGCGGGAAGTCGAGCAACTCAAACATTTCATTGATCGGCTGCTGCGACAGCGGTTTGGCGCCCGTTCTGAAAAGATCGCCCCCAATCAAATGAGTCTGTTTGACGAACCCGATACTCCAGAGGAAGCGGCCGAGCCCGAGGACGATGAACCTCCTCCCACGACGGTTTCCGCACATCGCCGTCGTGGCGGTGGCCGTAACAAGCTGCCCGATCATCTGCCTCGGGAACGGGTAGAGCATGACCTGACCGAATCGGAAAAACGCTGTCCCTGCTGCGACCAGACACGGCAGCGGATCGGAGAAATCAGCCACGAACAGTTAGAATTCATTCCTGCCAGCCTGAAAGTGATCGAGCACGTACGTTTCAAATACGCGTGCCGGGAGTGTGAAGAGCATGTGGCGCTGGCTCCAGTTCCTGCCCGGCCGATTGCCAAAGGCTTCGCCGGCCCCGGCTTGCTCTCGACGATCCTGGTGGGGAAATACTCAGATCATCTCCCCCTGTATCGTCATGAATCCATTCTCAGCCGGAATGGCGTACAGCTTTCGCGGAGCACGATGAGCCGCTGGGTCCTGGAAACCGCAGAATTACTGCAACCGCTGATTGATCTGATGAAAAGCCGGGTTTTGCAATCCAGCGTCGTACATACGGATGATACGACGATTCCCGTCCAGGACCAACGGCTTTCCCGCACGCGGACCGGCCGGTTCTGGGTTTACTGTGGCGATGTCGCGCACCCGTATTCGGTCTATGATTTCACCCCGAACCGGGAACGCGCCGGTCCCCAGGCGTTTTTAGAACACTTTTGCGGTTATCTGCAGGCAGACGCGTATGCCGGCTACGAAGAACTGTACCGGTCAGGCAGAATTCACCAGGTCTTGTGCTGGGCGCATGCGCGACGCAAGTTTTACGATGCGCGGACGGTGCAGCCGGAAGCCGCTCACCGGGCATTATTGTTTATCCAGCAGTTATACGCGATCGAACGGGAAGCCGGCGTGTTGAAGTCGGATCTGCCACAGCCGGCGGACTGCGAACACTGGTGGAAACGCCGCTGGCAGTTGCGACAGAAACAGGCGCTACCGATACTGGAAAAGTTCTGCGACTGGTTGACGGAAACCGCGCGCAGTCTGTTACCGAAAAGTCCGGTGGCAGCGGCGATTCAATATCTGTTAAGCCGCTGGTCCGGGTTTACGCGGTATTGTACCGAGGGCATCCTGTCGATTGACAACAACCTGGCCGAACGCACCTTGCGTCCCTGTGCCCTCGGCCGGAAGAATTATCTGTTCGTCGGCAGCGACCGGGGCGGCCAGGCGGCCGCCGTGCATTACAGCCTGATGGCCAGTTGCAAAGCAAACGAAGTGGAACCGTTTGCCTATCTGCGCGATGTGTTGACGCGGATCACCGATCACGCCGCCGATCGCCTGGAAGAACTGCTGCCAGACCAATGGCTGAAGCAACACCCGGAAGCCCACTACACCCGCCGACGCTGAACCCGGCAGCGATTCAGTTCAGTCATTGATAGACCGTGTATTTGCTGAAACGGTTACGTCTGATCTACCAAATGGAAATTCAGGGGCTGAGACAGCTATTACTCTGAGCGGTGGTAAATTTATTAACCGATTCATTTAAGGCCCTCAACTTGCAATATCGACGCAAATCATATGTTATTGATTGAATCTTTTGTCTCAAATATGCAAGGTACTTTGCCTATTAGGCCATTGTTATTGTGCTTCAAAACAAGATTTTAATACGGCGTGCATAATATAGTCGTAGAAGGCTTGCGATAGCCCAAGACGGTTTCATCTGACTCACCAGAATAAATCGATAGTAAAAGTCTCCCGTAGCACAAGAAAAAAGTTAAAGTTCCAGAGTCAATCCTCAGTGCCTGTGGTGCACAAGTGGCATATGCTTCGAGTTATCAAGCAGCCTCCGTGGGACTTTACATTTTTAGAAATGCCACATTTCCCTTATGAAAGAAGTGAAATACAAACACTCTTTCTTCTTTTCTACGCCGAATATATACAAGTCTTCAATAGAATTGACGCATTCACACAGTGTACGCAAAACCACATTGGGGGTCAACAGTAATGTAGTTTGGAATATTAACCTTTCCCCCCCCACTAATGCGTTTTTTTGCATTCAGAAACACGTCCACAAAATCAGTGTCCCAGACAGAACGCCCGGTCATTTTGGCCGATAAATAATGGGCTTTAGTCGTGATACTGTTTTTCAGGGACAACTAATTGTGGTCACGGCACGCCATAAAGAACATAAGGTGCCCAATAGAATTCGTGGTTCCAGCGACCATCTTCGAGTGTGCGGAATTCTGTCAGAGCTTGTTTGAATGCGACTGCAAAGGCGTGGGGTTGTGGTGATTCGATGAAAGCGTGTTCTTTCAGTGCTTTGATCCAGCAGCGTCCGAAGTCGGCTGCGGCGGCATCGCAGAGTTCCCAGATGGCACTTGAAATCCGTCGGCAACCAAGCAGTGTAAGCGAGGCAATCCAGCCTTCCAGTTCTTGAGTTGATTTCAGAGATGTCGTCCTCCCCAACGTACAGCAGGAATAGTGGTTGAGTTGCAATGTGGAAAAATCATATTGCTCCGCGACCATTCGGGAATCAGAAACAATTCCATCAGCGAGCAAAATAGACGGACGTAGAACGGTTTGCTCTCCCCTGCCTGGAACGTCGAATCGATCTTCTTTTTCACCGCTGCCGCCATGCCCGATGTTCCATAAGAGGTTACCAAGAGAATGACGTTCTCGCATATTTTCTCGGCAGGCAGGTTCTGGTTTCCGGTCTCCATGAATCCAGAGATGATCGATACCTACCTCACCGACCATGCTGGCAACTTCCTGATGAACATACGCCAGGAATTGATTATCTTGCGCTCCATCAGGGTTGGAGTACGCAAAAACGGTCCCTTGGATAGATGACTGGTTTGAAGCATCCTGGAGATCAATCTGCTTTTGTAATTCGAGTGTCCGTAAGGAGAGTGCATAGTTGATGCTGGCAACTTGCTCGAATAATCGACGACCAGTTTTTTTGTCATAGGCTGCGTGGAGTGGGAATTGATAGAGCATACCATCGGGGATGAGCGTCAAATGCAATTGCCCGGACTCTTCTTCCGGGTGTGTGATGAGTTCAAAGAGTTTGTCCCATTGAAAGAGTGAAAAAAGTGGCGAGGAAATTGATTGCTGCCAGCTTCCGATTTCATTATCAATATCTGCCGGTTGTTTGCCGACCAGGCGATATTTCTTCAGTACTGGGACCATCTGCTGCTGAAGTTGTAGAAGCTCCTCTAATTGATCTCGAACGTTGAGAAGCCGAAACAGACAATTTCCATTGTGAATGATTGTCGGCTCTTTTGTTTGACGATCACGACGAATGGGTAGAATTACCAGATCTTTGTCCTCAAGGTAAAACCCAATGATGATGGACTGGTCAGTTGCCAGCAGATGATTCAACTCGCTTTGTGCAATCGGTTGGCAGAATTGGGCTTTCCGTTCATCATCACTTTGGTCAGATAGTTCCAGCAGGGTATTGACTGGTTGATTCTCTACAACCGATTGGCTACACAGAGTCCGAAGTGTGGCGAGTTGATAGTCAGGTATTTTGTCTGTCGTTTGTTTGAAAAGTTGTTGCCAATCCCTGGGGCCGCTGATCCATCTTGATTGGTTTGGAATTTGTTTGGTTGAACACGGTTGAGATATTTGCAGGCGGAGCCGTTCTCGGACAGAGGTACATTTCTCCGTATCCCAGAATGCCAGCAACTTCCAGAGGAGTTCTTTTTCGGAGAACCCCGTCTCCTTCAAGGTTTGCTCGCAAAGTTGAAAACCGTTCGAGAAAATGTTGTGATACGTTGCGAGAACATTGGGAACGCCCGCCATCCCGTGATGAGAGGCGATGTAATTCGATAATTGATGACTTGCCTTCTCTAAGGTACTGATTGCTTCAGTATACTGATGCTGATCTGTTTGAAGTTGCGATAACGAACGCAAACAATTGCAATGATGTAAAGCTGCGAGATTGTTTTCTTCTGCAACTTGTAACGCTTGCTGAAGTATTTGCTCTGCTGCCTGAGGACGATTTTGACAACGCAGGACTTCCCCTAGATTGCAAAGCGCGTTACAAAGCGATTGTTCAATCTTCCCATCTTGTTGAGCAATGTGAATGGACTCAGTCAGAAGTTCTTCCGCTTGAATGAGATTTTCCTTCTGTCCACTTTGATTCCACTTGCTGTATAAAAGCTCTGCATGTGAGTAGAGGCAATCGCACAGCGTATGCGTATCAACAGACTCATTCCTGGCAATTTCAACCGCAGTGGAAAAATGTTTTTCCGCTTCTTCATACCGATCCAGATTATGCAGCCCTTCACCCAAGGCCCATGTGCATATGCAGCGTGTTTGGGCAGGCAGTGAATTCGTATTGGCAATTTCAAATGCATCAAACAAAAACGAAATTGCTTCTTCATCTCTGCCCTGTGATAACAGTGATTCTCCAAGCAACTGAAAGGAGTAGCATCTTGAGATTGGGGATACATCCTGTTTTTTGGCAACCTGTGCTGCATGATGCAAATGCCGGTCTGCTTTTCCGTATTCCCCTTGATTGTGAAACAGAGTGGCAAGCAGACAGAGCGAATCACATAGTTTATCTGCAGGAACAGATTCTTGAGAAGCAAATGCAACAGCTTCTAACAGGGTTTGTTCTGCCGCGTCGAACTGTTTTAGATTTTGCAATACATCGCCCAGAGCACGGAGACAATCAGACATGATTTCCGGTTCAAACAGTTCTTCTCTCGCAAGATGAACAGCTTTTACGAGATGCTTTTCCGCCTCCCTATCATTCCCGAGTTGACTCAAAACTTCTCCTAACAAGTAGAAGCAATTAAACTGTGTTTCGATATCAACGATCTCGTCCTGAAAAAGAAGAATCGCCGCTTTGAGAATCGCTTCTGCATCTGAGTACTTCTCTGTTGCCCAATAAGTTTTCGCTAATTCCTCCAGACAGACTGCCAATGATTGAGCAGGCAGACCGTTTATTTCAGCGATTTGAATTCCCTCTTTTAACCTCTGTTGGGCAGCAGCATAATCTTCCCGGATGTTAAGAATGTATCCCAGCAACCGTAATGCTTCACACTCTGCAATCGGAGGGTGATTCTGTTTGAAATTAAGATTCGACTGTAAAATCTCTATCGCTGAGTCGAGGTCTTCCTCCGTGATCAGATTCTCTGCAATATCAAGCCATTCTAAAAAATCCATAATAGAATTTCTCCAACCGGGAATGGCAAAATAAATTACAGCTCTCTCAACCAGTCTGCAAAGCTATTTTTCAAGGGTTGAGCCAGCAGGAGTGCATCTGCCAATTTGAGCAGGCTTTGTTTGACCTCTTCGGTTAGTGTCCTGTTTTCCAGAAGTTGTTGGCAAACGCTTGCTAATAACTCCTCAGAGGACTGGGCCAATTGGAAGGTTCTTTCTGTTTGAGGTTCACTATCTGGGCCTCCTCGCAGGGTAAATTCTTCTGTTTCCTCACTCAATTCCAACTCATGTTCTTCGGCAGATAGAAAACCGTGTTGGACAGCCCCTTCGGCAATTTGTTGGAGATGAACAAGGTTCGTGATTTGAGCACGTTGTCCCAAATCTTGAAACAGGTTGCGGAGGGGAACGGACTTTGACTTCCCTGCCAACAGTGCGATGCAGACCGTTTCCTCTTGAGTCGGCAATGGTAAAGAGTGACGCTTGTGATTGCGATTCCAGACGGTGATCCAATCTTGTCCGGCAACCATTCTATCCACAGCGACGCGTTCCCGTACTGCTTCGCGATACGCCTTGTTCCATGCACGATATCGGACAATATTTTTGCCAACACGGTCATCGATCTCGGGAGGAAGGAATTGATGTACATAAGCAATAACATCTTCCATCACCACGTCTGGCCCCCCCTCTTCGAGATTGGAAAGCATTTCTTGCAATCCCTTAATAACGGGGTTTTCATCTTCATGAGAATTGTCATTTTTCATAATGAACTCCCGGTTTCAAAATCTGGGGGAGGATTTTCTTTGGCGAGCACTCGAAGCTGATTCAAGATTCTTTGATGACGATCTGATGCGGTACTAGCCACACAGTTAAGTTCAACGGCAATTTGCTCAAAGGTCAGCTTGTCAAGATATTTCATTGACATTAATGCAACATCTTCGTGTGTAAAGTGCTCTCTTAGCAGGTTCAAAAGATGTTGGATGTTTGCCAACTGTTCTTCTCTCGAATATTCGACATTGGGACTTTGATAGGAATCAAGGATTTTATTCGAGACTGGAATCGTTTTTTTCTTTCGCCAGTAGGCTTTCACCTGATTATAGGCTATCGAAAAAAGGAACGCCTGACGATCGCCCGCGATCGTATCTGCATCGCTACTTTTCCAAAATGCAAAAAATGTTTCCTGTGTCAAATCCTCTGCTATAGCCCAATCTTTGACCGATTGCATAATGAATCCTTGCACGCGGCCTCGAAACGATTCCGCATCGAATTCATCTTGATCTGATCGGTGATCACACATGGTATTCCCTCGAAATCAACTTCTACACTTCATGCTCATCTTCTGAAGAAGCCTTTTCTATTTCTTTTTCAATCTTAACCCGATCTCTTGCGGCTTGTCGATACGCTTCGTTCCATGACCGATACCGGACAATGTTCTTGCCAACAGAGTTGTCTAATACAGGATGCAGGACCTGGTGGGCATAAGCAATTACGTCCTCGATCACAACAGCGGGCCCACCTTCTTCCAGATGTTCAGCCATCTCATGTAGAGTTTTGGCAATCTGGCAGCACTCATTGTCATCAGGTGATACTTCTTCTGATATTCCGTTCTTGTTATTTGGACTATTCATCGTAAAAAAAGGAAATATACAGATAGACCCAGCATAACACTCCCCTCTCAAAATATCGATCTCATTTCACAAACAAATGAGCCAATTCCTCTTGCTTTCAAAGCCGTCTCATTCGTGCTGCGGACGATTTTTTAAAATCTTTGAGAATCTTGTCACTTTGATCCGAATATTTTATCGCTCGCGCAACTACATAGGTGAGGACGCAAGTCATCGCCGGAGTATGCCGGAGGGGTTTGCAAGGACAACAGAATCAACAGGAGTGTTTTATGTATACGATTCACAATTTTCACAAAAAAGCGACCTGTGAATATGCAGGCCGCGAAGGAGAAGCGGTCGAAATATCGTCTGCAGATGGTTCGATTGATCATGCCATCCTCTGTTTTCCTGAACTGCAAAAACTTCTTCGATTTCGTCAGTCACAGATTGAAAAGAAGAATGGCGACTCTCTTAAAGAGAAAAGTGTGGGATCGAAAAACGTGTAAGTTTTAACTCTGAAATCTGACGAGAGAAATCCTTTACTGTTTGAGGCCAGTTTCGTTGTGCTGGCTCAGCAAAAATTACTTATTCCTTAAAAAGGAGCACCAACAATGGCAGTGACCAAAAACTATCGCGTCGATGGTACCGATGACTACACAATTAAGTATGAAGAAAAAGGATGGCTCAGTCCCACCTACAAAATCACTTGTACGAGACACCCTCACAACCCACGCAGTACCAATGTCAATGACTGCCATCTTTACTCAAGTGGTGAAGTTTGTGTTGCTGCGGGCAAAGAACCGAAATCCCTCGATAAGGCAAAAGCGATCGGGATGGCATTCTGTGAAGGGTACTCTCGCTTTATACGCACCGGAAAATTTCCCAACGGTCGTAAACGTGTGAATGTCTAAAGGCATTATTTTTTTAAGTCGTTGTTTCATCGGGCCAGGTTTCGGCGATGGAATGATGACAGGTCACTATGCGGAACGACATTTATGAAAGGGTTCGCTATGAAAATCGTACTGTTCGGAATCGAAGAGCTGGATGGCGGAACGTTGCATTCTGACAATTAGTGAAAATTTCGCACATCCATTCGTTATGTAAGGCCTCTACCAGGGATCGGTACACAATGACCGATCTCTGGTTTTTTCCGGCCTCAATCATCCCCACCAAATCCTCAACAACTTGGAGTACCAATATGTTTTATGTACCAAGCACTTTTCTGGTGGATCTACCGGGCCTACTGCGTAGAAATCTGCATCAGTTTATGATGTCTAACCCATTTTGCTCACAAGAAGCATCAGAACAAAATCGTCTGATTAAAGCAGGTCCTGTGATTCCAGCTGGTCATCAAAAGCAAAGCAGTCCGGCTGACGACATTGCGGTCTACGATCACGACAGAGTGTCTGGTTTCAGTCCGATCCTGAAGATGACGCAATCAGCTTATCGTGAAATTATGGATGACCTGGTCGAACTACCATTCCGCAGAGAAAAAGCAGGCATGCTGCTGGGACCGTCAGAGGAAGACGATTTGGTGACACATTATATCCCAGATAAAAACGGACGAGCGACCTATTCTTCATTTACCCTGGATGCCGCAAGTCTCAATAAAACGTTGCGGAAATATAAAGGGGTTGCTTTGAATTGCAAGGGAGTCGTACACGTCCATCCGCCCGGTGTGCTGCAACCCTCGCTTGGCGATCTGGTATATGTCGCCCAGTTGTTCGCCAACCCCAAGAACAAGGAAGCGACTCAAGTCATGCTGCCCATCATTTGTAACGGTCGCCTTTATCCCTATCTCATCCATGCGGAAAGTCCCCGGGAAGTGCTGATTCCCCGCTTGATTCTGATTTAACTTTTTGGCTAGCCATAAGTAAGCCTCAGTTGATCCAGGAACCCTTTTCACATTTTATGAAAGACTGAACTCATGCAATTTGCTCGTATTGAAAACGTAATTGATATCCCGACGATTCAAAACAAAGTGGTCACCATTGTCGGTGCAGGTGGGTCTGCTCCCCTGATTGAAAACCTGACTCGGTGTGGGGTTCAACATTGGAAGCTGATTGATCCGGATATGATTGAGAATGTGAATATATCCCGGCAGGGGCATTCTCCAGCTGATATCGGGATAGCGAAAGTGAATGCGGTTGCCAATAAGATTCGAGCCATCAATCCCGGTGCCACGGTCGAGTGCTTCCCGATCGATTTTACGACCTTGAACGATGATGAAATCCGTGAAGCATTTGGCGATACCAGTCTGTTTATCTTCGCCACCGACAGCTTTGCAGCACAATCTCGTGGCAATGAGGTTGCCTTGCTGCTCAACACCTCAGCGATCTGGATTGGCCTTTATACTGGTGGCTTAGGTGGGGAAGTTGTCTTTTGGCATCCTGAACTGGAGTGCTGTTTTCGCTGCCTCTGTAGTGGACGTTACAAAGCTCAAGAGAAAGCGAAAAGTGAAGGTCGTTCGCTCGATCCACCGAGTGACGGAGCCACGATCTTTGATGTCCAACTGCTTGATTCGATTGCCGGTCATCTCTGTTTAGGGTTACTGACGCGAGGGAGTGACAATCGCTTTGGTAAATTGATCGACCAATTGGGAGATCGACAATTCATTCAGGTCAGCATCAGTCCTGATTTTCAAATTAACGGCAAGGATGTCATTCGGAAGCACCTGGGAATTGAGGAGAACTGCTCATCTTATTTCGCCTGGAATGCGATTGCTTTGAGCGATCCTGATCAGGGAAACGAATGTTGTCCCGATTGCGAAACGTATCGCGGAATCAAGTTTTGGCCCCCTTTGCATGGCGCGCCTTCATCCGTTCGTATCAGAACGGATCAAAGCCATGTGAACCAGACTGTTGAATCAACTTAAGGGAACGCTGACTTCACAATAACAATGTCGATTATGAAATATGAGGTAAATCAATGGAACCATTTCTTGTACTCGGTGCGTTGACCGGCGGAGCCTGGTGGATAGGAAAACGACTCTACCAGGCAAGCCGGTCGGCGAATGAACGTCGGACTCTCCAAAGAAATCAAGAGACGGCTGCGACGCAACGTCTGGCCCAAAATCGATTGCAGCGTCAACGTCAAAACAGAGAACGTCAGCAAAGACAGATCCAACTCAACAAGAAATACCGAGAATTGCAGGTGGCATTATTGCAAATCGGCCAGGCCCCTGATTTTCAGCGGGCTGCTTCCTGTGCTGAAGCGGCCCGTGATGTGCCTCTCGCTTCACGGCAACGGCAATACCGTCGATTTCGCCCGCAACTGGTCCGGCATTTTGTAAAACGATTGCGTGCCGGAACCGATACCCAAACCTTGCTCGATTCATTGACGACTCTTGTGGAGGCGCTGGGGATCGCCAGTTTTGAAGCGAGCTACATCCAGCAGGAAGCCTCGCGACAGGGTCAGCACCGGACCCAACGACCAACGGAGAATTTCTCTGCGACACTGGAACGGATGCAGCAGGAGCATACCGACCGTACAGCCGCCCTTAATCAAGCTTCTCTTGACCCAGAGACCAAACAGCAGTTGCTGGAAGCCCAGAATCAACGTTTGGTGGAATCATTAATGGAAATGACGCTCGGAAATCAGGGAGATACCGCATGAATCAACTGATCCGAGTTCCCACACAGAAACAATCTCCATCGCGACAGAAGAGATCGTTCTATTCATCAAAGCAGCTCTTTCAGAAGAGCATGGCTGGTATCCTGATTTCTGGTGATTCAGGATTTGGAAAGTCGAATGCGATGAAGGTGCTGATGCAATCATTGGCTCTTGAGGGATACGGGTGGATGTTTATTAGTCCACATGGCGAAGATCCTGAAGATATGCGTGATTGGTGTCTGGCACAAAAGGAATCAATCCGTAACCGAGTGATCTACATCGATCCGGCTGATACGTCACGGACGACGTGTATCAATCCCCTTTCGGTGGAACCAAGCTCTGACCCCATTCAATATCGTGCCCGGTTGACCAATAAAATCGGGCATGTCAGCCGGATTCTGCTGGCTGCCTGGGGCGAAGAAGATTTCAATAGCCGGCCTCGGCTGTTTACCTGGACGATGCGCATTCTGACCACACTGGCTCAACTTGGTCTACCGCTTGCCGATGCCAAACAATTCCTTGATGTCGGTTCAGATATTTACAATGCTCTCGTACAAGCAGTGCCGGACGTGATGGCAAGACACTTCTTTGAGCACCTGGCTGCCGGGCGTCCGCAGGATATTCGAGAGGAAATAGAAAGCACTCGCAATCGTATTCTCGGGTTTTTCAGCAATCCGATTACCGAAGCGATGCTCTCCCGGACAACGAGTGTGCTCGACTTCGGACAGTTACGCCGAAAGAATGCGATCGTAATTGTGAATCTCAGGCGGGGTGGTGTATTACGGGAAGAAGACCAGCAGATTCTCGCGAATCTGTTCATCGCCGAGTTGTTGCATGATGTGTTCAACAGCGAAAGACCAGTCCCCTATTTCGCTTTCTTAGACGAGCTTCCGGTCTTTGCCAAAGGGTCGGGACCGGAACTGACAGCAGCAGCCGGTCAAATACGGAAGTTTTTATTGCGGCTGGTTTGTGCCACACAGGGAGCCAATCCATTTCCGGATCGTGCAGATGATCGTTTGCTCAATGCGTTGATTGGTCAGTGTGGGCTGCATTTTTTGTTCCGGCATAAGCACCCCTATGATGCGAAGTTTTTCGGAGAGATCATTGGTCTTCCCACCTATGATCCTAAACGTGTCAAACACGAAATGGTGCAGACCCAGCAATATCAGGCAGGGCATGATCTCGTCACGTTGATGGATCGCAGTGAAAGTGAGTCTGAAACGGAGGGCACCGGTGGCTCCGAATCGGATGGCACGACTGACACCGAACAATGGAGTGATACCGACAGTCATTCAACGGGGACATCAAACAACCGCTCTGATTCATCAGGTTATACCAAGCAGATGCAACAACTCCAGAATGCGGTGAGTCAGTCTCAGTCCCAGGCGACTGGGACTTCGACCAATAGTTCGGAAGGAAAGTCTACGACAAAGGGAGGATCACGAGGGAACTCTCATCAGACCAGTCGCAGTTGGTCGAAATCAGCCGGAAAAACGTTCGGAAAAACATATAAACAATCGCTGGTTCCCCGACTGCGGTGGCGGTCGGTGGTGACCGGGATTACCTATTTTACTCCCCAGGAACATCAGATGATGAATGCCACGCTGCTTGCGTCGCTACAGATTGGAGAAGCGATTGCCCACGGATCAGAGAACCCGATGAAGATTCAGTTCCCTCTCGCACAAGACCCCGCAAGATGGTCGCCCAGATTTGTGGCTCAACATGTCGAACAATACTTACAAATTCTGACCCAGATATTTCCTTCGCCGCGCGAGGTGTTGCAAGCACACCAAACTGAACTGGAAACCATGATCAAAAATCTGGGGCTGGCATTGCCGGAAAAAGATACCGGTGATGACCCTTTCCCCAATTGAAGGTGAACCATGATAACCACACGTGACATCCCGGTACTTGCTGCCTTGGGACGGTATTTTCTGATGAACCGTCGCATGATCCAGCAGGAGTGTTATCCGACCGACGTGGATGGTCGGCTTTCACGTCGGCGCCTCTCGGCACTGGTGCGGGATGGTTATATCAGCAAACAAAGAATGCTGGTTGTCAACCCGCGCGATGAGACACCTGCTCCCGTCTATCATCTGGCGAAGCAGGGTTGCCAGTTTTTAGCGGAGCATTTTGAAGATGATCGGTATTTAGCGAAACCGACCAGCATTGCGCAGCCGATGCACCTGTACCATTATCTGGCAGTCGCCAACACGCATATTTTGCTCGACAAAGCGATTGCACAGAGCGAAGTCAAATTGATGACCTGGTGCAACGAGCAGGAGTTTCTCAATCCGGAGAACCCTGATCCCAAGCAGCGAATTCGCTTATATGCTGAACTGAAGACAGCCCCTAAAAAAATCATCTGTGCTCCGGACTCCGGTTTTCTGCTGGAAGTAGACGGGCATCGTGGCGTCTTTTACCTGGAGCAGGATCGAGACCGTGATAACTACAGTCACAATCGTGTCGCTGCGTTGAAGTCTCCCGGCTATACGGAACTCCATCGCCAACAACGGCATCGGAAACAGTTTCCGGCCACGACTCTGAATCGGTTCACCGTGGTGATGGTTGCACCGAATGAAAAACGGCGCGATGCATTACGGCGTGCTTTTCATAAAAAAACAGGCGCGGATTTCTGGCGGTTCGCCTCACTGACGGAATTAACACCCCAAACATTCCTGCATGAACGGGTCTGGTATCGTACCGATTCCGCCGAGCCACAACCGTTGGTCAAGACAACGGCACCGTCAACCATATCATCGGAACTAACTCTCAATAGAGAGGAGACAGACAATGCGTTGGCCCTCTCAAAACCATGATCAAATCGTCTGTTTCCGGGTCTCCGGGCAGGTCTCCGCCCCGACATACGCGGGCTGTTTTGTGGGTTGTATGTGTATTTGTTTGCCCACCAACGACTTACGGGTGCCGGGGCTGTCATTCGGCAAGCTCAATCCAGCCCCGACCTCACAGCTTTCCAGGGGGGGAACGAGTCAACCTGTGAGGTCGGGGCTAGATCGCCCCCGACACCCCCGGAAAACCATCCGTCAGCTCCCGGCCATATGCCTGCCGCTGTCGAACAATTTCCCACTCTTCTTCCTCTGGTCAGAAGAGCATAAGTCGTACGCCATCCCATGTATGTTGTTTTGTTTTTTACGAACCGGCAATGCCGGGCTGTTTTTGTTTGGCCGACAGCACGTAAGTCTGCATAACAGTCCATTGCGTACATTTCATGAGATTAAATTCCGGCATAACCGGATTGAATACATCCAGGAAGTTCGAGATCTCTTGTACACGCTGACACGGCAGCGTTTTACAGGAGCGAACTTTTTCGATGTCCGCCCACGGGCGGTTTTTGTACCCCATTTCACCCCTAATTGTATGGAACACGTACCAACCACAGTTCGACACGATGTCGATTCCAAAATGATGGCACCAATTGTCATTGCGAAACCACATTGGTTTCAGTTTTGGAAACAGCCCACTCTTGTCAATATGCAACTGCTCGCCCGCCAGGTCGACCTTGCTAATGACTGGAATCGGTTGACAGAACAGAGGCGAATGCTTCTCGAAGATCTAAGCAGTTTTCAGAAGCAGACAACTCAGTTCAAAAAACAGGAAGGAAAGTGGCGAAACCTGTTTCAAACCATCGAGTGGGCTTCACAGCCAACTCGAAAATCCAACAAGCCCCGTGTCCTCCCGGGCATGGGACTTGAATTGAGCCTCCTGGCTCTGCATTTGGTGGTAGGAGTCGCATTTATGATGATCTAACCATCATGACGGAAGCGATTCCGAAGGAGTGAGAACAGTGTGTCATACAGAAGTTGCCGTTGTCAACTTCTGTATGCAGGCTCGCGGATGTGTTGAGTGTCGTTTTCGAACGTACCAGACGCTTTCTAAAGCTGACCATGATTCCCATCAGGAATCCAACTCGATGAGCAGGTTATTCTCCCTCGCTCATCAACTTTTATTGGATGTAACGACCATTTCAATTTTGCCCCGACCAGAGAGGGTTGGTTTGGTATTTAATTGAGACAGGTCTTTCGTCCCGTCATTTTGACGGATTTTAATTTCTTTACTCCCAAGATCATTATGGAAAATGACAAGAAAACAACACCGGCAAAAGTTTCTAACACCACTAACAAGGTTAAGGAAGCAAAACAACCACCCATTTGTCGTGTGGAATTCAGCGGCATCAGTGCTGCTGTCTGGCCCAAGCAGATTCCATCTGCCGACGGTAAACCACGCGAAACGTGGATGGTCAGTCTCACCCGTTCCTACCGGGACGGCAATGAGACAAAGCGAACGCACGTTTTATTCCCGGAACATTTACTGCCAGCTTCAATGGCGCTCATCAAAGCATGGGAATTCATTGAAAACGGCGGCATAGCCGAGGAGCAGAACGATGCGTAAAGATGCAATCGCAACGGTGAAGGATTTTCGTTGGCTGGCAGGAGCCTGCTCAAGCCAACGAGACTGGAGTGAGAATCAAAGAACTTCGGAACGGTTGCCCTCTCAGCCGTTCCGCACAATTCACTGTATCGAAGCCTTACCTTCCACCGGTTACGGACGGTGGAGAGTAGGGCTAGGTGCAGTCCCCTCCCCCTGGCATTCGAGGCCGGGGAGTCATTTCCTTTCCCTTTTTGTTATGGACAACTGCACGTACTGTAAATGTAAGGACACACCGGAGAATCCGCTTTGCCACGGAGCGGTGTGGTCAGACCCTTTTTCTCGGAAGCCAGATCAGCAAGACTTCGCCTATTGTGAAGAATGCAGCAACAGGGGCGGATTCGGTACAACCGATCCGCACCGATTCTTCGGACACTGTTGTTTTTGTGATCGTGAGTTTTGGGAATATTCCGAAATTTGCGTTCTCGAATGTGAAGATCCGAGAAACCCGACGAGAGACACTGCCTGCCTTCGGTGTATCAGAAATGACAACATCGAGAATGCAATCCGCTGCCAATGCTGCGGTGATTCGGCAGACGGCTACTATTGTTGGGGGCTCTGCCGCCAATGTGAATGCGGGTGTATCGGTAATGCAGTGGAAGACTGCAACAATGTGAAATCTGGAGTTGAGCAACCGTAATTGCGCACTTCCCTACTCTCAAAGTAGGAAGCCGATAGCTTCGTTAAGCGTCGCCGCCAGGCGTACCGAGCGTTGTGAATGGCTGGACATGATTCACTTGATGGATCGAATTCGATGAGCGGGAATCACTCCCCCGCTCATCACCCTTTTTCGATTTGAAAAAGTTCCAGACCTCCCTATTGAAAACGCCCACGATCTCCTTGCGCACCTTGCAAACCCGTGGCATTGTCGTTCCCGGTCTGCATTGTGCAGGCAGAAAAGCGAATCTGACGGGTTGCTGATTCATGTTGAGAAGCAATCCACAACTGTTCCTTACACAGAAAGGTTGGCCCCATGACTAAAAAAAACGCCAAACGAAGCAGTAATAATCCTCCGGAAAAAGTATTCCGGATTGGATTTATCACGGCTTCCGTTTTTGGACATGAGATTGAAACAGACGAAGGACCCATCACAGTCCGCAGCGTCAATGTGCAGAAACGGTATAAGGATGGGGATGATGTCAAATATACGTCTTCCTTCAACCTGGCTGAATTGCCACAGGCGGTTCGCGTGCTGCAAATGGCACAGGGATACGTTGAAAGGGCTGAGGCCGAAATCATTCTGGGCTAATGCTCTGACAGATTCGTTTCCGGACGGTGATTGAAACTTCGATCACCGTCCCCTCTTTTCTTTAATTTACCAAAACTTGAAAGGTGTGAAGATGAACGTACCAGATATTGAGAATCGACTCGAAAAGATCGAAACGCTTCTCTCTGAACTGATCCAACAAAAAACTCAAAAGAAATGGTACAGCACGGCGGATCTCGCAGAACTCACGGGCCGTGCCGAATTTACAGTCCGCGAATGGTGCCGCCTTGGTCGTATCACAGCGGAAAAAGAAGCTGATGGACGGAAACATGAGTGGCGGGTCAATCATGAAGAAGTCCAACGCATTCTGAATCATGGTCCAAGACCACTCGTTCTTCGAAAATGAAGGCTGCGCCATCAATAGGACTGATCTGGACTTCACAATGTTTTTCTTGCAAGGTGATATAACCTCTCATGGCTTCACTTGAGAATCGCACTGGCTATTTCAACGTCGTATTTCGGTTCGGCGGCAAGAAGTATACTAGGTCGTTTCATACCGACGACGAGAAAGAAGCCAATCGATTACTGGCAAATCTTGAACAGACGGTTCGAGACGTCAAGAGTGGCCGAATCTCTCTGCCACCTGACGCCGACATTCCGACGTTTTTGCTGTCTGATGGAAAACTGACAACTCCCCATGTCAGTGACAGCGATTCCGTTACTGAAACGCAGCTTGCTCTCCGCGATCTTTTTGAGTCATTTTTTGCATCATTACCAGACGGTTCGCTGGAAGAATCGACTCTTTCGTTAATAAAAACGCATCGGAATAACTTACTTCGCGTACTGGGGAAAGATGTATTCGTCGAAGAGATCGATTTGAACGCCCTTGATCTCTACAGCAAGAAACGTCGGAGAGACAATGGTCGCCGGAAAGGACAAATTAGCGCGAATACAATTAAAAAGGAACTTGTCACTCTGCGACGCGTACTTCAATGGGGTAAGAAGCGTGGCAAACTTTCTTCTGAGATTCCTGAAATTCGGGATGTGCGACTTCCAAAATCAACCGAACGCCCTTCGTTTCAAACGTTCGATGAAATCACAGTTCAAATTGAACAGGATAATCTGACTCAGGAACAGCAAGACGATCTTTGGGAGTGCCTGTATCTGGGAACAGATGAGATTGATAAATTGATTCAACATGTGCGTGAGAAAGCATCTCACACATTTCTTTATCCGATGGTTGTTGCGGCAGCTCATACAGGAGCCCGTCGTAGTGAACTCATGCGATCACAGCTAACCGACATTCGGGATGATATACTCATAATTCATGAGAAAAAACGTCGCCGTGGGCAAGAATCAACGCGCAGGGTTCCGATGTCCTCACTACTCAAAGAAACGCTGCAGGAATGGAAAGGCGAACATCCCGGTGGGAAATATATGTTTGCCGTAAACGACACGTCGAATCAAAAGCAGTCTAAAAGAGCCCGAGCTATTACACGTGATGAGGCACACAGCAGCTTCAAGAGAGTGTTGAAAAACAGTAAATGGAGTGTCATTCCTGGATGGCATTGCCTGCGGCATTCCTTCATCAGCAATCTCGCATCCCATTCGATCGACCAAAGGCTGATCGATGAATTCGTGGGACACACGACTGAAGAAATGCGTCGTCGTTACCGTCATCTGTTTCCCGAAGTGAAGCAAGCAGCGATTCGGTCTGTATTTCACTAAAGACTCACAATTACGATATACATTGAAATTTCAATCTTATTGAAATTCTGTCCGCGATAGCATCAACTACGAATTTTTCTAATCAATAAAAATGCTCCCCAGCCAATTAGGCAGGTGTCGAAGATGACAAACAATATGCCGACGATATTCATCGAATCTGCCTTCAGAGCCTGGGGGTGTGCATATCGGGCTGCTTTCTGCATATGAATGGCAAATTTCTTCTCTGATGCGCTGGGGGCTTTGCGGGCATCATCCAGCATCCTAGGTAGATAGTCTCTCCCGGCCCTTAATAGTTCCATTGAATACGGATCTTGAATCGTAGCTGCCTTTTCGATACTGGAATTAATGCTCGCGATTTTCGATTTTGTATCCACCTTGAAGCTGTCCCACTGATGCTCATCAATTTCCAAGTCACGTAGACGCTGAAGGTCTTCCCAGATATGCGAATAAGTTTCGTAGGCGATCTTCTGGTGATACCAATCGATAGCAAAGAATTTAATACACAGTCCTGACACTACCAGCAGGAGCAACGGTAAAATCACCCATAATTTGAATCCGTATTTTAAAATACTCAGCTTCTCGACCAGGAATTCTGCAACAGAAGATGAAACATCTGCCCAATTGGGTAAAAATGGTTTGACTCCTGAAAATGAGACCTTACTCCAAAACGAATCTGCACTCTCTTCCTCACTCAGGGTTTGGAAACCCCGGTGATGCATATTGGAAAGGAGCTTCGCTGCCGCGTTCGCAGAGTTATCGGGCTTGTTTTCTGCATGCGCTTCTACGAAGATTTCTTTGAGGCTTTCTGCTTTTGTCCAAGTCAGTTCGGTCTCAGTTTTAATAAGGGTGTCTGGCTTTATGATACCTGTTCGGATATTTTTGAGCAGAACCTGCCTGGAAACAGGGCCGATCACCTCTCCCTGGTACTGAAAATACCATTGGTCTTTATGATGATTGTGTGTCGGATTCATCAAGCTGCTCCTGAATCTGACCGGGCGAAAATACAGCTCGTCTGGAGAAACGTTTTCGGAAGATGAGAACGATCACAAACGTGGTCGCCAGAATCGCAATGATTGAAATTGGGGGCCTGTTTTGATTTTTTGAATCGTGGGGACTTGGGTACTTCTGCATTAAATCGAGTTGTGCTATTTCATGAAATTTGAGTGGTCTGCTCTGATTTTCAGCTAGTATAACACTGCTTTTGTGCTGGGGTTCATCAAACAAATAAGTTCCTGGCGGATAATTGATCTGAAACAGGTCTGGTGAAACTGGAGCATTGATGGCAATCTCAGGTAAATGACAACTGACATATTGAATTGTCTGTGGGCGTCCTGGGAAGTCTTCAAAGTGGCTTTTTAAAATCACAGTCCACTGTTCTGGAATCCATTTACCCGATGAGTTCTTTTGATATTGTATATCGATCTGTTCCATGATTTTGTCATCGCGGAGAAGTAAGTTTCGAAGAATTGTGGCATCACGTTCCAGGTCGATAAAGCAACGTCCCTGGAGTCCATTGGGGCCCGGATACTCCATGACCACACAGTTACGACTCTCAATCAGCGAAGCTGTTTCCAGTAAGCGAAATGAGTCTGCGTTACGCTTTTGTTTCAACAGGCCGAAAGGCCGATATGTTAAGAGTAAAGGCCGATAGATCGATTGTTCTACCCAGGGGTGTCTCCCTTTTTCAGCATGATTCCGATCGGTCAGGCGAACAAAAGCGATTCCAGTCTGAAAAGGCTGAAAAAAATCAGTCTGGTTATTTCCGTCAAACAGGCTGATCAAGTGATGCGACGATTTTAGCTGAGGGCAGGAATCATCAAAATGGCTTTCGCGGGCAAATTTATATGCTTTACTGTTCGTTGCGCCAGAGAGTCCTTTGTGAGCAACCGTCGAGTACCCGGTAAATTCTAACTGTGCAAACTTGTGCCAGCGAGGAGACTCAAAGCGTACTTTTTCATCTAAAATATATAGTTTAGGGGAGGCCTGGGGTTTCTCAGTAGCGGGAATGCTGTAATCTGCCTGGTAAGTACTCCAAAAATTATCGGGGGCCTCCCGCATGATGTCCCATGTTGCTATGAGCGAGTCTGTTTCCTGTTGACGCTGTTTCCAAATTTTAAGGATTTTATTTTTTGTTTTGGTGCGCTGAGCTGATTCTGGTGTTTCTGACTGCTGCTGTTCTGCCCCCCGGGCTGTCGTCTTGAGACAGAGGGCAAACGCCAGGAGGAGCAAGCAGATAAGCAAACGGTTCGAGACTGGTACATGAATTCTTTTCATGGTTATTCCATTTCCCGAATGCGAAGATAACGCCATTGGACATTCCCTGTTGTCGAGTCAGGAACGCTGAGGGCAAAATCCCCATTCAACTGTGAACAATCTTCCTTCTTCAGAGAATAGATTCCCCATCCATTCAATTCCACGTTCAGCTGAGATTGACTGACTTTGAGCCTCAGCTCATTCCATTCGTTGGGCACGAATGCATGCTGCGCAAGACGTTTTGAACTCGCCAACCATTTTTGTTCTGGATATTCTAAGACTCCTCCGCTTCCCTGTTCAGCTGTCACAATATCCATTTTCAGAAAACCAGACTCATTTGTTTTGAGGCCTTTAAAATACTGTAAACTGCAGCCGTTCCCCTGGTTCACTTTAAACTGAAGATGCAGCTCATAGTTTTGGAATTCGTTCAGATATCGGGCGGGTGGACTTGGGGCCGAATGGGTTCCCTGAAAATCAAGCGTCGCTTGCGAAGATATTGTCCAAGTCGGATCGTTGATCTGCCATCGGGGAGATTCAGCATCAGGCGAAATCACCTCAAAGGGCCGTTCTGTTTGATTTTTGGATCGATTCTGCTGCAGTAACCAGCTAAGAAATGCTGTGTTCCTCGTGGCATAATCCCAGGCATTATGTTTCCACCATTGAGTAGACAGTGTACCGTCTAATTCTGTGAAACGTGGACTGTATCCACTCGCCAATAATTTCGGATACAGTTGACGGTATCGATCTCCTGAAAGTGGATCATCACCGCGGACATAGAAGTTCCAGACTGCCGTATTTGAAGACACGACCTGCTTGATCAATTTTGGGGCGCATGAAGCAGAGAGAGGACAGACAGCCGCAAAGCGATCCGGGTATTGATCAGCGATATCCCAACATTGGTTAGCACCCATTGAAATTCCGGTGACTGAGATGCGATCTGGATCGATGTTATATTCGCTTATGGTAAAATCGATCATCTGCATGACACGCTGGAAGTACTGATCCTGAGTGTTATCTTGAAAGGAAGGAGCGTATTGCGGAAAGAGAACAACGAAGGGAAAATGTCGTTTTGACTCCCAGATGGCAGGACCTATACCTGCCAGTAAGGGTTTTGTCCCATCGGTTCCTTTTTCACCTGCTCCATGCAGGAATACGATCAACGGGGGCTTTTCATTCACTTTTAATTGATGGGGGACATAGACCGCATAGTTATGCATTACGCCCTGTTTATCAATAAATTCACGGCTGACAAAGCCCTGCTTTGACCTATTCTGAATCCGCTCCCAATGTTGAACACACCAGTTTTTTTCAGACGGGATCATTAAAAGAATCCCTGCGTTGGCTGATGCAATCAGAGTGAGAAGTAATAGTAGAATGCCAACTCTTTTCGCCATTCCTTAACCTCAAAGAATGTCACTTCTTCAGTACAAATTGTGAAACGATACGAGACCCATACGTTCGACATAAGGAATGCATCAAGGGGCTGTCGTTGCCAGGCTTCCATCACGTGTATGCATTGAGTACCAGATTTCGATCGCGACTGAGTTATTAATAAAATGAACCGATGAATCTCCCAGTAGAACAAACACGCCTCCGGCGTGCATACTACGCGCCGTCGCTTGCGAATTCGATTCAATTGGTGAATTGACATGACAGGGCATCCCCTGAGCCATTAATTCTGAGTCACTAAAAAGTGTATTTTTCAGAGCGCTGCAGCCCACAACGTCATCAGACCCTGAGTTATTATTATTTGGACCATAGGCATCCTCTCTCTGATCCACAATGCCATGTCGCGCAGTGCCACTGGCGCCGATGAAGCCCAATGCCCAGGTTCCACGGGGGTCAACGGGATGAATTCCCGCGCGTACTTCTTCCACCATCACGACATTCGATTGGCCTGCCGTAAAGTCTTTCAACTGAAATGCTTTGTTGAAACCACCTACTCCGGACCCCCAAAGAGAACTGTTTTTGTTCATCACATCTGGATCATCCAGGAAAAAACCATCATCGCATCCCGGTTGTATGCCGCGGGCACATCCACGGTCCGGCCCAAAGTTCATTGCGTAATTTCCGCGTGCATATAGATTGTTGGCAGTCCCTGCCAGATAGTCTCGCTGATGTCGATTTTCAGCCGCGTTTTGCGGATCGCTGGGGCATTTGAGCAAGGAAATTTCAGCGGTCCTGATCTCAGTATTATCAGGATGAGCTACGGGAGCATTAAAGTTATATTGGTTATAAAGCGTCGATTGCTCATACTGTGGTAGCATGAGTAGCAGCCAGTTCGCGAATAATCGATCTGGTTCACTGCCAGGAGAATTTCCCATTGCCACCCGATCTATAAGACCAATCGGCAGGGCGCCACCTCCCAGCGGTTCACCTGGGGGCCCTCCCCAGATTGCCAGAGGTGGCAATGTCTGGAACTGTTCATGGTAGTTGTGCAGCGCCAAGCCGATCTGCCTCAGATTATTCTGGCACTGCGTCCTGCGAGCAGCCTGTCTGGAAGCCTGAATCGCCGGGATTGCTAGCGCAATCAGGATACCGATGACAGCAATTACAACAAGGAGTTCGATTAACGAAAAGCCGTTTCTTCGTTTCATGAATTACGCTCCTTTTGTACGATTATTGTTCAAAAAACACGTTGCCCACTAGTATACTATCACAGATGGTTCTCATGTGCACGACTGTTTTTTACCTCTCAAGAAAGATTCACAGAATAATCGTCGACTCTTCTTTTCGCATCAATGTTTAGATATGGGATGATCGGTTTATATGATCAATGGGTGTCTTGCCACCTATAATCTTACACGAGCAGGAATATGAAAATCTCAAAATTCAATCTGATCTGCTTCCTGATATGGGGCTCTGTGAATCTGATTGCTTTAGGAGCAATCCGGTATCAGGAACGCCAGGTACTCGATGAGAAAGGTTTGGACTCCGATGCGGTCTACAACTTCGAAGAATTAAGTTACCCAATACAATTCCCGGTCTACACAACACAAGTCCCCTTTACTGCCAGATTGTTAAAACCTCGTGTCGTAGAACGCGATCAAAAATATCCACTGATTGTGTTTTTGCATGGATCAGGAGAACGGGGGTATGATAATGTGAGCCAATTGAGGTCTCTACCACAGCAGATGGCACAGCCTGATAGGCAAGAGAAATACCCCTGTTATCTGCTGGCACCACAGTGCCCGAAGGAGATGAACTGGTCATCCGCCATCGTTGCTCCCAATTCGCCACAGGATTCCCGGAATTTGATTGATCTCATTCATCAGATGATTTCGGAGATCTCACAAAAACACGCCATCGATCCACGGCGGATTTATATCACCGGCTTTTCCATGGGCGGGTACGGCACATGGAGCATGATCGCGCAATACCCAGACTTATTTGCAGCCGCGTCTCCCATTTGCGGAGGCGGTGACCCCGAGACAGTTTCAAAATTCGTACATCTTCCCCTCTGGGTTGTGCATGGCGATGAAGATCAAGTGGTTCCGGTTTCCGAGTCAAGAAAAATGATTGAAGCCCTTAGAGCTCTGGGAGCAAGTCCCCTCTACCATGAATTAGAAGGGGGCAAACACAACTGCTGGAGTCAGACCTATGGTCAATCAAATCAATTGCTTGATTGGTTATTTGATCAGAAGCAATAAGTATGGGGAGACTTTGTTTGACATCCATCACAGGCTAGGTCGCAACAGAAAAGAGAGTGTGACAGTGATCTTCCCCTCCCATTTCTGAATCAACTGGTACGGAAAAAGGGGGAAAGTCACTGTTATTTTAATTCGAAACACTTACTTATTCGCCGAATCGGTTAAGTGATAAATTAAAATTGAATAACCAATTTTTTTTACAGGTTCGAATTGATCAAGATATTTATATCGTTTTCCCCTTCCATATCTTTGAGTAATACTAATTGCATACCAGCCGGGAGATGCTTCGGAGGGAGGATGTTTTGCCTGAATTCCCAAATCGTTCATGTTGAGAAAAGTAAAACAATCTGCATAGAACGGTTCCATAGCCGGTTGCTGATCACACCATTTTTTCAATTCAAGCAAATCTTGTCCCCAATCAATGTTTGCGTCGAGCAAATGTTTTGCACCTGCTGATGGGCCTCCAATTAATTCATTAAAATAAGACATGGAGTGCGGGTATACTGTAAGACTGCTTACAATAGCCCAGGTCATCGAAATATAAATTGTTAGTGAGTATTGAAACTGCTGCCCACATAACTGAGCAATTTTACTCATCCATATAAAAACAAATGGAAAGCAAGGAAGCGCATAACGTAAGTACTTGGTGAAGCCGGTTTGAGAACTAATCAATACCAGTATTATGACTGCAGGTAGGATCAGGAATAAGTCATCACGATAGGAAACTTCTGTCAATTTTTTAAGCGTGTAAAAACATGCCAGCAAAAATAATAACCAGTACCCTAAGGGAACTTTAATTAGGATGGCATAAATATAATAATACCACCACCCCCCCAAACGATGCTCTCCACGAAGGTATGACCATTTGCCAAGTTCAAAGTCTCTCTTTTGAAGATCGATTCCTAAAACATAATCTTCTGGGACAGGGATTAGAACCTTCTCAAGTATTCCACCTCGAAAGCGATTTTCTAATCCATGGGTGTTTTCTAAATGGTTTGTATTACCAGTCAGCGTATTACTGATAAAATGGTATTGACCTAATGGTTTAAAAGTACCTCTAAAGCCATATCCCAAGTTAACGAAATAGATCCCGATCATTAGTATTATGCTGAGTTGTACCCCCTGATTTATCCATTGTGATTTTGTAACATTTTTTGAGGTGATTTTTAGGAAAAACCAGTACAACGGCCAATAAATAAACAGAAAGATCCAAAGAGTTTTTGATAAAAGTGCAAGACCTAAAAATACTCCAGAAAAAATAGCATGAAACCATTCAGGTGTTTTTAACCATTTCCACATAGCATAGCTAGCGATTATTCCCAATGCCGTTGTACCTAGATCAGGCGTAATGGATGCTCCCCATGTGAGAACATTTGGGGAAAAACACCACATAGTCAGGGCAAGAATTCCGGACTTAGAGCCATATAAGTCTGTTGCCCAACAATAGCAAACGATGCCACCCATTATGCTCAATGGAATACAAATCCATCTAGCGATAGAAAATAACCAAAAAGAATGAACGCCATTTAATTTGAAAAAAGCAGAACCGAGAACAAATTCAGAACGCGCTTGTGGATTGGGAATATATGCTGCCCAATTAGTTTCATGCTTTGAAAGAAAAACCGGTAGAGTGGCAATCACTTTGATGAGCGGAGGATTCACACGATATAAGGAAGTGTCTCCAAAATGCCAGAAAGCAAGTCCAGCAACCATGTGTCCCGGTTCATTTAGATTAGGACTGCTTCTAAATGAAATACCTGCGAGTAAGAACGCATGAATCAATAGTAGCAAGGCGATGAAAATATTCCATCGCCTTGCCTTTATCTTGAAAAGAAACATATCACTAACGATTCAATAAGAGGCTATTCAACAAGACAAGCGCCTCCATCTACTGCTTTTAATGCTTTGTTTTGTACAAATGGTCCTGCAGATACGCAGCCAGTCATGCTAGAATTCACTTCATATGGATATCTTCTGTTACAGTTGTCTTCTACAGTTGACGTTTTACAATTATCAGATGACGTGTTTGGCCCAGCTGTACCACATTTATCGATCTTATCCGGGACAATCATGTCTGCGCAGTCGGGAGGTACAGGGTTGGGAAAAGCTGCAACACAGTCGACATTGCTCTGAAAAGGTAGTTTCGTGCAAGGTTCCAGTGCGAGTACGTTCTGTAAGGAGTATTGAGTACATATAGCTAATAATAACATGCATGCAATAAAAACAGTTCGATACGAAAAGGCCTTTGAGTCATTTCTTTTTTTAGAAACATTTTCAAGCATCATTCTAATCTCCTTCTTAAGTTTGTGAAAAAAATCCTACATCGAGTATCATTGCTCATTCATAAAAAATTGTGTTTGTCACTTGAACACAAACCTTTTCACTGCCCAAAAAATTAATACGAGACCGACAATTCCATTAAATATGATCAGTATCAACATTGTATAACTTTGAGACTGAGGCACATTTTTTCTTTCGGGAAGTGATTTTTTGACAACATCATTTAGAAACACTGGTTGCCATGCCTCAAATTCTTTCTTCGTATTATTCCACTGTTTCGTAAACTTGCTGTTTTGTGAAATAAAATCGACAACAAACTTGTTTTTGATATTCATGCCGTCCCAGGTAAATAACCTGTCATCTGCTCTTTCCCCCAGCTTGGCATCAATCAATTTGAAAACTTCCACTTTGATCAATTCATCATTTTTCCATTTATTGGCTTCCAGCTTCAAAGGAAGCCATACTCTTCCATTTGTTTCAGTGGGACTTTCATAATCTTTCCACTGAGTTTTAAACTCATTTTTCATGACAACGCCATTCCGTTCTGCATGTGTCTCAATTCTAATTGGCATATTATCAAGGTCGGGGGCTAACCAATAAGTTACCTTGTAGTCAGTCCCTGTATCTTGCCAGATAATTAGCTTTATCACATTTCTCTGATCAAGATCTTCTTTAGTGATCTCTATTTTGCTGGCTTTAGTTAATATCTTGAGGAAATCTTCTAATGAGTTAGAGAGTAACCCATAGTAGCCTGAAGGCAAAATTCCGACTAATCTGGGATCTGTTGAAAGGGAGTAAATCACTGAGGAATCTTTCGATTTCATAAATTGAACGTCATATCCATCATATTCTTTTCCGGCAGTATTATCTCCAGAAAACAGCAGATAACGATCTTTGTCGAAGGCAAATCTGTTTTCACTATTTAACTCAGGGTTTGTCGTCGATTCTTGCTCAAGTTCAACTCGAAAACGATTTTCACGATAGTCATACCATCCAGTATAATTTGAAGTGGCGCCGACTTGTTCTGGACGATCTTTCCATTCCTTGATCTCAACGATCCAATCTAACTTTGCTGTCTCAAGCTTTAATCGATTGTCGTAGATTTCTTTGAAGAGTTTTTCTGCTTGTTCCCGAACCAGATCTTCATCAAACGCATATGAATCATTCGTAAAATGCAATGATAATCCAAAAATAATTAACAAGACCAATTGCTTGAGTGAATACTCTTTATTGATAAGTCGTGGAATCATAAATTTTTTTCCAATCGTGGGCAAGCTGATTTATATTGTGTCCTGAACTTCGATGGGAACTTCGATTGCAGGTTCAGATTTGATGTTCGTTTTTATCCTTAGCTTAAAATCAGTAATTTTGCCCATTCGTTTTACATTTGATTTCCATCGATCAGAATCAAAAATGATACGGATCGATCTTGCTCTTGTATTTGACTCAACATCTTTCGCTGATTCAAAGACTTCTTCACAATCAAAGGCAAAATGATCTATCGAGAGCAGGTCAATCATAAAACCTACTCCATTATGCGAATTTAATTGAATGATTTGTTCAGAGTTGAAACTATCATTTGGAGAAAAGCTGAGCTTTGTAGGCGTCAAGTAAATAGTTGGCTCTACATCAGCTACTAACTCTATCAACTTTGTTTCTTTTTGGTTTCCTGGCGATACATATTCCAGCAGTAAGTTCGCTCTTGATTTCCCCCTTTTACCTGAAGAATTGAATTCGATCCTCGGTTGAAATGATTCACCGGGCAGGAAACGATTTGGTACATTTGATACTACTGTGCAACCACAAGATGACAAAAGTTTTACGTTTGTGAACGTATCTTTTGAGTAGTTATTTATGTTGACTTCTTCATTTATAATCTCACCCTGATTGATTTTGCCAAGATCTAATACAAGCGGGGTTACCTGCAGTCCTTCAGGTTGAGAGGATGTTTTGGTGCCATCTAATTTTGCCGCTAAAATAAAGGCACTTCCAAGAAAAATAATTCCTGTTAGTAAGTAGAATACACTTTTTAAGTAACTATTTAGTTTCATGGCTAGGTCTTGGTTGCTTACATGTGTGTATGCGATTGCTTTGGCAGGACAATATATATAAGCACTGTATTTCTAGAGAAAAACACGAGTGGCCTGATGGTCATGTTCCATGTGGTTGAATATACAGATAAGGTTGTAAATATCAACACTCATTTCGAGAAATGGACAAACAACGAAGTTCTATATTAATCAAAAATCAATTTAAGTGCATTTGCTAGTTGAGGTTAAAGACATTTATTATAAATGGATTAAGTACTTACTTTCCCATGTTTTTTTAGACGGAGAATCGACGTCATTATTTGACTATGCGCCAGCATGTTGGGAGTGTAACACCAGAGCGTTAATGAGAAGATCTCAGCGAACGGGTCGCACAATTCTTTCGTCCAGGGGGGAGCAGATGAGTTCTCCCAGCAACAAAAACGGGATGCAGGCCCATCTGGCAATCGTGGAATAACAGATCGAATTTTCGCCGTTCGTAGTAATGAACTGCCTTCCCATGTTAAACACCGAACGGGCACCGGGAGATTCATAAAAATGATCTCAAGCGTATTTTGCATCAGAAAATAGAACGGATATGGCAGCCACCATGCGCACCAGTGGATGATTACCTTGAATTTCGAACATTCCAATTGGCTCAAGGTTGGGGGCAAGGTCAGTAAATTCATCCCTGGCGCGCCAGAGATGAATTTTTCGCGAACTCCACCGGGGTCTGGTTTCCCAGTGAGCTGTGTGGGCGGTTTTCGTTATAGTCCAGCCGCCACTGGTCGATTTGTTCCTGAGCGTCTGCCAGGCTTAAAAACCAATGCTGGTTTAAACACTCCTGGCGAACCCGCCCGTTGAACGATTCAATATACGCAATACGCATTGTCGGTTGGTTTTCCCAGTCGACTGAAATCTAGAGTTACTTTGTTGAAGTAAGCCCACCAGTCCAGACTCTTCGAAATGAACTCAGGGCCGTTTTATCTACACGGATTGACTGGGGACAGTCTCGAGCCGCTTTGACGCGATCCAGAACTGCCACCACATCATCTCCAGTCAGTTGTGTTAAACAAGTTTTAAAATAGAGCAGCGAGCTCATAGATCATCATGAACTAAAGCATAATTACTCCTTATTCGGAGCTGGAGCAGGTGCCCGTTTTGGGGCTAGTGCTTTCTTAAGTTCTTTCTTCGGTGCAGGAACAGGAGCTTTCTTGGAAGTTGAATCCTTTTTACGAGTCGCAGGACCTACCAGTTCTGTGGTAGAGGGTGACCATCCGTCTCTGTCCGCAAGAGGTCTGTTACATCACTCGGATCGCGGTAGTCAGTTTTGCAGCGAACATTACCAGTGAGCTCTGGGGGGCAATGGGATTCAATGTATTTCCAATCTCATTGAAATTCTGTCCGCGATTTGTCCGCGGTAATTCCATTCAACAAAAAAGGACTCAGGGTTTAATTACCCTAAGTCCTTTAATATCAAAGTGCCCAAGAGAGGACTCGAACCTCCACGGGGATTACCCCCACTAGCCCCTCAAGCTAGCGCGTCTGCCAATTCCGCCACTTGGGCTTGTTGTTGAGTTTGCTCTTCTATTCTGAATGGATCACTGAAGATCAGCTCAATCACGAGGATTTCCCAGTATAACAATCCGGGTAGGCCCTTCAAGGGATGTCACTAGCAATCCACGGGGGAAAATACCGGGATTTTGTGAAAATGGACCTGCAATGAGTTTAAACTTCCCCTCCCGTAAAATCGGCATTTTTGTAAACTACGCCCCGCTTTTGACAGGGAATCAGGACTAATCTGAGTAGAAGTGGCTTGTCTGATCATCTGTTTTGCTTGGAATCGATTCGAACAAGGATGTCCGATGCTGTTTTTTAACCAAGAGAACTACAAAATCCAGAGTCTATCAGCATTGTTCAGGTGCCTGCCGATTCTCAGTCTGCTGGCTGTTTCTCAATCTCTCTTTGCTGACACAGGATCTGCGGTTTCAGGTTCGCCTTTACTGGATGATGCCAACCTGCACGCCGTACAGTTTCTGGGATCCAAGACCGGCTGGGCGGTTGGTGACCATGGGGTGATTCGAAAAACCGAGGATGGCGGAAGGACGTGGCAGTTCGTTTCCAGTCCCGTGCAGTGCCCCTTGCGTCATATCTGTTTTCTGACAGATCAAATTGGCTGGATCGTCGGCGGTGGTACAGCAGCATACGGACATCTGAATCAGGGAGTCTTACTGTTCACAAAAGATGGGGGCAAGACCTGGGAAGAACTGATCCAGAAACGCCTGCCTCGATTGCACTACGTCCGTTTTTTCGGAATGAAGGAAGGTGTGGTTGTCGGCGATGCTTCGGTACAACACGCGACCGGTGTATTTAAAACCACAGATGGTGGCAAGACGTGGCAGGATGTGACCGGCTACGAATCTACAGGCTATCGTACCGCTGCGTTTTTTGATGTGGATACGGGAGTGGTTGCGGGATCTCAAGGCCGTCTGATTCTAGTCGGCGGCGGTTCGGTATTGCCTCCACGGTTTCCGCCTCAAGGATTAAGAGGAATTCAGGCTGTCAAACTGCCGATGACATCAACTGGCTGGATGGTCGGCGATGGTGCGTTACTGCGGAAATCGGTCAACAAGGGCGTTGTCTGGGAGATGCCGGAGACGGCGCTGCCTGACTCGCTCAAAGATTTTTCAGATTTTCGGGCTGTCGAAGTTCGCGGCGATCTGATCTGGATTGCCGGCGATCCAGGTTCCGTGATCTGGCATTCAACGGACCGGGGCAAAACCTGGCGTCAGCAATGGACCAATCAGAGTGCACCTCTGGCAGCGATTCATTTTGTCGATGATCGGACCGGTTGTGCTGTCGGAGCCTTGGGCACAATACTGTCCACAACGGACGGGGGACGTACCTGGCAGTCCAACCATAGGACTCCCCGGCGTGTGGCTTTGATGTGTGTGCATGCCCGGCCCTCACAAATTTCGTTTGATATGTTGAGTAAATATGCGGGCGATCAGGGTTACCGCAGTCTGGTTGCGTTACCCATCCGTCGCGATCTGGGGCCGGACAGTCAGTCACAACAGGATTTGGATTTGCGATTGAACGAATCGGTAGTCAGCGTCGGTGGTTCGCTGGGTCAGCAGGATTGGCGATTTCCGGTTCAGATTCCGGGACTCGAACAGAATGCAGACCGTCTCATTGAAGAGTGGAATCGGCATACGGAAGGTCGGCTGGCTTCAGTCACGTTGAGTCGATTCGTGGCGCAGTTGCGGACATGGCGACCCGAGGTTCTAATTATCGATCAGCCACAAGGGAAAGATGCTGCATCGACCCTGGTGAAAGATGCCATGTTGCAGGCCGTGCGTTACGCTGCCGATTCGACACGGTATATAGAACATCGCGAGCACGCTGGCCTGACGCCCTGGAAGGTTAAGAAAGTTTACCTGCGGTTGCCGCCTGGCAGTTCCGGTCAGGTTTCTGTGGAATCCGATGAATATCTGGTACGTCTCGGCACGACGGCAGCCACGGTTGCTTCCACAGGAAAACAAATTCTCGGTAAAACTCTGGCCTCTGATGAAGAACGTAGTGTTTATCGTCTCATTAATGTCGATCAGGAGAACAATGGCGACAGGCAACCTGCCATTTCCGGGGGGACTTTGTTTGCGGGGATCGGCCTTGCCCCCGGGTCGGCTGCCCGCCGTGTGTTGATTGAGATCAATGATGCCGATGAGGCACGCAATCGAAAACTGGCCGAACGTCAACGGAATCTGAAGGCGATGGCCTCGAAGCTGATTAATGATCCTTTGTTTTCCGCGCAGCTGATGTCTCATTTGAAAACAATTACGCAAGGACTTTCGCGTCGGCAGGCGGCATTGCAGTTAGAACAGTTGGCACAGCAATACATTGCGAATCAGGATTTAGTGAAAGCAGAAGCCACGTATCAGGAGCTGGTGGAACAGTTTCCTCAGGAACCCGAAGCCGTGCGGGGCATGTTGTGGCTATTTCAACTCTGGTCCAGTGAAGAGATTGCCTGGCAACGAAATCGTCAGGTCCCTGTTGAACGCTCGCGGTCAACGAATTCTGATCCGCAGGCTTCGAATCAGGTACAAAATGCATTTCAGTTTTCAGAGAAACTTCCTTCTCCTTTACTGAGCACTGTGAAACAGGTTGGGCAACTCAATACAGGGGCACCCCAGAACTGGCGTACGCAGACGGCTGAGAACTGGAAAAAACAGGCACTGGCGGCTGTAAAATGGTTTCAGAAATATGCGCCCGCGTTTTATGAAACGCCGGACGTTCAGATTCCGCTGGCTTCGCTCTATCGTTTGATTGGATCGCACGGGAAAGCCGATGACATTTTTCACAACTTTCATAAGCCTGGAGCGAATGAGTCGTGGAAAAGCATCGCCAAAGCAGAGAACTGGTTACTGCATCCTGCCAGTACACCGCCTCGGCCTGTTTATCTTTGTCGTTTTACAAAAACACGTCCCGTGTTGGATGGTCTGTTGTCCGATGAATGCTGGCAGGATGCAGATGAACTGCGCCTTTCGGATAAGCCTGCCTCTGATCTGGAAAAGCAGGGTGAAGCGGGGCGTGACAATCTCAGTCGGCCGTTTGTGCTGATGTCATACGATAAAGAATATTTGTATCTTGCTGCCAGCATCCCGGTTAGCGCGGGGCTGAATTACCCGGCGGCTCCTGATACGGGCCGCGATTATGATGCCGATCTGCAATTGCAGGATCGACTTTCATTCGCGTTTGACATCGACCGTGATTATACAACCTATTATCAGATGGAAGTGGATCATCGAGGCTGGACCAGCGACCGTTGCTGGATTGATCAGAGCTGGAACCCGCGCTGGTATGTTGCCCGTGAAAAGGACAAACAGTACTGGAGAACCGAAATCGCGATTCCTCTGAAGGAATTGGCACCTGCGACACAGCTGAAACGTACAACATGGGGTTTTTCCGTGGTTCGCATTCTGCCGGCCGTCGGTTTACAAGGCTGGAATCATCCGCTGACGACAGAGCCGCGTCCGGATACGTTTGGTTTGCTGCGTTTTGAATAAGCGCCTGATAATCCAAGGACTCTTTCATTTTCTCTGCCGGCAATTGTTTCGCTTACGATTAGATTCTCTTATCATGTCCGCGTAGTATCAATCTTATTCCATTGATTTTACTTAAGAATTCGCGGGCAGTATATGGGTTATGTGATCGGCATGGATGAAGCGGGCTACGGCCCCAATCTGGGACCGCTGGTGATTACGGCGAGTTTATGGGAAGTGCCGGGAGACCCGCGTGAGTTTGATTTCTGGCAAGCACTGGAATCGGTCGTTTCGCAAAAGAAGCCCGGTAAAAAATCGAGTCAGTTGCACGTGGCCGATTCAAAACAGGTGCATTCTTCCTCGGCCGGTCTGGCGCCGCTGGAGCGATCGACGTTACCGTTTCTGCAACAATTCAATGGGGCCGAAGGGCTGACATCCTTAGAGACGCTCTGGCGTTTACTGGTGGCTTCTCCCGAACACCTCGCGGAAATTCAGCAGCAGCCTTGGAATGGGAATGGTGAGTTCGCGATACCTGCAACGGTTGCAGCCGAGTCGATAGACCAGTCGCAACAGGATCTGCAACGAGCCCTCGCTACTGCGGGAATTCAGTTGCAGGCATTTTGTTCTGAAATTGTTTTGCCCGCACGCTTCAATCGTCTGTGCCGGGAATATGGCAGTAAAGGAGTTTTGCTGACGCGGCTGTGTATGCACTTGTTGACACGTGTCTGGGACCGGGAAACGGCAGAGCCCATACTTATTATTGGTGACAAACATGGCGGTCGGAATCGCTATGATGAGTTTCTGGATGAAGTTCTCGATGGGGAGATGATTTTTCGAATGGAAGAATCAACGGCAAAAAGTGTCTATAAAGTGGGAAACACGGAAATACGTTTTCAGACAAAAGCAGAAGACCATTTCCCGGTGGCGGTTTCTTCAATGGTTTGCAAGTATACGCGCGAAGTGATGATGGAGCTGTTCAATCAGTACTGGTCGGAGCACGTACCTGACTTGAAGCCGACCAAGGGGTATCCGGTTGATGCCCGCCGCTTTAAGAGTGACATCGCTGCGGCGCAAGAGCAATTGGCGATTTCCGATCAAATCCTCTGGCGCGGACAGTAGCGGTGCGTACGGTCTAAGTCAGAACTCATTCATCGGTAGGTTGATTAACTTGAGGAAGAAATACACTGCCGATTATTCCGACGATAAAGACGGTGCTGGCTCCGATTAGTGTATACCAGGGCCAGGCGACTTCTTCTTTCATACCGAACGCCACGAAGAGCACGATGATTAAGCCGATGAGAAAACCGACCAGTGCAGAAGCCTGTGATGCCTGCTTACTGAAGGTTGCTAAAAAGAAGATTCCCAGAATGAGGCCCGTTGAGATGGCGGCGATGGAGAATACACTCCCGACAACGCTTTCTGAGATTGATTGACTGGCGATGCCGACGATAATTTGAGCCACTCCAAACAAAGCTGTGAAGACACGACTGATGGTAACCAGCTCTGCCGGTTTTTTTGTCGTTGAGCTCAGCGGCAAATAAAAGTCATTGACCAGAGCGCTTGTAGTGGAACTGAGTGAACTGGAGAGTGTTGACATGGCGGCAGCAAAGACGGCAGCCAGCGTCAGTCCTTTAATGCCTACCGGAAGATTGTCGATGATAAAGGTCGCAAAGACTTCATCTGTTTTCTGGAATGCGGTTTTGGGCGGAAAGACATCGTAGAAGGCGGCGAGGGCAATTCCTAATAAAAGGAATAGAGCAAATTGTGCGAAAACGACAAACCCACTGATTCCCAGGGCTTTGGCGGCATCCTTCTGGCTTCGTGCACCCAGATAGCGTTGAATCATTAGCTGGTCGGCACCATGTGTGGCCATGGAAAGGAACAGTCCCCCAATCAAACCGGCCCAGAAGGTATATTTATCAGACAGGTTCCAGTCAAAATTGAACATCGTCCACTTATGATGTGTGACCGCGAATTGCTGGTATTCGTTCCAGCCATCAGGCAGTGCCTGGATGATGATGGCGAACGCAAAAACGGCGCCCGCAATATAGATGACGAATTGCAGGCAGTCGTTCCAGACGACTGACTTCATTCCACCGAGACAGGTGTAAATAATGGTGCCGATACCAATCGTAATAACACAGGCAGTCAACGGGATGCCGACTACCTTTTCCAGCACCAGTGCTGTCAGATACAGTCGCAGTCCATCGGCCAGAGTCCGCATCACAATAAACGCCAGTGAAGCCGTACGTTCTGTCGTCCCGCCGAATCGCTTTTTGAACACTTCATAAGCGGAATAGATTTCTCCGCGAAAATAAAGCGGGAGCAAAAACAGAATGACCAGGAAACGTCCGGCAATAAAGCCGAGTGCCAGTTGTAAAAACTGCAGATTGCCTCCCGGTTCATAGGCGATGCCCGGTACGCTGAGAAATGTGACCGTGCTGGTTTCCGTCGCAACAATCGAGCCCAGGATGGCCCACCAGGGAAGCGTTTTTCCGCCGAGCAAGTAGTCGGACAGATTTTTCTGCTTTCCGCCAACCCAGGAACCGAAGATCACGACGCCAATCAGATACAGGCCGAGAATTAGCAGGTCGACAGTTCCAATGGCAATGTTCACAGAGGCGATACCTGATTCAATTCAATGTGTGTCTGGCTAGAATGCGATGAACGATACGCAGGACAGGATCAATCAAAGGCTTTTAACAAATCAAGACCAGATTGGTGGGTTGCATCCTTTCGGGAATCAAAAACCCGGTTATCATAGTAACTGGCAGATCGTATTTTTGACAGGCTAATCAACATGTTAGATCGTTTAACAACAGAACAACGTAACTCGGCTTCGGATCAGATTGACTCGATGAGCAGTCTGGAAATCGTACAGTTAATGAATGCAGAAGACGCGAAGATCGCCGCTGCCGTTGAAGCGGAAGCAGAGACCATTGCCGCCGCCATTGATCTGATTACTAACGCTTTTTTAAAAGGCGGGCGTCTGATTTATATGGGGGCAGGTACTTCGGGACGGCTCGGTGTGCTGGACGCCAGCGAGTGCCCGCCAACGTTTAACAGTCCTCCCGAGCTTGTGGTGGGATTGATCGCCGGCGGTAAACAGGCACTTACGAATGCCATTGAAGGGGCCGAGGATCGACCGGAATTCGCGGTTGCCGATCTGGAAGAGTTGGACTTCAACAAAAATGATGTGCTGGTAGGAATTGCGACCAGCGGGCGAACGCCTTACGTGATTGCCGGTTTAAAGTATGCACAAGAGCAGGGGGCGCAGACGATTGCGTTAACGTGCAATCAGGAAAACCAACTGGCAGAGGTCGCCCATTTG
Organism: Gimesia fumaroli; assembly: GCF_007754425.1. NCBI lineage: Bacteria > Pseudomonadati > Planctomycetota > Planctomycetia > Planctomycetales > Planctomycetaceae > Gimesia > Gimesia fumaroli. The sequence continues at coordinate 644,012 of NZ_CP037452.1, forward strand.
ACGATCTGTCCGGTTGTGGGCCCGGAAGTGGTCACAGGTTCGACCCGTTTGAAAGCGGGAACCGCGACCAAAATGGTATTGAACATGCTGACGACAGGGGCGATGGTCCGCATCGGAAAAACCTATGGTAATTTAATGGTTGATCTGCGGGCGACAAATCAGAAACTGATCGAACGGTCGATCCGAATTTTGATGGCGTTTACCAGTTTATCACGCGAGGCAGCCGAGTCTGTTTTGGAAGCATGTCAAGGAGAACTGAAAACGGCGATTGTGCATGTGAAGCGAAACGTTTCACCGGAAACCGCGCGAGAACTGCTCAAACAGGCGCACGGTCACCTAAGACAGGTTTTGGAAGGAGCAGAGGGCGTTTAAGTTTTGATTTAAAACGTCTGCCGTCTCCAGGGGGAAATAACAGAAGCATGTCACTGCACTCGAACGAACTCGTTTTGGGAATTGACGGAGGTGGCTCCAAGACTCTGGCGTCTCTTGCGGTTCTTTCTGAGGGAGGCGATTTTCATGTCGTGGGTCGTGGAACAGCAGGCGCCTCGAATTTGAATGCCATTGGCATCGTGCCAGCGGCGGCAGCAGTCCAACGGGCGATTGAGCTTGCATTTCAGTCTACTGGTACACAGCCCCGAAGGGTGGCTGCCTTGTGTATGGGCATGTCAGGAGCCGGTCGTGCAGAAGAACAGCAGACGTGGGTGAATTGGGCGCAGGAGAATCAAGTCGCAGAACAAATCGATGTTGTTACCGATGCTGAGACCGTATTGGCCGCGGGAACACCCGAGGGAATCGGTGTGGCATTGATTGCAGGCACTGGCTCGCTGGCATATGGAATGAATCAAACTGGTCAAATTGCTCGCGCGGGAGGCTGGGGATATCTACTGGGAGATGAAGGGGGCGGATATCAGATTGGATTGGCGGCACTGAAAGCAATTGCAAAAGCCGTCGATGGGCTCGGACGGGAAACCTGTTTGCAGTCTATGATTCTTCACGCGTTGGGTCTGGATGATCCGCGTGCTTTGATTCGTTACGTCTATGATCATAAAAGCAAACGTAGCGATATTGCCGCACTGACGAAGCTGGTGTTTGAGGCGGCAGAAAACGAAGATCATGTGGCGCGTGAGATACTACAGCAGGCGGTGACAGAACTTGCAGAGTTGGTTCAAGTGGTTGTTTCCCGCTTGCATTTGACCAAAGAAAATTATTCGCTGGCATTAACCGGCGGGCTGTTGCTGCAGCAGCGCGAATACCGGGTTTCACTTTTAGAACAGCTACACTTTCAACAGAGAGAACCTTCGTCTGTGGAGTGTGTCGATGATTCCAGTCTGGGGGCAATTCGAATTGCAATCAGACGTCTCAATGCGGCAGAATAAAGTTACTCTGCGGGGAATTCATCAGGAAGTTGCAGATGCTTGATTGGATAGGGAGAGCATTGTTGTTTCCAGCCACCATCGACGGTGATCGAAGTGCCCGTAAGATAGCTGGCATCGTCACTGGCGAGCATCACAATACTGCGGGCGATTTCCCGGGGATGGGCCCAGCGGCGCAGGGGGATCATCTCTTCGGAAGCCTGACGGATTTTGTCAGCCGTTGTCTGTTGCTGGTCAACGGCGATGTCTTTGCCCATAGCGGTGTCGATGGCGCCGGGATTGATACTGAGCACACGGATGCCTGCAGGACCATAGAGCGTTGCCAGTTCGTAGGTGAGTGAATCCAGTGCGCCTTTAGCGGCGACATAAGCCGGACTGATGCCGGCTGCCATCTGGGACTGAATGCTGGAGACGTTAATAATGACGCCCCTGCCTTGAGGTTCCATCTGTTCGGCACACCAGCGTGATAAGAAGGCAGGGGCAGTCAGGCAGACGCGTAAGGTTTTTTCCCAACTGGCGAGTTCAATCTTTCGCATCGTGGTGATTTCACGCCAGGCGGCATTGTTGACAAGTACGTCAATGCGTCCCCAGATTGCCATACACTGTTCAACGGCGGATTGAGCATATTTGAGGTCTGTGAGATCGCCGAGGCAAGACAGGAACTGACCGCCGGCTTGCTCGATACGGCTAGTGACCGGTTCTAATTCATCTGAAGGGAGTGCCAGCAGAACGCAATCATAGCCTCGTTCAGCGAAGCGGACTGCCGTTTCACCGCCGATGCCTCCTGCTGCGCCGGTGATCATGGCAACGGGTCGTTCATTCATGTCTGGGTCCTCTGGTTCTCCATTGTGGTTTACCGTTCCGTTTCCAGAATCACAGCCAGCCATTCATCTTGTTTGACATAAGGCAGTGTTCTCAGTCCCAGCACAACACCTGTCTGGCTGGCAGTGACAGGAGTGACTGTATCGCCGGTCACGGAGCAGATTGTTCCCAGTTGATCACCAGCATGAACCGGGTCCATCAACCGAACTGCTGGTTCAAAGAAGCCTGACATCGGTGCATGGTTCTGGAGTTGCAGATGGCCACTCTCCTGGCGGTTATCTTCGATGTGATGCAAAATGGGCTTTAATTCAACGTCACGATCGAGCAGTTTAAGTTCAGACATCACCGACAGACACCCTGCTGCATAACCGGAAACGGCTTCTGGGTCACAGCCACTGCCGCCACTCCATTCGGCATAGATTGCAGGCACACGATGATCGCGGGCCGCTGACAGCGAGCGACCTTCCAGGTGCGCCGACGTTCCCCACACGACGGGCAGGTTAAAGGCCCGCGCCATCCGCCGCTGTGTTTCCAGAACCATGGGGTCAGAGTGCAGCGTGTATCCGGAGAAGGGAGCCAGCTTTGAAATCACACCTCCCGTGTGCAGGTCAATCAGATAGTCAGCTGATTGAATGAGTTGCGTTGCTTCAGCGGCAATTTGCTGGCTGATTGAACCTTCCTCTGAGCCAGGGAAGGTTCTTGCCAGATCGAGGTCATCCGGCCCGCACCGCTGGAAACGTTCATAGGCCGGCTGATTCACGACGGGGACCAGTGTCACTCTGCCGGTAAGCTGGTTGGGATTGATTTGTGATTTGAGCAGCCGAATGGCGGCCATCGGCTCGTATTCATCTCCGTGTACGCCTCCCAGTATCAGCAGGTGTTGCCCCGGTTGTGTACCTTCGATCTTGATTGTCTCAATCAGTTTATTAGGGGGCATATGCGATTCTCTCAACCAGGGTGGGTAAGTTGAGTATTGAGGAGCGCCTCTAGTTAGGAGAGTCTGTCTTCCAGTCGATTTTGGCGGTACTGCGTAGTTTTTGAATGGTGGTGTCCCACAGAGAGCGGGAGAGGAGTTTAAAAATTTCTCCCCGTACATCTTCCAGACTGAATTGACCAGGATGTTTCTTTTTGAGTGTGACGATGTGAACGCCGAAGGGAGTTTGAAAGGGCTCACTGATTTCGCCGACCTTTAATGGGAAAATCTGTTCTGTTAGAACAACGGGCATTTTACCGCGATAAGCCGATGTGACCAGTTTGCCTCCCTCATTTTTGCTGGGTGCTTCTGAATGTTGAGCGGCGGCTGCGGTGAAAGTAAGTGTTCCGGCCAGGATTTGTTTGCGGAGGTCAGCTAGTTTCTGTTTGGCCTGTTGTACTGATTCCTGATCTGCATTTGGTGGCAACTTCAAAAGTATGTGACTGGCTTCCACACGTGTCCCGTCCAGTTCTTCCCGGTGTGCGTCGAAATAGGCTTGCATCTGGGCCGGTGTGATTTCTCGTTTAGCATAAATGTTCCACGACAGGGGAAGTGCGATCGCCGCACGCAGCTTTTCCGGGGTGAATCCCATTTTGGCAAGGACCTGCTCAGGATTGTCCCCTTTTTTGCGGATCATTTTTTCTACCCGCGAAACGCTCTCGTCCAGTTGTTGTGGTGGGACGGTGATTTTTTGCTGCGCCAGAAAGGCTTCGATTAACCGCTGATTGACCAGACCTTCCAGAATTTGCTGTCTGGCAGCCTGGTGGGCATTGGCGATACCGCGCGAAAGGTAAGCAAAATCCAGATCGGCCTGGGTCACAGGTTGGCCGTTGACAGTGACGAGTACTTTTGAAGAATCAGTGTTCTTTTTCTCCGGATCGGCAGCAGACAGGGAGGAGAGTGTGATCCCTACAGCAAAGATGCTGACAATCAGGCTGATGCGGAAAGGGATAGACATATGGATTGCTTCCTGCAAATAAGAATTTGATCAGAACTCAGAGAATACGAGTTACTACTGGTATTGCATTGATTGTAGTTGATCTGAACTGTTTTGTGGAGTCATTATGGCATTTCCCTCCAAAGGTGTCAGCCTGAATCTGCATGGGAAAATAATGAAATTCTAAGTTGGACTGGCGTGGGAAACCTCATAGAATCGTGCCAGCCTGAGGCTGCACACAGTAATGGTGATCCTGGTATTCAGTTCGACGATCGTCGTTTTGCCATTTCATTTTCTCATCGTTTTTATTTCAGAAAGGGACCAGACCATGTGGTCATTATTATTCGCTCAGAAAGAGGCGATCACTCCTAAAGATCCCATTACAACGGCAAATCATCTTTGGCTTACTGTCAAAGAGTATCTGGCCACACAAGGGACGCAACTGGGAATCAATATTGTAGTGGCCCTTGCGATATTCCTGGTGGGAAAATGGGTCGCCAATATTTTAAGTCGCTTTTGTAACCGGTTGATGAATCAGGCGAAAGTAGATGTTACTTTGGCTCGCTTTCTCGCAAATATTATTTATTCGATCTTGATGGTGATCGTGATCCTGGCTGCGTTATCGGAGCTGGGAATCAATACAACATCGCTGGCAGCGGTTTTGGCTGCAGCAGGTTTTGCTGTCGGAATGGCATTCCAGGGAACATTGGGCAGTTTTGCATCCGGCGTGATGTTGATCCTGTTCAAGCCATTTAAAGTCGGCGATTATGTCGAAGCAGGGGATACCGCGGGGATCGTGGAAGAAATTCAGATCTTTTCCACCCATTTACGAACGGCTGACAATATTGCGATTATCCTTCCCAATTCCAAAATCACAGGCGGGACGATAAGGAACTACTCTAAAAAAGAAACACGGCGCATCGATCTGGTCATTGGCTGTGGATACGATGATGATCTGAAAGCAGTGAAATCATTTCTGGAACAAACCGTCCAGGCTGATGAGCGTGTGCTGTCAGATCCTGCACCGATCATTGCAGTGAATGAACTGGGGGACAGCAGTGTGAATTTTGTGGTCCGTCCCTGGGTGAAAAATGCCGATTACTGGGCAACCCGTTGGGATTTGACAGAGAAAATCAAACTGGGCTTTGATGAGCACGGATTTAATATTCCTTATCCGACACGAGATTTACATGTTTATAACGAGGCATCAGCCGGGAACGAATAGCGCTGTCTAGCATGTCATCAAGATTTCAACGTCTCAGGGGGGCTGTCTTGAGGCGTTTTTTGTGCAATAATAGGCTCCAATATCGCTGGCAGAGTAGCCGGTTTTAAGGAATTGCCTGCTTAAATGGAATTCCTTTTGATTTAACCAGCGAAAACCCTGATCTTCTCCCACTTCCGTCAGATCATTTTCGTAATAAGAGGACTTGTTTTTCAGAGTTTTGGTTACTCTGAGATTTTATTTGCGTTTTAGTATTAATAGTCTTTATCAGAACGGGATATGAGGTGAGTGAACTATAGTCAGGTTTTCCTGGGTGACGTAAACTGCGTATTTTAAGAGTGATACCTCCACGCATGTTCTCCGGGTGTGTTCTATACTTGATTAGAGTATGTTGGTGGAAACACTTAGTTATGCTCTCATTCTAAATATTGACTGTCCCTTAACGGTTAGACCGTGCTACTTACATACCCGGTTGATCAAGTGTGGTAGTTGCCAACTCAAGCAGGCCCGAGTTGACTTCTATTTGGTCAATCGGGTCTGTTTGTTTACTAAAATCGGGCCAATCCTTCCTGCCAGTTTCATATCTGAAACTTCGAGCTCAAATATCCCAACATGAAAAAATGAATACTAATGATTTGCGGGGCGTTTGTAATTATATGAAGATTCCGTATCATATTAAATTACAACGACAGGACGTTTTACTTTCCTGCAACTCAGGCATTCCAAGTATGCCAGTCTAGTAAGGGCCCGTTCTCGCTTTTTGTAATGCAGTTCAACTGATTTGTTAATCAATTTAGCAATCTGTCATTGTTAAATTCATTTCTTTCTTAATACGTAGAGTGACTATGCAATCTCCACACCGACCGAGTTTATTACGAAAAATGAACGTTCGTAAGGTTTTGGAAGTGATCCAGAGCCAGGGAACTTTAACACGTGCTGATGTAATGCGATGTTCCGGAATCAGTGCGCCAACTGTTTCAAAAGCAGTCAGTGCATTACTCGATGCCGGGCTATTGGAGGAGCGGGAAACGGCTGAATTTTCAGTGGGTCGTCCTGGGAAACTGCTGCAGCTACCTCGGTTCAGTGCACAGGTCATTGGTGTGGTTCTGGATTGGGATTACTGCTCGGTTGTTGCTTCCGGTCTGGATGGACATTTGCATGAAGACAAGCTGGACCGATTCAAGACTCCCAAGACGTATTCAGAGTTGATCGAAACCATTTCAGGAAAAATTCGGCATCTGGTTGAGAAAGAGAATATTCCTGCATTGGGAGTGGGGATTACGGTTCCTGGTCTGGTTAACAGTAATGATGGTCGGATTTTTCTGGCTTCGAACCTGCATATTGTGGACGGGCAGGCGCCCGCCGTTGATATTGCCAGTAAAACCGATCTGGAATGTATTCTGGTCCAGAAATCAACCTCATTAAGTCTGTCTGAAAAGACCTATGGTGCTGGTCAGGCAATGGATGACTTTATCAATCTGGATGTTACTTCCGGCTTCGGGATGGGAGTGTTTACCGGAGGTCAGTTGCTGGATGGTCAACATGGTCTTGCCGGCGAGATTGCACACATCACAGTCGAACCTGAGGGAGGTCGTGTTTGCGGATGTGGCAATCAGGGCTGCCTGGAAACGGTCGCAACCGATCTGGCTTTAACACATTCTGTTTCTCAACGTGTCGGAAAAGAGTTGGAATTCGATGCGATTAAAGAAATGGTGCAGCAGGGAGAACTTGATATCACCCCAGAATTGGATCGCACGATTGAATACCTGGCGATCGGCGTCGCAGCGGCGATCAATATCTTTAACCCATCTAATATTTTCATTGCCTCTCGTTTGTTTGATCTGAGTGATGATGTGTTCGACACGATGACGCAAAAGGCCAAGAGCCGGGCTTTAAAACCGTCTTCCAGTTCCTGCGATATTGAGCGTTCCAAAGGGAATAAATATCTGGGTGCTGTCGCAGGGATTATTAATCATCTGGCGAATGGATTGGGACCACGCCTGACTTAATTCTGACTGAGACAGGAAAGCACTTCATGGCTCCATCTGCTGATGAGATTACTCATGAATTCATTCAGGAGTTGGTCCATTTGCTGGAGCAGTCGCGTCACAAAATCAAACATTGTCTGAACCAGCTTGACTTGGATCAGATCTGGTGGCGTCCGGAGACCGGCCTGAACAGTGTTGGCAACCTCATGCTGCATCTCTGTGGCAACCTGAACCAGTGGGCTGTCTGTGGAATCAACGGGCTTGAGGATAAGCGTCAACGGGAGCAGGAATTCTCATCAGAGAGGCGACTCACCCGCGACGAGCTGGAAATCATGCTGAACCACACGATTGAACAGGCATGCCAGGTGATGCAGTCCCTCTCTGCGAGTACATTGCTGGAAAAACGCGAGATCCAGGGATTCTCTGTTTCGGTTCTGGGAGCGCTATCACATACCGTACCGCATTTTGTAGGACATACACATCAGATTATTTACCTGACCCGCCTGCAAACCGGCGACCAGTATCAGTTTGACTGGTCGCCCGATTCTGAAAAGCGGCGCGTTCCAATTTAAGCAATGTGCTATCTCGCCATGTAATCTGTAAAACACATTCGTAAGATGTTCTTTCAATCGATTACTGAATGGTTCATAATCTGGCTTACAAAGAATTTTCGGGAACGCCCCTGTTTCGTTTTTTGGTGGCTCAGAACACGCTACAATAGCCTCATCAGCAGTATTGTTCCTTGATCAAGTCAGGCAAAAGGCGTTTGTGTTATGTCCCGCAAAGCAAAGCGGTCTCAAAATCAGTCCCGAAAAAAAAGTTCGCTTCGAAAGGAACAGGGGACCAAACAAGCAGCCTGTGTGTCGATGGAGTCCGATTTTCAAAACACAGGGCGTCTGCCTGTTGAGCTCTTTTTTTTAGCCCTCTTGTTGATCTGGTCATTTTTGATTTCCTGCTTTCCGTTAAGGAACATGGATATCTGGTGGCATCTACGAACAGGAGAATTGATTCTGGAACGTGGTACGGTCCCTTATTTCGACTGGTTTACGTTTGTCGATTTTGATCGCCCCTGGATTGATCTGCATTGGGGTTTTCAGATTCTGGTCATCTGGCTGTATCGCTGGGGAGGCGTTGATTTACTGATTCTGACCAAAGCCTTCTGCCTGTCTCTGACAATTAGCTTTGCCTGGTTTGCTGCGGGAAGAGCAGTTCCTGTATGGTGGAAAGCGCTGTTATGGGTATTACCCGTTATCTGTATCTCCGGTCGGTCTCTGGTTCGTCCGGAAATGTTGTCTCTGATGTATCTGGCAATTTGGATGTATGTCATCAGTCGTGTCGAGACGCGCCCAAAACTGATCTGGTTGATTCCGCTGATTACTATATTCTGGGTGAATAGCCATGCATTGTTTGTGCTGGGGCTAGTGGTCAGTGTGCTCTTTGTCATTGATCATTTGATTCGTGTCTGGGCACAAGGACGATTTGGGATCGAAGTACCATCGACAACCATTTCCGGAATCACCTTCGTCCGAGTTGGTGTGCTGACAGGGTTGGCCTGTTTTCTGAATCCTTATCTGGAGCAGGGGGTGTTGTTTCCGTTAACGCTCTATGAAAAGTTTTCTGTTGACCAGTCCTTTTATTCGATTCGCGTTGGTGAATTTCAGCCTCCAATCAATTTCATCAGGCAGTACGGATTACGAAATCTGTATTTATTCTCACAGGTGCTGTTGGCTTTACTGACGCTGAGCAGCTTCTTTCCTTTATTGATCAGGAAACGCGTCAATCCTTTTCGCATTCTGCTCTTCATTGCCTTTACTCATCTGGCTTGGAAGGCGTCACGGAATACTGGAATTTTCTCGCTGATCGCCGGTATCATTCTGTGTGATAATGTCTCTGACTGGATACGCTTGACGGTGTCTTTCCGAACGGCAACCGGAGTGCTTCCTGGAACTTCCACCGTGAAATCCTGTTGGCTGACGAAGTCGATCGCAGGCAAGGGGATTTCCACAATCGTCTTTCTGTTTCTGACAGGAAGCATCTTAACGGGCCACTGGGCGCGCTGGGGAGGTGAAGGTAAGGTTCTGGGCTTAGGAGAACAGAAAGCATGGTATGCGCACGCAGCAGCAAAATTTACCGGCCAGCCCGGAATGCCAAATCGCGCTTTTATTTCCAACATGGGACAGGCGGCCGTTTATATCTTTCATAATGGCCCGGAACGAAAAGTATTTTTCGATGGTCGCCTGGAGGTGAATTCGAAAGAAACATTTCAGCTCTATGAACAAATCCAACAGCAAATGGCGGCAGGGAACACAAACTGGGCCTATGTTCTTCTGGATGAACAGGGACAGTTGCCGGTAGTGATTCTGGATAGCCGTTATTCCCGCGATGAAATTCGGGGAATGGGAGCAAATCCCGGGTGGCGGCTGGTTTTTGCAGATCCGGCTGCTGCTGTGTTTTTAGATGTACAGACTGCAGATCGTTTGCAGTTATCACAAGCGGATCCCAGCCCGTTATTTCATCCGCCCGGTCTGTAAGCGATGATGAGGGATTAGTTCCTGATTCGAAATTAGGCGAAATTAAGACTCCCTGGAGAAGTTGCGCTTGCAAATCGATGTCGCTCAGAGGACAGTAGGAGATCTCACTTTAAATCAAACAAACCGTTCCTGAGGGAACCGGATCATTCTATTTTCTGTTTAGAACGAGGAGAGACACCATGCAACATTCATTGATCAGGAAGCGACTGATCTCCCTGTTTGCACTGTTTTTATTGTTGCAGACAGCAACTCATGATTTACGGGCACAGGAAGCACAACAACAAGCCCATAAAGCCCCTTTGGCAAAGCTTGATCTCAAATCAGGAGATTCGATTGTCTTTCTGGGTGACAGTATCACGCACCAATGTCTTTACACGCAGTATGTGGAAGACTTTTTTTATACTCGCTATCCCAAGATGCGATTGAAGTTTCATAACTCCGGCGTTGGTGGCGCTAAGGCCTGGGATGCTCTGGCTCGCTTTGATCGTGATGTCGCCGCATATAAGCCTAAGTATGTGACTGTTTTGCTGGGGATGAACGATGGGCAGTATCAACCATTCAATGAGGCCATTTTCCAGACGTATTACAAAGATATGCAGGAATTGATCGCCAAAATCAAAGAAATCGGCGCACAACCGATTCTGATGACACCGACCATGTTTGATGCGCGGGCCGCACGAATGGGAAAACGGAAACGGGATCCAGCGGCAGTCGAATTGTATAACTCGGTTCTTGCTTACTATGGAACATGGTTGCGCGAAGTGGCATCAGAGTCGGGATTTGGCTTTGTTGACATGTATAGCCCGTTGAATAATATTACGCTTACTGCCCGTCAAAAAGATCCTTCGTTTACGATCATTAAAGATGCCATTCACCCAGATCCACCGGGACAGGTGGTAATGGCGTATGCATTATTATCCGACATGAACGTTCAACGACAGGTTTCACGGATTAACATCAGTCAGAATGCCAAGGGAAAACCCACCGCTTCTGCCAGAGGGGGGAAACTTTCCGATCTGCAGTATACCGATAATGGCGTATCATTTACCTGGCTGGCAGACAGCCTGCCCTGGGTAGTGCCGCAAGAAGCACAATTGGGAGCTGAATTGACCAAGCTGGGGCATCGAATGAGTCAGGAATCATTGTCGATTCATGGATTGCCACCCGGTCGTTATGAATTGTCGATTGATGGCAACGTAGTCGGACAATATGCCAATACGGCTCTGGCACGACATATTGAACTGCAGAGTAACGCGAAAACGCCTCAGTACCAGCAGGCAATGAAAGTCGCGTTGTTGAACAAAGAACGCAACGATGGTCCCGTTAAGAATAAGCGGAACAGCTGGCGTGCTTTTCAGCAGTTTGCACGAATCAAACGCGAGCTGGATGCGCAAGGAGATCAGCAGGATAAAACGCAGGTAGCTCGACTGGACCGGTTAGAAAAACAACTGGAAAACCAGGAAGAGACGATCCAGGAAAGCGAAGCGGCTGATCTGGCATTGGAAGATCAAATCTTTAAGGTTAATCAGCCGGTGGCCCGTAAGTACGTTTTGAAGAAAGTCGTTGTCCGGAAGCAGAAATAATAAGCTACCGGGATCAACAGACCCTGATAAAGAAGCAGGCAGCCTGAGGTGAAGTCACCCGGGCTGCCTGTTTTTGTTTTCTAATTAGGGCTGGGAAATCAGACCAGGAAGACAAAGGTCAAAACAATCGAAAGTGGTAGCAGGACCGCACAGCTATAGGCCATGAAGCCAAAAAAGCTGGGCATGCGGATGTTATTCTTTTCTGCAATGGCTTTGACCATGAAATTTGGTCCGTTCCCAATATAGGTCATGGCACCCATGAAAACGGCGCCCAGACTGATAGCCACCAGCGAAACTTCGTTGACCCCTGCGACGGCGGTCCCGTTTGTACCAGCTGCTTTTGCTGTTTCGAAGAAGACAACATAGGTGGGTGCGTTATCCAGAAAACTCGAGAGTACTCCTGTTGCCCAGTAAAACTTCCAGGGAGAATCAATACCCAGTGAGGCTCCGTTGACGTTCAAAATCTGGACAGGTGCCTGCATGCAGATAAAGATACCGACAAATAACGCAGCCACTTCGAGAATTGCTTCATAGTTGAAGGAATTCTGTTTCCGAATCATTTTGGAAGTGGTTAACAGAGAGATTCCTGCGAGAGCAAACATACAGACTTCGCGAAAGAAGTGCGGAGCATGCCAATCAGTACCTGGAACGGGTTTAGAAGGATCAAGGACTGCAACACAGAAGATAACTAACAGTAACCACAGAAAGTTAATGCTGCCTTTAAGTGAAAATGGTTCTGAGACTTCAGGCAGTGCTTCGACCTTTTCTTTATCTTCTTTTCTATAGCGAATTGTATCGAACACGAAGTAAACAGCCAGTAGCGAGAGGTTCATTGCCAGCCACATCGGCCAAAGTGAAAGCGTCCAAGTAAAGGGAACTCCTCGGAGGAATCCAAGAAATAAGGGTGGGTCACCAATGGGAAGCAGGCAGCCGCCCGTATTACAAACGACGAAAATAAAGAAGATGACTGTATGGGCTACGTAGTCTCGTTTTTGGTTTGCTTTCAAAAGCGGACGAATCAGCAACATCGCGGCCCCGGTTGTTCCGATGAAACTGGCGATCGCCGCCCCGATGGCAATGATCCCTGTGTTTAGAATCGGGCGTCCGACCAGATTACCGTTAAAGGCAATCCCGCCACTGATGACATACAGGCTGAAAAGCAGTGCGATAAATGGAATGTATTCAACCAGTAAGGCATTCTTGAGGACAACGATTGCCGCCGGAAATCCAGGAGCCGACAGTTCATGAGTCCCATGGTCTACCACACCGTGTCCATACAGAAAGGTGTAGTAAAGTAAGGTGACCAGTCCCAGGCTGACGGCAACGAGAAGGCGGTTTTTATTATGTTCCCACCACTCTTCGGTTTTATGAATTAACGGAAGAAACGCAATACACAACAAAAGTGCGGCGAAGGGAATCACGCTATAAAAAGCAGGTGGTTCTGCATGGGCGTGGTGTTCGTCATGCGTGACTTCCGCAGTTGATACGAGAGTTGTTGCTTCCAGTTGCGTATGTGCATCAGCGATTAAGTTCATCTCAATCGCCCTCCATAATTAGGGGGATTAATGTAAATGGGTAACTATTCGAAAATCCGTTTTCGGTTTGTGTGGCGAAAACAAGAATGAGCCTCTTGTCTTCATTGGCGGAATAAAATCGTGGATTATGGCATGATCTGAGATCACGTACAACGTCCAGATCCGGATGATTTCAGATTGTGTTTATGAATTTACAAACTCGGTTTGTCGTTCTTCTTTTGGAGCTGCACTGTCTTTAATTTCAGACAAGTACTGTTTCACCAGTTCTGCGGTATGCGTACTATCCAACAGCTCCAGAGTGATTAATGTTTTACCCAAAGCGATTGGTGGTTCAATCTGCAATGCCAGTAGATAGGCAATCTGGTCTAAAGTCAGAAAGTTGTTCCGGACGGCAACTTCGCCGAATCGATTTTCTGTTTTTTTCTGAAGATCCAGGATTTTGACGACTTGATCTGCTGTCAATAATTTTTCAGCGATAGAAAGTTCGCCTATTTTGACTTGTTCGCCCTGTTTAGGGCACTTTAGCAGTGCTTTGGAAATCGTGGGAATATCAAAAACTTTTTTGGTCACCAACCAGCGACTGAATCTGCTACGTTTGATGAGCCGGTGCAGTTCCTGATCTTCCTGACTGATAATCGAACGAACGTGGACCTGGTTTCTTCCTTTTTCTTTTGATTCGTACATTGCCTCATCTGCTTCGGCTACCAGTCGCTCAGCGAACCCTGTGATGTTTCGAGGAGGAATGCCTACGACTGCGCCCAGGCTGGCGGTGACCGGGACCCGTTGCCCTTCGAACTCAATGACTTCGTTTTCAATCAGGGCCCGCAGTCTTTCTGCCAGTTCTTTAATTCCATTTTCGGAAGGGTTGTTCACCATGATCACGAATTCTTCACCACCATAACGGCAGAAGACATCGGAACGACGTGTGGATTCATTGGCTACCTGGGCAACGCGTTGTAAGACCAGGTCGCCAAATTGATGCCCGTAGGTATCGTTGAGTTGTTTGAAACGGTCAATGTCTGAGAAGATAATTCCAATCGGCTGTGCAGATCGGGCACAACAGTGTATTTCTTTTTCGAAGGCTTCGTTGAAGTAGCTGCGGTTATATGCTTTTGTCAGGGGGTCATGGATGGCTTTGCTTTGCAGCTGCTTATTTTCCGATTCCAGTTTTACTTTTTGTTCTTCGATGACGGCTTGGCGAGCACAGGCTTGGGTCGAATCGACCTGGGCTTTCATCGTCAATTGAACTAACTGCTCGTTAGCAGTTGCCATGATTTCATAAGGCGATCCAATGTCATCCATATTGACTTGGAATACTTGCGCTGCTTCTTCAAATCGGGACTGAACATTTTCGAGGAAGCCATGCAGGTCATCGTGTGGCATATTGTAAAATTCTGAGGTCAGTGCCTGCAGTCGATGTAATGCCAGTCCACTGTTGGGGGAGCAGAAGTAGTCACCAATCGATGCTGAGGTTGCGATGATGATGATCAGCTTGAAGTTCGGGTCTGATTCCAAAGCTTTCAGTTGTTCAAATGAATCATGATGATGTTCGATTGCAGATTTGAATTGCTCAGACATCTGCCAGCGTTCCATCATTTTAACACCAACCTCGGCATGGTTGATTCCCAGGACTTCAGTTTCTACTTCAGAGTTATTTCGTTGTTGCGCTTCAGCTTGTTCAAGGACCGGTAACAAGTCGTTCGGAATGGATCGGAGCATTGCCAGATGGCCAATATCCTGGAGCAGACCGATCAGAAAACTATCGTATTTTAATTCATTCCCCAGTTTTGAGGCTAACAGTTCTGCTGCCGCAGACTGAATGATGGATTGTTTCCAATACGAATCAAATCGTGATTTCAACGGTCCTTCCGTAATTGCCGATTCCGAAAGTGAAAAACTTAAAGCCAGTGAGGTGACCACCATTGTCCCCAACAGGGGCACTGCCCGCTCAATGCCTTTGCACTCAGTTCTTAAACCAAAAAATGAAGAATTACTGGCTTTCAATATTTTGGCTGTAATCGCAGGATCTGCTTTGATCGTCTCAATGACTTCCTTAATATCCGTATCCGGATTTTTTGAAAGATCCAACAGCCGCACAGCGACCGCTGGTAAGGTTGGTAATTGATCTGAAGACCAAATTTTTTCAGGAGAAATCATTTTCTAAGACCTTTGCGGTAATCCAATTCAATGAAAATACAGTCATTTTCAATAAGTGAATTTCTCTGGATGGCTCTGTGTTTTCCCAATCGCATTCAAAGTCAACCTGGATGGAATTAGCCAGGCTTTGTTTGGCTTGTGTTATGCGTTTGAGGTAACCCATCGCTCCAGTTTGCTTTTCAAGCTGTCCGGGGTGAATGGTTTGACCAGATAATCAGAAACACCAGCCTGAATTGCCGTGACTACGCGAGCACGTTCTGCTTCGGTTGTAATCATAATCACGGGAATATCTTTGTTACGCTGACGGATCTCTTTCAGGAGTTGAAGCCCGTCCATATTTGGCATGTTCCAATCGCTCAGAACAATATCAAACGTGGAAGCCTGAAATATCTCTAAAGCCTGGACTCCATCTTCTGCTTCAGTTACATCTTCGATACCCAGTTTCGACAAGCATCGTTTCTGGATTGTTCTCATTGTTCCTGAGTCATCAACAAGTAATACTTTCATTGGAATGGCCTTTATCTTTAAGTCAGTAATTCGTTCAAAAACAAGTATTAGTCAAACGGGCGTCTTAACGATCAGAAAATCCTGCTTCAATGGTGAAAGTTCCGATTTCTGAATCGAACGCGATACAAATTGGGACAACATTCGAAGGGTAATGAACAGTGTGCCCTTTTCCGGTAATAATATTGGGAATACTGATTGATGCTTCCAGATGCTCCAGCTGTGCTTTTGCTGATCCGGCAATCATATTCGCCAATTCACAAACGGCATCACAGACTTCATCGTTGATTTCGTCGGATGAAATTCCAACGAGGCGATCCAAAATTCCAATGCCTACACTTTTTGATAAACTGAGAACCAGTGTTCCGGCTGCTTTTCCAGAAATACCAATCACAGCACTTAGTTCATGCTCTGGAATGTGGTCCGCCTTTAGACTCAATCCGGTGCGTTTTGGCGTACAACCCAGCATCATTTCAAAGACAGAGATTGTTGAGCTGATGATTGGATTCACAAATTCTGCAGTGAGCTCCGATTTACCTGTGGTAGTTGACGTCATTATCAAGTTCCTGTTTCCTGGGAATAATTCAAAATCAATTCTTCTGAAGTATTTTAAAGATAGTCTTGCTGGTTTATTGAAATCCAAGTGTGAGCATGATGCTCAACTTCAGATGGCGTCAAAATGACATAGGGTGTTTTTCAATAATCGTGCACTTAGAACATAGATCACGAAAAATTACATGTGCCAAAATATCAACACGATATTGGAAATAATAATTACACGGCTCCCAGGCCGTGTCTGGGTATTCCGACTTTGCCGGATATATCGGAGGCCTTGGCCTGCAGGAATACAGTGTAATCCCTCCTGAATAATTCAAGGCAACCGCGATACCAGGTTCAGAGTAGAGAGGCCAGTCTCAGTGGGCTCCCTCTTTGTATGCAAATAAGCAAGAAACCTGCAGTATCTGGCATATGTTATGAAAGCAGAGAAAAGAACAGGACAAGGAACTCCTGTTTTCTGTTGAGGCGTGCATCGCTTTTTGGGGCTTCGTTTGACGAAAGTCTCAACGTATCTAAGGGATTCAACTGCAGAATTCTCTCAATTTGCAGTTGAGTCATCGAGTGAAAATTGTATACGATAGGGAATCTTACTAATGGCTGATCAATTTGTATCTTGATACGAAGAAATCATATTATCATTTCAACAAGACTTTATTCATCATTTCTCAGAAGTTGGATAAAGATACTCGTTCAGTTCTATATTCTTATGTGCTGATATAATTAAGTAGTTGCTGTGTTATTTAGCTAAAGCGCAAATGCCAATGGCACAATCATTTCATCAGGACCATTTTGAGTTCGCTCAAGATGTTCGAACCACATGTCATCGACTAAATAATTTCTTAACAATTTTGCAGTGTCAGCATGATTGCCTAGGGGCATTGCCCTCCAAAAATCTAGAGACTGAGTTAGCTGATATATTAAAAGAATTAGACCCACTCGTGGAAGACGTGACAAATGATGTGCATGTTCTCTCTAAAAAATGCAGAGACATCTTAGAAGGGGCTAATAATAAATAAACAATGGTGGAAAGTAGATTGAACCATTAGTTAATTGATATCTATAATTTCTTCACTTATTTTATCTGGGGGCCAACATGCTTACTTCAACTGATCTAATTCGCGTCGTATTGGTAGACGACCATTTGATGCTCGTTGATTCATTGGTGACACGGTTTCAACGCGATTCAGATATTGAGGTTGTCGGGACAGCGACCAATGCAGATGATGGACTGGCCCTCATTCTTGAAACAGAACCAGATGTTGTGATCCTGGATGTTGAGTTGCCGGGGCGAGGTTCGTTTGATATCGGTGAAGAAATTTCGTCGCGATTGAAAAACACCAAAATGATTTTTCTCACTGGCTATCTTTCAGACATTTTTATTGAACTGGCACTTAGAGTAAACGCGGTTGGTTATCTGTTGAAGGGCGAGCCGATTGAATCATTGATTCACGCCATCAAAAAAGCAGCCCGGGGTGAATACTGTTTCTCACAATCGGTTCAGGAACGACTGATTTTCGATCATAAGAAGAATCGTTACTCAATTCAGTCAGAAAGTATGCTGGCCTCGCTGACCTCCCGCCAAATCGAAGTCCTGCGACATCTAGCTCGGGGAAAGAGTGTCAAAGAAGTGGCGCGCTCAATGCATCTCTCTGAGAAGTCGATTGACAGTCACAAATATCGCATTATGCACAAACTGGGCATTCATGATCGGGTCGAACTGGCCCGCTATTCCATTCGTGAAGGATTGACTCTCCCTTAAGAGTTTACTGCTTTATGAATCTTCAGGAACAAATTGGACCACGCTTTTGAATCAGACGACTGATTAATTCCATTTGCGAGTCCGAGAGCTTGAAATTCATGGTTTCTGCATTTTCGATAATCTGTTCAGGGCGTTTGGCCCCACATAACGCACACGTAATTCCTTTCTGCTGAATCGTCCAGCGTATCACAATCTGGGCTACCGTTTGATTCAAGTCTCTTGCCAGAATACGCAGTTCATCCAGGAAGTCCTGATTTTTTTCCCACTCTGCTCCATGAAACATGGGATACTTTTGCCGGCCGTCTTCGGGAGCGAATTGGTGAGCGCGGGGAAGTTTACCGGCCAGTAATCCTTTCATCAATGGCCAGTAAGCCATCACTGAGATCTGATTCTCAATGCACCAGGGAAGACGGTCTGTTTCGATATCGCGCTGCAACATATTATAACGCGGTTGATATGCTGAGATCGGGCAGACAGCGGCAAATTCCTGGAGTTGCTCCAGAGTAAAATTTGATACGCCGATCGATAGTATTTTTCCGGCTTCCAGAAGTTCTTTATACGCTCCTGCAGATTCACTGACCGGAATTTCAGGGTCAGGGCCGTGTAAATAATAGAGCTCTACCCGGTCTGTATTTAGACGCGACAGACTTTCGTCGCATTCCTGTTTGATTCTGGCTGGTGATGCATTTCGAATCTGTTTCCTGTCAGACCAGTGAATGCCGCCCTTTGTGGCAATCACAATTTGATCTCGTTTCTCCCCCAGTGCTTTTGCGATCAGACGCTCACTTTCTCCTTCATAGCCATAGCAATAAGCAGTATCAAAAAAGTTGATACCCGATTCAAAAGCGGCATTCAAGGTCGCGAGGCTTGCCTCTTCGGTAACATCAACACTCGTGACTCCGGAAATCGGCCAGCAACCCATTGCGATGGGGGTCACCTGAATATTTGTGTTTCCTATATTTCGCAAAGCAGTCATTGCACCTGTTCCTGTAGGAGATCAAAGAGTAGAGTCATGTCTTGAAGCGGATGAATGGAGATTCAGCCCAGAATGAACTACCATAGCGTACCGTTGGCTTAGAGAACATCATATTGTTTGCACGAAACAATTGAAGGCAAATCGAGATTATGTGTGCACGGTTTTTCTTATTTTCGCCTGACGAAGAGATCATGAAGTTATTTCACATGGTCAGCTTTCCCCGTATCTCTCCCCGTTTTAATATTGCACCTTCTCAACCTGTGCTGGCAATAACCAGAAGTCAACACGATTTGCATGTGAAGCATTTTCAATGGGGGCTGATTCCCGGCTGGATGAAAAATCCTGCGCCAGGGCAGGCGATGATTAACGCTCGCTCAGAAACGGCGTCCTCGAAACCCGCATTCAAGAGTGCCTTTCGCTATCGCAGGTGTCTGATTCCCGCCAACGGGTTTTATGAATGGAAGAGTTCCGGGAATCGCTCGAAGCAAGCCATGTGTGTCCGAATCAATGAGGCACCCTTGTTTGCGATGGCAGGGATCTGGGAACAGTGGCAGAGCCCTGACGGCACAGAACTGGAAACCTGCTCCGTATTGACGACTTCCGCCAATACGCTGCTGGAAACCATTCACCCCCGTATGCCCGTGATTCTGCGTCCCGAACAGTATGCGCGCTGGCTGAGTGCCGATACCACTCCCGTTCCGCAGCTGGAGCGGTTGCTGCAGACCTATCCCGCAGAGGAGATGCAGGCTTTTCCCGTCAGCTCCTATGTGAATAAAGTCGTTCATGACTCCCCGGAATGCATCGAGCCGATTCAGGAGCAGAAAACGCTGTTTTAGCCAGTTGTTTCTGGTGCTGCGAACAGTGAGAGGAGAGGCTCGATTTCTTCGAAGTGCTCAAACAGGTAGTCTGGTTCACATGCACGGAGTTCTTCCAGAGGATAAACACCAGTTGCAACCGCAATCACGTTAGCTCCAATTGCTCGCGCACAGTGGATATCACTGGGCGTATCTCCAATTACCCAGATTGAAGTTCCTGCCAGTGATTCGGGAGAGTGACGTTGTTGAATCTGTTTGATTGCTTCGTGAGCGACATCATTTCGATTGGCGTGATGATCTCCATAGGCACCGAACTCAAAGAAGTGTTTCAAATGATAGTGTTCCAGTTTCTGCCGGGCACCATGTTCAAAATTGCCAGTCAGCAGGCCGAGGTCTATGTGCGTGTGCTGGGACAGCTGTTCCAAAATCGGCTTGATACCTGGCAAGACACGCCCTTGCCGTTCTTTCAGTTTTTCGGCAAGCAGTTTGAGGTAGCCAGCTTCAAAGCGTTGTCGATTCTGGCTTGTATTTGGAATTCCAAAGTAGTCGAAGAGATCTACCATGATGGCATGGTCCGTTCTTCCGGCTGTCGGAATGCCTTCCACGGGCGCAGAAACCCGAAACTCTTCTTCCAGCATATGCAGGATAGATCGTTGACCGGCACCTCCGGTATCGATCAAGGTACCATCAATATCAAACAGACAAATATGCATAATCCGCCAGTGATTCAAAAGTGATGCAAGTGGGTTGTGACCTCACTATTCTATACACCATGTACGACTTCGGAAATGCGGTTTGTAGTGAGGGGAGCCCCTTTTATTTCACTTTCAACTCTGCTGATCACTTCAGGACCGATCTCCTGCAGGTTTTGTTCATATCCTGCTAACAAAGCCAGATCACAGATTTGATTGATTTTTTCTGGTGTGCCATCAGTCGCTGATTGAATTTCTTGAATCGCGTCTGTTGTGAAGAGTGGTGTTCCGCAGCCAGAGCGATTCAGACGGTAGCGGATATAATTTTCCGTTGTTTCCTGATCAAATGATCCAAGTTCGATCGCCAGGTCTGATAATTGGGCAACGACAGTTGCTGTCCCGGGATTCAGAGCGCCAGAGGTGGTGACGATTGTTAAGGCGGGAAATCGCTGATTTCCGGTATGGAGCAGGCGTTCAATTGTTTTCAGGCATTCGGAACGACACTGGTCTACATGATCCAGAAGCAGGATCAGGCGGCCTTGAGTCATTTGCAGTCCCGTCAGGTAATCTGACAGTTGACGCCAGAGTTGCGGCAGTCTGGTTGTATAAGCGGGGCCGAGGCGTAATTGCGCACAAAGCTGCCAGAGGAATTCCTCTTCTCCCAACCCGAGTAGATCAATCGATTCACACTCATAAGGGCTTCTTTTCAAGATCGTTTGAAATACTTTGAGGGTGAAAGACTTACCTGTTCCTGCAGGACCTGTGAACACGGCACATTTCTTTTGCTCTTCTGCCACAAACAGTAAGCGGGCCAGTGCTTCCTCATGGAATTCACTTTCAAAAAAGTATTCCAGGTCCAGCTGTTGGTCAAAGGGTGCGCGTGTCAAATTCCAGAAATCGCAATACATGATTTTCTTCTGACCTGTTGTATTTGGGGTGAGCCCGAAATCGGGTTGATTGTCGTGTTTTGAGCACCCATCGGGTCAATATGATCCAGAATGGGCTACGGTTTTATTGAATGTGCTCTGGAAACAATGCCTTCCGATTCTCTACTCCTTGCAGAACGCACAGAGATCAAGATACCATCCATAGGGAGCGAAGTTTCAGAAAAGAGAACAGAGGTATGTTCTGAGGCCGAAGCTTCCCTTATTGTTAAAATCGGTCTTTCGGTGTCATCGGCATGACCGAACCCCCGTCCGCCTATTCTTTTTTCCTCAACTTACGCATTTTGAAAAGCTTGAAGTTTTTTATGCCACATCGATTTTACTTTGAAGGTTCTTTCGATTCGGATCTGCTCGTCTTAGAAGGCAGTGAAGCCCATCATTTGCTGCACGTGTTACGCCTGCGGATCGGCGATACTGTAGAGGTTTTTAATGGCACGGGGGTGGAAGCAGATGCCGAGATCACGAAAACAGCACGAAAGAGTGTGGAGGTTAGAATAACGGCGCGAAGGGAATCTCCTGCAAATACCCAGATTCCGGTAATTCTGGCGACAGCCGTTCCCAAAGGAGACCGCTTTCGTTGGCTGGTTGAGAAGGCGGCGGAACTGGGCGTTACCAGACTGGTGCCTTTGATCACAGAGCGCAGCAGTGTTGACCCGGGCGAAAATCGTTTGAAAAAATTACAACAAACGATCGTCGCTGCTGCGAAACAATCAGGCCAGACGCGGTTAATGGAGTTATCGCCGTTACAGAAATTTCATGAATTTCTGGATGATGTCAGTCAGGCCGAGCAGCGTGTGTTGATAGCAGACCCGGGTGGAAGTCCGTTGGAATTGATGGATTCCCGTGGGGCTGATGCTGCTGCGTGTCCGATGGTTCTATTAATTGGACCCGAAGGCGGCTTCTCTGCTGATGAGGTCCAGGCAGCACTCGATAAAGGCGCGACACCGATCAAATTGAGTGAAGCGATTCTACGAATTGAAACCGCGGCGATCTTATTAGCAGGGCTGGTTCGTCTCACAGCCGTGCAAACAAAAGAATGATTCTTTGCGCCGACTCAGGTTATTTAAACAGATGCCCTGATCGGAGAAACAGTACAAAACTGTAAATCACGACGCCGGCGACAATCAAAGAACCAAAGTTAAGCAGGTTACGGCCCGTTGCCATTTTTTTTCTGGCAACAATCTGTGCGATCACGGTGACGACTGCGACCAGGGAGAACTTAAAATATACCATGCCTTTGATGCCCCAGCGCGCGATAAAAAAATTCGCAAGCTGGTTGGATTCTCTGAAGCCACCTGTCACCAGTAAGAGATAGGTCATGAAAACGTCTAACGCATTGACTAAAACAAAAACGCAGGTCTCTCGTTCCAGAGGCAATTGATGACTCCAGAACGAGCGTCCTTTTTCCTGTTCCGGGGGTTCAGGCTGAGCTTCTTCCATGATCGCCTCTTACTTAACCAGTAACTCAAATGGAATACAGTAAGTCTCAAACAAGTTTCCGTAGTTGTTGAATATAGCCGGGAATCGCTTCTTTGGGTTCTTCTTTCGCTTCATATTCCAGCACAATGAAGTTTTTGTAATGAGCGTCTTTCAAAATTTTGACGATCCGTGGAATATCTGCGGGCACTTCCTTTCCGCGTGCTCCCATTTCCACTTTGATCTGTGCGTTAATCGCCAGTGGTGCGATTTGAGCAAGATCCTCGTACGGGTGTTCGGTGCGGAAGTTTCCACTATCGAAGTTAATTCCAAAATTGGGTGACTTGTTGATACCTTCAATGATTCGCATCATTTGTTTCGGAGTCGAAGTGATGCCACCATGATTTTCGAGTGCCAGGCTGACTCCCTTCTTCTCGGCATATTTTAATGATTCATTGATGCCTTTCTGGCACATGCGGATTGCTTCGGCTTCGTTGCCTCCCTTAGGCACGCGTCCTGCAAAGATACGAATCACTGGCGCACCCAGTATCGCGGAATAATCGATCCACTTCCGTGTCATTTCCAGTTGCTCATCCCGGGCCTTTCCTTTGGGCAAACAGAAATCGTTTCCGATTGCAGTGCCGGAAACTTCCAGACCCAGGGAACCAGCGAGATCGCGAGTCTGTTTCAGATAGTCATTGCTGACCGGGTTCGGAAAATAGTAGCTGGTCAATTCGCAACCATCTAGTTTCAATTCGCCACAGTAGCGTACGAAATCCTGAATGTTCATCGTCGCAGGAATCTTTTTCGGACGCGGTTTCGGCCAGCTTTGTTTCAGGTAGCGATGGAACGAATAGGCGGCCAGGCTCAGTTTGAGTTTCTCAGGTGCTTTCTTGTCCTGAACTCCTGCTGCCATTATTGTGTCAGTGATCAATGAGCCTGCAGTCAGTGCTCCTGCGCCCCACAAAGCAGAAGCTTTCAGGAAGTCACGTCGATTGATTTCCTGCACGAAGGGAGAGTGTGAATGAACTGCCATTATGTTTACTCCAGGGCTAAGCCGAATAATTAGGAATGCGCTGATACTGGTAACGGGTAAGTTTAGAATCGAGGAGCCCCCATTTTGACAAATCAGAGACTGTAAAGAAACCCTCGATATCAAAAACAGGCAGAATTGCAAAGTTTCTGAGGATGGCTAAACTTACTCTATTACTATAGATAACACTGACAGTTTACCTGTCTGTTTGTTACGATGTGCGGCCGGGGAATGAACCCTGTCGGGCTGTAAATCAAATTATTGACCGGGCCTTGTGCCCATGACCTATTTAGGAAGACCGGACACAATGCCTCGTTACGACGCCAAGCGGATTGAAACCAAATGGCAAACCTATTGGGACCAGCACGAAACATTCAAGACAGGTGAATTCGTTGAGGGTAAAGACAAGCTCTACGTGCTGGATATGTTCCCTTACCCGTCAGGCGATGGTTTACACGTTGGTCATCCGGAGGGTTATACAGCCACGGATATTGTCTGCCGGCATGCCCGTATGCAGGGAAAACAGGTTTTACATCCCATGGGCTGGGATGCCTTTGGATTGCCTGCTGAACAACACGCGATCAAGACAGGTACGCCGCCCCGGATCACCACACAGAAGAATATCGATACGTTCCGTCGTCAGTTAAAGATGTTGGGTTTCAGTTACGACTGGAGCCGCGAATTTTCGACTACCGATCCCGATTACTTCCGCTGGACGCAATGGATTTTTCTCCAGTTATTTCATTCCTGGTTTGACAGCGAATGCGAATGGACGGGCCCTGATGGAAAACAGCGTGTGGGGCGTGCCCGGCCGATCAGCGAGTTGCCGATTCCTGAAAAAGTAAAAGCAGCGGGGGAAGAAGCAACCCGCCGATATCAGGACCGTCAGCGGTTGGCCTATCAGCATGAGGCCCCGGTGAATTGGTGTCCGGCGTTGGGAACCGTATTGGCGAATGAAGAAATTATTGATGGTAAGAGTGAACGAGGTGGCCACCCGGTGGAACGAATTCCCTTACGCCAGTGGATGCTTCGTATCACAAAATATGGCGATCGTTTGATCGATGGGCTCGAAGGGTTGGACTGGTCGGATTCGATCAAGTCGTTGCAGAAAAACTGGATCGGCCGTAGTGAAGGGGCAGAACTTGATTTCTTTGTTGGCTTGGAAGAGTCTGGTGCAGATTTGGAACAAGCTTTTTCAGCCTGGCTAACAGCGCGGGGAGAATCCGGTTTTCCGGAAGAGCCTGAAACAGATGTCTTAAGGGTTTATACAACACGTCCGGACACATTATACGGCGCCACCTATATGGTGTTATCGCCGGAGCATCCGTTTGTAGATCGGTTAACGAAAGACGACCAGAAATCAGCGGTCGAAGTGTATCGAAAGCAGGCGGCTCTCAAAAGCGATTTGGATCGAACCGATTTGGCAAAAGAAAAAACAGGCGTTTTTACCGGCAGCTATGCGGTGAATCCGGTGAATGGCGAAAAAGTTCCGGTCTGGATTGCCGACTATGTTTTGATCAGCTACGGGACGGGGGCCATCATGGCGGTTCCTGCGCACGATTTGCGCGACTGGGAATTTGCCGTCGAATTCGATTTGCCCATCATTCCCGTTGTCGAACCACCGGCCGGTTATGAGCCTTCGAAAGACGAGTTGGCACTCGAAACGGAAATTGAAGGAGAAAAACGAACACCGTTTTCCGGTTTGGGGACAGCCATCAATTCTGGTGAATTTAACGGCACACCAACGGCGGACTTCAAAAAACAGATCACCGCGAATTTGGTCGAGCAGGGCGTTGGGAAAGGGGCCGTCAACTATCGTTTGCGGGACTGGCTCTTCAGCCGACAGCACTTCTGGGGCGAGCCGTTTCCGATCTGGCATGAATTGGGTGCGGATGGCAAGATCACTGGTTTGATGCGTGCTGATTCGGAAGAGAGTTTACCCGTCGAGCTTCCCGAGTTGAAAGAATTCAAGCCGGCTGGAACTCCTGATCCACCGCTTTCTGTTGCTCCGGATGAATGGTTGTATAAAACCGACGCTGATGGCACACGGCTCATGCGTGAAGTCAACAGTATGCCGCAATGGGCGGGCTCCTGTTGGTATTATTTGCGGTTCGCTGATCCGAAGAACAACGAACGCTTTGTGGACCCTGAGAACGAAAAGCATTGGTTGCCCGTCGACCTCTACATTGGTGGCGGCGAGCATGCCGTATTGCATTTGCTCTATGCCCGTTTCTGGCATCAGGTTTTGTTTGACCGTGGGTTTGTGAACTGCCCCGAACCATTCCAGAAATTAGTCAACCAGGGGATGATATTAGGCGATGTTGAATTGACGGGCTTTCAGACGACAGAGGGTGCCTGGGTCTCTTCCAAGGAAGTTGAAGAGTCGGATGAGTCCGAAACAAAGTGGATCGAGACATCCACGGGCAAGCCATTGAATATTGTTAGTTTGACATCGGATCAGGTGCAAAAGCAGGGCGAAGATTTTGTACTTGTTGATGATCCCACTATTTTTGTGAACAGCCGCGCTCATAAGATGTCGAAGTCACGAGGCAACGTGGTGAATCCGGACTTTGTGGTCGAACAGTACGGTGCCGATGCTTTACGCATGTATGAAATGTTTATGGGGCCGTTGGAAGCAACGAAACCCTGGAGCATGAGTGGCGTCGAAGGAGTCAGTCGATTTCTCGGTCGAGTCTGGCGATTGATGATTGAGGAACGTGCTGAAGAAGTCAAATTGAACGAAGCGGTTTCGGAAGAGTCACCGTCCGAAGAACAGTTACGGATTTTGCACAAAACAATCAAAGCCGTCACCGAAGATATTGATAAATTATCCTTCAATACGGCCATCAGTCGTATGATGGAATTTACGAATGCGATGGGGCAGCAGAAAGTTCGATCGAAGTCGGTCTTATCTGATTTTATTTTGCTCCTTTCACCGTTTGCACCGCACATTGCGGAAGAACTCTGGAGTGTGTTAGGGCATACCGAATCGTTAGCTTACCAAAGCTGGCCGGAATTTGATGAAGCGTTATTGCAGGAGTCGGTCGTCGAAATTCCGGTACAGGTCAACGGAAAGTTACGCTCCAAAGTCTCCATCGCGGCTGACGCCGACCAGGCAGCGATGCAGCAGGCAGCCGAGCGGGACGAAACGGTCGCCAAGTACCTGGAAGGTAAAACGATTGTCAAAGCAGTCGTGATTCCCGGCCGCATGATTAATTTCGTGGTGAAATAAACTTTCAAGCAGGAGCGAAACTATTCACGGCTTCGCTCCTGTTTTATTTACGAATTTCGTTCTATTCTCCGTCCAGTCGATAGAGTGGCTGGCTGATGCCGGTCATGTCGACAGACCAGGGGAGCCAGGCGAATGCCACTTCATTCACCATCAGGTCCGACTTGCGCGGCCGGACCGGGTACTCTTCAATTTCGAAGTCTTCGGGATGAATGGGTTCTTCCAGCTTGTCTAATTCCTGTTGGAACTGGTCTTCGAGGTTCGCGTATTTTTGCTGTTGCACCTCAAGTGCTTCCTTCGCCCGTCCTATATCCCCATGCTCTTTGGCGGCACGGCCCACATTGCGCGCTGCAGTAGACGCTTTCCGTACGTTGGTGGCACTGGTGACTTTTCGACCCATGAGGGCACCGAAAATGGTCGTGCCGATTGAAAGGAAGGTACTCAGCTTTTTATCGCTGTATTGAGATTCTTCACGTGCTACACGTTCTTCGGCAGTTCGGATGCGGTTTTTAATCGTTTCAAATTTGGACGCATATTTCGTGCGCAGTTTTTCGATCTGCAAATCGCGTTCTTCGCGCATCAGTTGCTTGAGGCGGGCGCGGAAAGCGGCTTCGTTTTCTTCTGGATCCGAATAGAGTTTGGGGGCCGCATTGAACCACAGGTTCAAAGGGCGTTCCTGGTAGAGATATGTTTTTAAGTCCTTTTCCCAGGTTTTGTATTGTGTCTTCCGTGTCAGTGCGCTATCGACTTCAGCAAATTGTGCTTGTGCGGCGGGCTCACTGTCATACTCCAGGTTGCCGGGGGAAATGGGGGTTGCTTCTTCCCAGAGTGATTCGGGAAGTGTGCCAGTAATTGTGGTCAGCATGGCGACGTCCTGCCAGAGATCAACTTTCGACTTGGCGTCAGCATACCGTAATTTTGCCAGACCGATGACGCCGGGACGATAAACGAGACGGCTGCTTTGAGGCAACAATGTAGATGCGGTGAAGATTCGCTGTTTGATATCAGGAGAAATTAACGGCGGCTGACCCGAGTCCTGTTCTGTAACGGCGGCGATCGTTGGTGCAGACGTCGTAGGTTCTGTTGTGGATTCGGTAAGTGCCTCCTTGTGGGGTTCCATCAACTGTTTGATCTGTGAGCGCGTAAGTGGTCCGCGGAGATAGGAGAGTGCCCATCTGGTGTGGAATACGACAGGCGCATTTTCATGCACATTGTGTAACAGGAAGACTCGGCTTCCCAAGTCAGACAGAATCGCTTCCATTTCCTGACGATGAAACTGACTGCCGGCGGATCCGGACGCACTCTCCAGTCCGTCCAGCACGCGTGCTTTATCCCGTTCGGTCTGCAGGCGACCGATGAACCAGGTTCCCGTGTTCGAGAGCCCTTTATAGTCGAGGTCGACCGGGTTTTGTGTGGAGAGTACGACTCCCAGTCCAAAAGCGCGGGCCTGTTTCAGCAGCGTCAGCATCGGTGTTTTCGAAGGCGGATTCGCGGTAGGGGGGAAGTAACCGAAGACTTCATCCATGTATAAAATCGCCCGCAAGCTTGATGTTCCCGACTGACTGCGGACCCAGGCCAGCACCTCATTGAGCAAGACTGTTACGAAAAACATGCGCTCTGATTCGGACAAGTGGGCGATCGAGAGAATGGAAATGCGTGGCTTTCCCTGTTTCGTCATGAGCAGATTCTCAATGTTCAACGCTTCTCCCTCCATCCAGGATTCAAATCCTGGAGAGGCCAGCAGGTTATTGAGTTGCATTGAGAGTTGCAGACGATCTTTGGATGGGTAAAACGTTTCCAGATCCAGGAAGCCGATCTTTTCGAACGGGGGAACCTGGATTTCCTGTATCAGACTGGCGATGGAGAGATTCCGTCTTTCCTTCCAGGCATTGCTGAGAATGTTGGAGAGTAAAATGTGTTCGCGGCTGTTAATCGGATCGGCATTGATTTTGAGTAATGCCAGTAGACCGGAGACCGCCGACATGATCCGATCTCGGAAGGCGTCGCTATCATTCAAAACCGCATCACTGGGTGCATCGAACGATTTTAAAACAGAGATCGATAAACCGGCGTTGCTGCCCGGCGTGTAGATGGCCATGTCCACGGCAGAGCGAAGTCGCTGAATGCGGTCGCCGTCCTGTTGCCAGTCGGCTAGTCCCTTTTTCCAGAGGTCGGCCGTCCAACGGGCGTACTCATCCGGCGTTTTTCCTTTGCGGACCGCTTCGCTTTCTTCAATCCAGGGGCGAAAGTCAGCGGGTTTCAATTCTGGAAAATTGAGCAGCAGGTTACCCAGGTCCCCTTTGGGGTCAATGGCGATGACAGGAATATCGTCGATGGCGGCTTCTTCAAGAAGTGACAGACAGAGCCCGGTTTTGCCACTACCGGTCATGCCGACACAGACAGCGTGTGTTGTCAGATCTTTGCTGTCATACAGAACCAGGTCGTCTTTAATCGTGTCGTTGGGGAGATCGTATTCTCGACCCAGATAGAATGCACCAAGCTTTTCGTAAGGTTGATCCGTCATTGCTCACCATGAACTGGAAGAAGAAAGGAAGAAGAAATCGGTTCAAAGGTTCAAGAACTGTCAGTATTTGAATTTCTGATAGCGTAACATGCAGGAACGATGATTTCACGCAAGAGTTGACAAACTTCACTGGGTTTTTGAACGGTGTATCAGGAGTCAACGAATACTAAACGGGCTCTTCCTGTTCGGGAACGATTGAGAAGCAAGAAGCGACCTCTTCCGGAATGCGGCGTGGCGTGAGATTTTCATAATTCACAAACGCCCAGTTTGTTTCTGCGCGAACCAGTAGCTCCGAATCCGTGGGCCGAACGATCCGGTATTTACGGAGGGATTTAACTTTCTGCAGCGTGGAAATCCAGGTCTGTACGACAATTTCCTGATCCACAAACGCAGGTTGCAAGTACTCAATATAATGGCTTCGTGCCACCCAGCCGATTTTCATTTCCCGATAACGGCGGCCAGACCAGCCATTGGCGGTGGAGTGGGCCACCGCCGCATCCTGCAGCCATTTCAGATAGACAACATTATTGACGTGACCCAATCCGTCAATTTCCTCGGGGGTGACTAAATGACAGTATTCATAAATGCGATGCATGGAATTTCTATCCCGGGTTATGGTATGGTATCACCAGACAGAACGTGTGCTATGCTGAGTGAACGACGCGATACTCGTTGAATCAGCGGCATTAAAACAGTGTAATTGAATTGAATGAGAATTGAATCAGAGTTCCATGAATAATTTAACATCGCTTCCACTGGTAATCGGTTTAGGTGAATTGCTGTGGGACTGTTTTGGTGATGAGAGACGTCCCGGCGGTGCGCCGGCAAACGTTGCCTTTCAGGCGAATCAACTAGGCTGTCAGGGGACTGTTGTCACTCGCGTCGGGCAGGACGAGTTGGGGACCGAGTTACTCGACTTTTTAAAGCAGCAGCAACTTTCCACAGAGTATGTGCAGATCGATACAACATTTCCGACCGGAACTGTGACCGTTGAATTTAGCGATGCCAACGATCCGCAGTATACCATTCATGAACAGGTTGCCTGGGATCACCTGGAGTTTAACGACAAATTAGCTGAGTTGATGAAACAGGCGCAGGCTGTCTGTTTTGGCACGCTCGCGCAGCGTGAAGCAGACTCACGCGAGTCGATACATGAGTGTCTGGCGGCAACGAGTTCAGACTGTCTGGTTGTGTATGACATCAATCTACGTCAGAAGTACTACGACCGCGATTGGATTGAACGGTCTTTGTCAGCAGCGAAGATCGTTAAACTAAATCAGGATGAGGTGCAGGTTTTATCTGAACTGCTGGCGATTTCAGCAGAAGACCTGCAGATATTTGCACAACATCTTCAACAAGTGTATGGAGTCGATGCCGTTTGTATCACACGTGGCTCAGAAGGATGTTTAATTTACGCCGACAATCAGCAATATGAGATTCCAGGCAGTCCCGTAGAAGTGGCAGATGCAGTGGGAGCCGGTGATGCGTTTACTGCGGCTTTGATTTCCCGGCGCCTGCTGGGATGGGGTTGGGAACAGGCGGCATTGTTTGCTAATCGGGTGGGAGGGCTTGTTGCCAGTCAAGCAGGGGCGATGCCTGTACTGCGAGTAGAGTTTGAACGGCTCAGTCAGGAAATTCAGAACACTTAGGTCAGTTTGAGTTTATATACAGTTTTATTACTTCAGAGAGAGTAAGGGATATTTTGATGTCACGATTGATTTTGATAGCGCTGTTTTCTGTGATGATCGGAATTGTGGGCTGCAAAGGAGAAACACCAACAGCTGGTGACCCGGAAGTTCCCGAGGCTGCTTCCAAAGGTGGAACTCCTACGACAACAGCCGAAGATTATCAGGTACTTCTGAAAACCAGCAAGGGTAACGTTTTGCTGCAGGTCCATCCGGAATGGTCTCCTAAAGGGGCAGAACGTTTTAAGGAACTCGTTGAAATGGGATTTTATGATAACTGTGCCTTCTTTCGCGTGATTGACGGATTCATGGCACAGGTGGGGATCAATGGTGATCCGGCATTACACGCCAAATGGCGCGACAACAATATTCCGGACGATCCTGTCGTGGAATCGAATAAACGGGGGTATGTCTCGTTTGCAAATGCCGGTCCCGATACTCGTTCTACACAGTTCTTTATCAATTATGGTGACAACTCGAATTTGGATTATGGTTTCTCACCCTTTGCAAAAGTCATTCAAGGCATGGATGTGGTTGATTCCCTTTACAACGGATATGGTGAAGGCGCTCCCAGCGGCTCCGGGCCCTCTCAAGGCAGAATTGTGGGAGAAGGCAATGCGTACCTGAAAAAAGAGTTTCCGATGCTGGACTACATCATCAAGGCAACCATCGTCGAAGAAGAGCCCGCCAAGACAGAGGCAAAGTCTGAGTCTGCTGAACCAGAGGCAAAGGACGACAAGCAGCCTGCTGAACCGGCGGCTGAAAAGTCTGAGAAGGAAGAGGCAACTGCCGACAAACCCAAAGAGGAAGCAGCAAAGAAAGACGAATAGACTTGGTTCAATCGTTGACCGGCATACGCACGAAGGGAGCTCGGATACAAGTCAATTGATCCAGCTCCCGGCTGGCGGCCTGGAAGCGGCCTTCTGTCGTACGATGGGTCATAATCACTAATGGTACGATCGGGTAGTCCTCGGACTGATCGACTTCGGGTGCTTCGTGCTGTACTAAACTGGCGATACTGATTTCGTGGTCTCCGAGCACGTTCGTGATATCAGCCAGAACGTGCGGTCGGTCTTCCACATTCAATCGCAAGAAGTAACGCCGGGAGATCTCTTCGCGCGGCATGATGCTGATATCCGGGCGAGGATTCCAGAGGTCCAATCGGGGGAACGTGATCGCAGCACGGCCGACGGCCACATCAATCAGGTTGGCGACCACGGCAGAAGCGGTTGCCATTTGGCCGGCCCCCATACCTGACAGCCAGATTTTGCCCACTGCGTCACCTTCCAGGGCGATCTTGTTGTAGGCATCTTCTACGTGGGCCAATGGGTTGTCATTGCGAATCAACGTGGGTTGAGCATGCATTTCCAGTTGGCCATCCAAAAGTTTGGCGACTGCCAGTAATTTGACGGTATACCCCAGTTCGTGGGCGTATTGTAAATCGGCCAGTGAAAGTGAGTCGATGCCTTGTCTCAGGAACTGGTCCAGGCCAACCTTGATTCCCAGTGCCAGTTGTACCAGGATGCCGAGCTTCTGGGCAGCGTCGGTTCCATCCACGTCCATCGCTGGATTGGCTTCGGCGTACCCTATTTCCTGAGCAGAGCGGACCGCGTCTTCGTAGCTCACATTATGCGAAAACATTTGCGTCAGGATGTAATTGCTGGTTCCGTTCAGAATGGCTTCAATCGAAGTAATCTGGTTGGCTGACATCGCTTGAGTCACCGTTTCGATTAATGGGACTCCTCCCGCGACTGCTGCTTCAAAGCTGATACAGCGTCCCAGTTCTTTGGCGCGTTGAAACAGACTTTCTCCTTTTTCGCAGAGCAGCGCTTTGTTCGCGGTCACGACATCTTTACCACTTTCGAGGGTACGCAGCATGATATCGTAAGCCGGATCAATTCCGCCGACGAGTTGAATTACGACGTCGATCGAGGAATCATTGATGACCGCTTCAATATCGTCGGTGAGTACTTCTGCTGGCAGGTCAATCTCGCGTGGTCTGGAAAGATCTCTCACGACAGCCCGCTTCAGGTGAATCGGGCGGCCGGCGCGTGTGGTCATTTGTTCGGCGCGGTTGAGCAAGATTTTCGCGACACCAGTACCAACGGTTCCCATACCGATAATGGCCACGTTTAAAGGAGAAGACGACATTCCAGATTCCTGAATTTGTAAACACGGTGAATTGTAGCGAGGGGCTTAAATATCAGCACCGTACTATAGACGGTCCTCGGGGTGAGTGGAACCATGGCTAGAGAAATCAGTTGATTTCATCGTCATAATATCGGGAAATATGTCGATTTTACGGGTCAGTTTACGACAAATATCTCAAGATTCCAAGGGGGGGAACATGTTCAACTGATTGTGTGATGTGATAAAGCGAAGTCAGTCGCAGGAAAGTAACTCTTTACCGCCAACAAAATTTTTCCAGCAAGCATATTTTTCATGCTTTACCTGTTGGAGCAGAACCGGATTACGACTGGGTTTTGCCGGTTTCTGCAGCAGTTTCATGCCAGCCTGAGAGGGCGTGCGACCTCCTTTTTTGGTATTACAACGGCGACAGGCACTGACAATATTTTCCCAGCTCATGCCGCCTCCGTGAGAGCGGGGGACGACGTGATCCAGACTAAGCTGCTTCACCCCGAATTTCTTCTGGCAGTACTGGCAGCGATAGCTGTCTCTGATAAAGATGTTGCGGCGGTTAAACTTGATGGTATTGTTGGGGATGCGATCATAGCGAAGCAGGCGAACGACACGGGGAACCTGGATTTCAAAATTGACGGTCAGAATCCAGTCTTCCAGTTCCGTTCGTTCATTGAACTCTGACCTCAGCCCACTGATTTCAATCCAGGAACCGAAGTCATAGTTCATGAAGGTGCCATCTTCCACACTGATGACTTCCGCAATGTCTTTACTCAATAGACAAAAGGCCCGCTTGGCGGAGATGACGTGAACCGGCGAATAAGTCTTGTTCAACGCCAACACGCTCGCCTGCATGGCGCTGGACTGTGCCTTACCGGTAGTTGCAGATATCATATGCCGCCCACCCTCCAGATCATTGAGCAAGGTTATGGCAATATCGGGGTACGATGAAAATCGAAGCGACTCAATAGTAAAGAAACATTTGAATTGACGGGCATAATACCTTAACTGGTGCTGCAGTCAATTAAAATTTGCAAAATCCTTAGTTGAATCAGGCGCGTACCTTTACCGCAGATATTTTACACTTTGGGGGGGATCCCGATCAACTGTTACCGGGGAGATGGGGCAAAATGTATACTGAAATGGATCAGTCGCTTCATCAGTCTCAAAGAGTGTTGATGAAGCGACTATTAAGCCAATATGAGATTATTGCAACCAGGATAGCGGAGCGGTTGCAGGCGGCATTTTAATGAGTTTCACGCAGGAAACTTCTTTATGGCTGGAAACTTCTGCGATTGCCGCTTCAGGAACTTCGCCATCCACATTGAGGACCGCGATGGCTTCGCCACCCGGCTGGTTTTGCAGGCGGCCTAAAGCCATATGAGCGATATTGACATTGTGATTACCCAGGACAGTGCCGATATAGCCGATCAGGCCGGGGACATCATTGTGCCGATAAATCAGCAGGTTGCCATCAAGGTACGCATCGAGGTAGAACTCGTCCAGTTTTGTCAGACGCAGGAAGTCCTGTCCGAAGATCGTACCAGCAGCAGAGCATTTTCCGTCTTCGGTTTCAACGGTGGCGCTGATCAGTGTTGAAAGCGTACCCGCTTCTGTTGAGCGAGATTCCGAAATGTCGATGCCACGTTCTTTCGCGAAGACAGTGGCGTTCACGATATTCACGTCGGCTTCGAAGGCGTTGGAGAGCAAACCGGCGGCAAAGCTGGAAGTGATCAGTTTAGTCTGTTTTTCAGCTACTTCTCCGCGATACTGAATTTGAACATTCTTAAGACTGCCTTTAGTCTGTTGAGATAAGAACAGTCCCAGTCGATGTCCCAGTTCGATATGTGGTTTGAGATCTGCCATCTCCGCTCCTGAAACAGGAATCATATTGATGGCGTGACGAATTTCATTTTTCGTCAGAAAGTCGGAAATGATTTCTGCGGCTTCCAGAGCGACCATTTCTTGAGCTTCATCGGTTGAAGCGCCCAGGTGCGGTGTTGCGAGCATGTTCGGGGCATTGATCAGACGCCGGTTTTCTGGGGGTTCCTGTGTGAAAACGTCACAGGCTGCGCCGGCGACTTTACCAGATTCCAGTGCATCGGCCAGATCGTCTTCATTAACAATACCTCCCCGTGCACAGTTGATGATTCGAACTCCAGGACGCATCGTGGCGATGCGCTCGGCATTGATCAGGTCACGTGTTTCGTCTGTTAAGGGAGTATGCACCGTCAGGAAGTCACAGTGCTTGACCAGTTCATCGACTTCTTTATAGAGCTCAATGCCATACTCGGCTGCGCGTTCGGCTGACATAAAGGGATCATATCCGATGACCTTCATTTCCAAACCTTGTGCCCGTTGCGCTACGGAAAGTCCGATTCGACCTAACCCAATGATTGCCAGAGTTTTGCCGGCAACCTGAGTTCCGGTCAATTTTTTACGCTCCCATTTTCCTTCTTTCATGGTGGCGTAAGCCGGGCCGATATTACGGGCCAGTGACATCATTAAGGCAATCGTCTGTTCCGCAGTACTGGTGGTATTTCCAGCCGGCGTATTCATCACAACGATCCCTTCCCGTGTGGCGGCAGCACGGTCGATGTTATCGACGCCAACACCGGCTCGTACGATCGCCTTCAATCGGGGCTGATCTTTCAGAACTTCTTCTGTCAGTTTCGTGGCACTACGAATAATGATTCCGTCTGCCGACTTGAGTGCTTCCCGTACTTCTTCCGGCGAAAGACCGGAGCGGATATCCAATTCAATTTCCGGATTGTCCTCAAGAACTTTAAGACCGGCTGGCGAAAGGTTGTCCGTGATCAGGACTCGGTACATGGAACTCACTCGCTTAATAAATACATGGAAAAAAGGTCAGGGAAATCACAACGACTCCCTAATGATACAGAGGTATCGTCCCTTAGCATAGTTCGCCAAAAAATCGCGCCAAGGCAAACGGCACTGCAAAGTCGGGAAATCCAAAAACAGTTTAATACTCTTTGGGGTGAGTTTCGTTTTTAAGAAGGAAACCATCAATTTCCGCCTGTAAAGGGGATAACCTCAGCGCAAATCAGTATGATATTCTGTGCACATTCTGCTGAGGTTATCAGGGATTACTATTTTTGAGAATTCATCGAAGAAGATAGATATGAAACGTTCTTTATTTAAAATTCTGATTGTGCTCCTGCTCATTTTCTTGCCGGTGATCCTGCATCAGACCTATCGCTGGATGACGGCATTTCCGACTCAGATTACCATTGCCGCCGGTCATCCAGAAGGTCGATATCATGGAATGGCTGTGCAACTGAAAGCGATGCTGGAGCAACGCTTGCCGATCAACGTGCAAATTTTGGAGACGAAAGGCTCGCTGGAAAACCTGGAATTATTACGTCATGGAAAAGTCGATCTGGCATTTTACCAGCCGGGAGCCGAGGATGCGTTATCGATACTGAAACCAGAAAGGAAAGCGCAGCCAAAGTTGATGGTGCAACCAGAGGATCAGATCTGTTTCATTGCGAATCTATATTCACAGGTTTTGCATATCATTGTGCCCGCTGATTCCGACATCAAAAGTGTAGGAGATCTCAAGCGGCGCAGAATTGCCATTGGTGATCAGGGATCGGGAGATCTGGCAGCCAGCCTGCCGCTCTTACGACATTTACAACTCAACATGGATCAGATCGAACCCGCATATTTATCCTATCACGAAATCGAAGATCAATTTGAAGAGAAGACACTGGATGCGGCGATCGTGACAGTAGGGATCGAAGCGCCTGTGTTGCATGATTTACTGGAGACAGGCAATTATCGCATTCTGGAAATTCCCTTTACCGGTGCACTGACTCGGAAGGCATCTCATTTTTATGAATATGAAATTCCAGCTGGTATGTTTCGAACGCAGGAACCGATTGTACCGGAAAGTAATCTGCAGACCGTTGCCTGTGGTGCGCATCTACTGACGCGGCAATCGTTGGCTGATCCTCTAATTGCAGAAGTGACTGGGATTATTCTGCATCAGAATTTTTCGCGTCAGATGCATTTAAACGAACTGTTTGCTGCAGGATATGAATTTGCCCAAGACAATCAGGGCTTTCCCGTGCATTCTGGTGCAGATCATGTTTATAACCCTGAACTGAAACCATTTCTGAATTCTGATTTTGTCGAAGCAACAGAGGGGATGCGATCATTTCTTGTATCGGTGCTGATTGCCGCCTATTTGTTATTTCGATGGGTTCAGAAGCGGCGTTCTAAAGCAAAGGAGCACAGGTTGGATCGCTATATCAGGCAGCTTGTGGAGATTGAAAACAAACAAATGCAGGTAGATGGAAACAATCAGGATGATGGTCCTGCGTTACAGACGCTGCTCGATGACGTAACCAGTCTACGTCAGAGTACATTGGAGCAGTTCTCAGCACACGAATTGAATGAAGATCGGGCTACCGATGCATTTCTGGAGATGTGCCATGCGTTGAGTGATAAAATTAACGCTAAACTTTTAGGCTGGAAAATTGATCGCATGGGTGAGAAAATAAGTAAATCTTAAACGAGCAATCGCGTCGTAAGTGGTTCATCGACGGTCATACTTATTTTTTCCGGAATCGGGTTATGCTGGCTAACGCCAATTTTATCAATGGTTTATGGATCTTACTGGGAATCATTGTCTGTTATCTGTTCGTTTTGATTCCCATTCTGATTTATTATGCGATTCAACATATGAGGTCTCCTCAATTAATCTTGTTGCCTGAAGAAGACTGGAATGATTTTCTGACGGAAAAATGTAAGATCGAGTCCGATTGGGCTCAGTCAATGCGGTATGAAATGGTGGGCATTTATCGTTGGCAACAGAATTTTATTCTTGCCTGGGAGAGTGTGAATGACGCGACTTTTTTTCAAGTCACACTGTCGCCTTACGGACGATTTCACAGTTTTACGACAGTCTTTGAAGAAGACTATTCTCTGGTGACGGCCAACGATCGGGAGTCGTTGATTTTTCCTGCGCCTCCCCGGCGGTTTGTGCAGTCGTTTGGGATTGAGCAGACAGATCTTCTAAGTGATAAGCACCTGACTGCGGTCGACGATCTGATGAAAATCAAACATCTTCAACTGCGGGAGCAATTGCCGTGTTTTGAAGAAGACTATCTCAGCAGCATTCAGCAACAGCACGAACATGTCCGGTCGGTACTGTTTTATCCGATTCGAGGGATCTGGTGGTATCATATCGGACGTCGGGCCAAATTTAACCGACCGATCGATTTGCAGCAGGCCGTTTTAGACAACTGATCTGGCAACGAATGGGCTAGTACGGCGTGGTTTACTTTTGAAGTTCCCAGAGCCCACGGTGTATTTTCCAGCCTTCATTTCGTTTTTTTCGTTCGAAGCTGGTCTGATAATCCATGTCGTGTTCGGGGAGGCTCTCCTGCGGCGCTTCCCGCTGAACAAACTGAGGGGCATGGTCCATCAGATTTTTGACTCGTTCGAAATAGTCTTCCACATCAGTCCAAAAATGAAGTTCTCCACCATTCTTGAGTGCCTTGGTGATCCGGGTAACAAAGACATCCGTAAAGATGCGGCGTTTATGATGCCGTTTTTTCCACCAGGGATCAGGGAAGTAAACGTGTACTTCCGAGATTGAAGAATCCGAGATGAATTTATCAAAGGCAATGCGAGCATCGCCGCCCAATACGCGGGCATTCGGCCGTTCGGCTTTGAGTAATCTTGTCGCAGCCCGCCGCCCTTCACGGTAATCAATTTCCATACCCAGAAAGTTTTTATCGGGGCTGGCGCCACTGGCATTGAACAAGAATAAACCACGACCGGCTCCCACGTCCAGAACCACCGGATTGTCATTGTCAAAGAAATCAGACCAGTCGAAGGGACCTTCCAGATCTTCTAAAGTTTGAAAATAGGGTTTGAGGTCTTTGGTAGGTTTAGAACGCGACATGATTCGGGAAGTGGAACTTTCAGATTCTGCGAGAAGGTAATAATTACAACGTCCACACTGTAGAATAGATGGCGTGATGTGTAAATTATCAATCGAGGGCAGAAGGTTGTTTTTTGGGAGATCCCGATGTTACCCGAGTTTTTAATCCAGGCTGCGACACAGGTCAAAGGGGCCCTGACACGACAGGGGCAGAGACTGGTTCTTGCTGAGAGCTGTACCGGAGGCCTGGTTGCGAACTTATTAACGAGCTTGCCCGGGATTTCTGAGTACTTTTGTGGTTCTGCAGTGGTTTACCGCTGGGATACCAAAATGAAATGGCTTGGAGTGAAGCCGGAAACATTGGAGGAATATACGGATGTGAGCATTGAGACCGCTTGCGAGATGGCACTGGGAGTTTTGAGACAAACCCCGGAAGCATCGGTGGCTGCTTCGATAACGGGGCATCTGGGGCCGGATGCCCCCCAGCAACAGGATGGGGTGATTTGTATTGCAGTCGCGATGCGAACGGTGCCCGGTTTCGATAGTCCTCCCGAACTTTTTACCGTGAAAACCTTTCAATGTGATGCTCTGATGGAAGAAATGCCGCTCGATATTCAGACTGGTGCTGATTTCACACTCCGGCAGCACAGGCAGCTTGCCGCCGCCCGTCAGATGCTGAATCTCATTTTATCCGCTTTAGAACCATCAGCTTAGTGATTCGACTACCTGGTGGCAAATTTCGGATAATCGTCAAACTCTAGCTTTTCGGAAGACGTTGCCTTGTTTTTTTATGCGGTACAACCAGTTCTTTCGGCACGATCTTCGTTATGAGCGCGATATTCTGTGGTTCCCCTTGTATCAGCACAACGTGAATAACCGAACTATTCATTAGGCCGTGAGTGGTCGTTCAAAACATTTCATTTGACATGATCGATGTAAATGGAATGGCGCCCGGTAGAGTGGTCTACTCGGACAAAACTTGAACTGGCTCTCAGATGTTTCCAGGGAATCGTATTCACGAAACGGCTAAAACAAACTAATCGCTCTCGACGTGTCTTTTTCGAGGATTTCATAATGAAGCGCTGCAGTATTTGGGCCGCAGTTCTTTCAGCGTCTGTCGCTGTTCCGTTCGCTGGTTGTTCACACATGCCCACAGCCATGCTCCCGTCATCCACCAGGCAAAAAGTCCTGGACAGCAAAATGGTCGCTGCTCAGGAGCTGGAGAACAAAAAAGAATTGGAGAAGGCGAAGAAAGCCTACGAAACAATTCATAAGGCAGATCCGAAACGCGCCTTTGCCTGTCACAGGCTGGCTATTGTCAGTTATCGACTGGGGGAACGCGAGGAAGCGTTGGGGTATTTCAAAAAAGCCCAGGAGTTGACTCCTGAAAATCCGGAACTCTTGAGTGATTATGGCTATGCACTCTACAAGATGAAAAAGTATCAGCAGGCAGAAGAAATTCTGCAGGAGTCGGTTGATCTTGATCCGAAGAGTGAGCGTGCAGTAACGCGTCTGGCAACTGTGCTTGGGATTCAGGGAAAAATGTCAGAGAGCTATACACAGCTCTGTAAGATCAGCACGCCTGCAGAAGCGCATGAAATTATTGCACATCTGCATTCACAGCGTGGAGAAAAACAGCAGGCGTTACAGCAATATCAGAAGGCTCTGGCGAGCAGCAAAATGGCTGTTGGTGGTCGGGGAGAGTTAAAGAAGGGCACCAACGCCTATAAGTTGAATGAGCAATTGTTGAAGCGAGTGGAACAGAATATCGCCCAGCTCTCGAGTGATCCAACCTTGAAAGCTGCGAAAACGGACATGAAAATGGTCAATCATTCCCAGTCTCAGCAGAGAAAGCAGAAACTGA
Source organism: Gimesia fumaroli (assembly GCF_007754425.1). Classification (NCBI taxonomy): domain Bacteria; kingdom Pseudomonadati; phylum Planctomycetota; class Planctomycetia; order Planctomycetales; family Planctomycetaceae; genus Gimesia; species Gimesia fumaroli. The sequence goes on from NZ_CP037452.1 coordinate 685,185, forward strand.
GTACGGCAGGAATGGAAAAAGACTTCTTTCGAAAAGTCACTGAAAAATCTGTCGCTCAGTCCGATCAGAAGAAGCAGGCTCAGCAGCCGAAGATCGAAGTTGTAGACACAAAGGATTCTCCGTTCCGCGTGATTCGAGACAATCTGGCCAAAAAGAATGTCGGAAAGGAAATCGAGAATCCATTTTTAACAGATCCGGCTTTGGCTGAATCAGCGTTTAAAAAACCGCAGGCGGAAGTAGCACAGACACAGGAAGCAAAGCCACAAATACAACGAGAAAAAGTAGACTTTGAGGAACTGTTGGCCAAGGCGGAAGCCCGTCCTGAAGCGAAAGAAGAAGTGGGATTCAGGAAACTGACCGACGATGATCTGAAACGGCTGGAGCAGACTGTTGCGAGAGAGAAAAAAACAGTGGAAATCGTTCGAGAACAGCAGGTCGCCCGGGTTGAGTCAAAACCGGTTCAGAGAAAAGAGAAAAAGAAACGTTCTGCTTATGAACTGATGCGTGAATTACAGAACGAACTGATTGCCGATTTCACACCTCCTGAAGCAGAACTGACCAGCGAGCAGCCTCGATTCCAACTGGTTGAGCAGACGGTGTCAGAAGTTCAACAGGAAAATCCGTTCGAAAAACAGGATCAGAATTCAAATCAGTTCGCCGCCGTTGCATCGCCGTTTGAAGGGCGGGCTGTGACTCGGATTGGTAAGTGGAATCCGATTGATCCTGAAATGAAAACAACAACAATCAGTCCTGTTTCACGTCAGATTGAAGTGCAGCCGGTCGTACAAAGCAAACAACCTTTTGTGCAGAATGCGGTTGTGAGTCAACCCAAACCGGAAGTCACTCAACCCATGACAGCGGTTGGAATGTGTCCGGATGCGAAAGGGGAAGTACGAAGACTGGTCGGACAACTCGATTCGATTGAAGTTCCGATGCTCAAGCAGGCGATTCAGCGTCTGGGAGCAATGGAAGGGGAAGCGATTGCTTCTGTACCTGCCTTGAGATCTCTTTCATTGCATGAGAATATGGGAGTCCGGATTCAGTGTGCGTTCTCCTTATGGAAAATTGAAGGGAATACCGATGATTCTATTCCCACATTGATCGATGCCATGAATTCCTCAGTGGAAAGCGATCGTTCCTTTGCTGCCGCGGTCCTGGCTCAGATTGGTTTCCAATCTCAGGAATTGACTCCGATTCTAGTTCGGTCTCTGTCTGACAATAATGAGTATGTCCGCCTGCATACTGCGGAATTACTGGCCCAGAATGCTGATTGGAAATACCAGGCCAATAAAACACTGGCGGATTGCCTGCTGTCGAAGGATGTGAATATCCGCTGGTTGGCCAGCTATAGTCTGGCTGATCTCAAGCCGGAAGATGATCGGGTCATTGCTGCTTTGTCTATTGCTTTGCAGGATAAAGCCAGCCAGGTTCGTGCCGGAGCCGCCTATGCTTTGGGAGAAATCGGGCCTTATGCTCACAAGTCGATTCCCGAACTCCAGAAGGCACGGTTTGATACGAATTCCGAAGTCAGAACTGCTGCGAAGAATGCATTAAGTCGCGTTCGACGAGTCAGTCCTCCTTCTGCTAACTAAAGTTTGTTCAGTGAAATCAGAAACGGCTCTAAGCGGGCAACGATTCCGCTTAGAGCCGTTTTCCATTGATGGCACCAGGCAAACAGGCAGAAGTTTATAAGCGGTTTCGATATGGGAAAGGTTGTGTGTTGACCGTCTGGTATTGGCTGCATTGATCAGGGGGCGCCGATGCGACATGTTGAGGGGTATTGGTTTGAGTGTCATTGGTTAAATGACGATCAAGCCGTCCTGCCAGTGCCTCTCCTTTTTGCTCCAGAACTTGCTTACGCCGTTTGCGTTCTCTTGTGGAGGCTAGGGCACCCAGCCCGAAATACGAAACGAGGCCAAACACGCCCATCATCAGAAAGGTGCTGTCTGCAGGCAGGGTAGAAAGCTCTCCCGTTGCCATTCCGAGAATAAAGATACTGATAATCAGGATCGAAGTATGACTCAGTAATGGTCGTGTGCCTGTTTCTGTTGACGCTCTTTTTCTAGAATGTGTCATAAGAGATCTCAGTCCCGGGATGATTCGAGGTGGGGAATCAATACTAAGTGGGCATAGACGATAGCCCTGTTCCCTTGAGAGATATGGATCTGCTCACTTAAACTTAGTTCGAGTCTCTGATCGGGTCAAAAAAAAGTCAGTAATTCGTACCGTTTTTTTAGAAGTGCCATTGAAAGTACGCTACTTTTTGGCGAGCTTTGGTGCTACAGCCAGAACGACCGTTAAAATCGCTATACCGATAGCATCTGTTTCAGGAGTAAAGAACGTCTGTGAAAATTGCCTTGGCACAACTGAATCCAACAGTGGGAGATCTCTCTGGAAATTGTCAGCGAATATGGGAAGTGGTACAGCAGGCAGAACAAGCGGGCGCTGATCTGGTCCTTTTTTCAGAACTGGTCGTCTGTGGCTATCCTCCCAAAGATATTCTTTTGCGGGAAGGATTTATCGAAGCCTGTGACCGGGCCGTCGAACGCCTGGCACGAGACATCAAATCGGAGATTGGTGTCATCCTCGGGCATCCAACTGGGCGTGATCTGCCAGCAGGACGGATCGCCAACGCCGCCAGCTTGCTGCATCAGGGGAAAGTGGTGTCCCGCGTTCATAAATTGCTACTTCCCAATTACGATGTGTTTGACGAGCAGCGTTATTTTCGACACGGCGATTTGAAACAGATCAAGCCGATTGAATTTCAGGGCCTGAAGCTGGGATTGCATATCTGCGAAGATGCCTGGTGGGGGCAGCCGGATACATTTTATCACAACCAACCATTGGAGTTGCCTGATCCGGTGAAGATCCTGGCAGACGCTGGTTCTGATTTGCTGATTAATATTTCAGCGAGTCCGTTTGAGATTGATAAACGAGAACGCCGTCATCAAATTGTGGATGCGCATGTTAGTCAATATACTGTTCCCTATCTATTCGTAAATCAGGTGGGAGGCAATGATGACCTGGTATTTGATGGCCATAGCTTTGTGACCGATCAGAACAACCAGATCGTACTGCAGATGCCCGGGTTCAAAGAAGGCCTGCAAGTATATGACACAGAGCAGTCTCTGGAAGCGGTCTCACTTGAAATCGAAACGAGTTCTCGCGAGGAACAATTATTTCAGGCGCTCGTCCTTGGCTTACGTGATTACATGTACAAATGCGGCTTTGCCGATTGTGTGCTGGGCTTATCGGGGGGAATTGACAGTGCGCTGGCATGTGCGATCGCTGCTGAGGCGATCGCCCCCGAACGCGTGCATGCGTTGTTGCTGCCGAGTCGTTATAGTAGCGAACATAGTGTAGCTGATTCGCTGGAGCTGGTGAAAAATCTGAGGTTGGATTATGAAATCATTCCCATTGACGAAGTACATCGTGCTTTTGAGAACCTGCCTGTGATCGGAGACGATTTAAAGATCCAGCCGGCGGGACTGGCCGACCAGAATTTGCAGGCTCGAATTCGCGGAGCGAATGTCATGGTTCGCAGTAATCAGCATGGCTGGATGGCTCTGGCGACCGGAAATAAAAGCGAACTGGCAGTCGGCTACTGCACACTGTATGGAGATATGGCGGGGGGCTTTGCCGTGCTCAGTGATGTCTTTAAACGTGACGTCTACCGAGTCGCCGAGCATGTAAACCAGAGAGGGGGGCGCACGCTGATTCCCGAACATATTCTGAAAAAGGCACCTAGTGCGGAATTGGCGCCGAATCAGCTCGACCAGGACTCATTGCCCCCTTATGATTTACTGGATTCCATTCTGAAAGGCCTGATCGAAGACGAGCTTTCCGTTCAGAGCCTGGCCAGAGAATATCCCATTGAAACAGTTCGGTGGGTTGCCAATAAGCTGGATCGAAATGAATTTAAACGGCGTCAGATGCCTCCGGGGATCAAACTGTCTACCCGCGCTTTTGGGTCAGGACGTCGAATGCCGATGGCGGCTCGATTTCAATGGGAAATAGAGTAATCATTGTCACGACAATATCTCTCAATTTGAGTATCGCAGTGGGATGAATCTATGAGAAGTCATGCTTTGTTTATCATCTGTTTTCTGTCTGTTGTTCTCAGCTTACAGAATGGGCATGCAGAAGTTCCGCGTCGATTGCCGTTCACCAGGCCGGAAGCTGTTGGCATGGATGCGGGACGACTGGCGTTCATTGATTTTGTCGTTCAACGCGGTCTGGAACGCAATTCGATGCCCGGAGCCGTCGTGCTGGTAGGATATCAGGGAAAGATCGTATTTCTTAAAGCTTTTGGCGATCGTCAACTGAAGCCTGAAAAAATCGCGATGACGACTGACACGCTATTTGATATGGCCTCGTTGACGAAGCCTGTTGCGACTGCGACGAGTGTGATGCAGCTGGTGGAGCGGGGAAAGATTAAGCTCAGCGATCCTGTCTCGAAGTACATACCGGAATTTGCTGCGAACGGCAAACAGGATGTGACCGTTTATCAATTATTGACCCATCAGGGAGGCCTGATTCCCGATAATTCAATGAAGGATTATCGGGATGGCCCCGAGCAAGCGATGGAACGGATTTATGCTTTGAAGCTGTACTACGAACCGGGAACCCGTTTTGCTTACACCGACGTTGGCTTCATCTTACTGGCAGAGATTGTAAAACGCGTAACGGGACAAACAGTTCATGAATATTCGAGCAAAAATATCTTTCAGCCTCTGGGGATGAAAGAGACTGGTTATCTACCCGGGGCGGAGTTGCGAAAACGGGCGGCTACAACTCAGCAACGTGAAAAACGCTGGATGCAAGGCGAAGTGCATGATCCGCGGGCCTACGCATTGGGCGGAGTTGCCGGGCATGCGGGGTTATTCTCGACTGCGGAAGATCTGGCCGTTTATGCACAGGCGTTGCTCAAACAGGGCACTTATGGTGGAGCTCAGATTTTGAAGCCGGCGACCGTGGACATCATGACCCGCGATTATCCCGTAGTGGATGTGATCCGTGGTTTGGGGTGGGATAAATTATCGCGTTATTCTTCCAATCGAGGTGATTTATTTTCACGTCAGGCGTTTGGGCACGGTGGTTTCACGGGGACGTCAATGTGGATTGATCCTGCGCAGGGGCTGTTTGTAATTTTTCTCAGCAACCGGGTTCATCCGGATGGAAAAGGTTCGATCAATTCGCTCGCAGGGCGTATTGGAACCATCGCCGCCGCGGCAATTAACGATCGCGTACAACCACAGACAGGGGGGGCTGCGGTTTCAGGTGACAAGTTAGAGGTATTAACCGGCATTGATGTTTTACGCCAGCAGCAGTTCAAACCATTGAAAGGTTTACGGATTGGGCTGATTACCAATCACACCGGCGTCAGCCGTGATGGGAAGAGTACGGTACAACTCCTGCAAGCGGCTCCCGGCGTTCACTTAAAAACCTTATTCAGCCCCGAGCATGGATTTGCCGGTAAACTGGACGTGGCGAAAATCGACGATTCCACTGATCAGAAAACCGGCCTGAAAATCTTCAGCCTTTATGGAAAAACGCGGACACCCACACCAGAGAGCCTGCAGGATCTGGATGTACTGGTATTTGATATTCAGGATATCGGCACACGGTTTTATACCTATATTTCCACAATGGGAAACGCGATGCGGGCGGCAAAAAAACAGGGTATCAAATTCATTGTGCTTGATCGTCCGAACCCGATCAACGGTGTCGATTTTGCCGGTCCTGTCCTTGAGGAGGGATCACAGTCGTTTGTGGGTTATCATCGTATTCCCGTTCGCCATGGCATGACGGCCGGAGAATTGGCGCGGATGTTTAATGAGGAGCTAAAGATCAATGTAGATTTACAGGTGATCCCCCTCAAGAACTGGAAACGGGACATGTATTATGATGAGACCGGTCTGACCTGGGTGAATCCCTCTCCCAATATGCGGAACCTGAATGAAGCCGTTCTTTACCCGGGTATCGGTTTGCTGGAAACGACCAATCTCTCGGTCGGTCGGGGAACGGATACTCCCTTTGAATGGATTGGTGCTCCCTGGCTGGATGGGATGAAACTGGCGCGGCAGTTAAATCGGTCCGGTTTATCGGGAGTCCGATTTGTGCCCGTTCAATTTACACCCGAGTCCAGTAAGTTTTCAGGAGAGCTGTGCGGGGGAGTGAATTTTATTATCACCGATCGGGGACAGTTTCAATCGGTGCGTACCGGACTGGAAGTGGCCCATCAATTACGATTGTTGTTTCCTGATCAGTGGGAGACCAAAAGCTTTAACCGTTTGTTGGGGAATCAGCGTGTCTTTGATGCTGTCGTCGCTGGTCAATCTGTATTCGCGATACAGGCTTTGTCCCAACAGGAACTGGCCGAATTCGCGGTCAGACGTGCGAAGTTTTTACTGTATTAAAATACGCACTCATCGTCAGGGCAGAATGAGTTGTGGTTCACCATTCACTGGTATCGTAAATCACTTCTTTGGGGCCAATGATTTGTGAGTCAAAATCTTCGACCAGTGCCTCATCTTTGTTGGGATAATTGAGGTGATTCAAGACATACCGCAGGCAGTTCAGGCGAGCACGTTTTTTATCATCTGATCGAATCACCGTCCAAGGGCAGGCTTTGGTGTCGGTGGCCATGAACATCGCATTCTGAGCCTTGGTGTATTCGTCCCAGAGTCCAAGCCCTTTGATGTCTATCGGACTGAGTTTCCATTGCTTTAATTGATCGGTCTCGCGCGCTTTGAACCGGCGGAACTGTTCCTCTCGGCTGACTGAGAACCAGAGTTTAAACAGATGAATCCCGGAATTGACCAGCATATTTTCTAACTGCGGTGCTTCGCGGAGAAATGTATGGTGCTCGGTAGGTCGGCAAAAACCCATGACTGGTTCCACTACACCGCGGTTATACCAGGAGCGATCGAAAAAAACGAGTTCCCCTTTGGTCGGCAAGTGTTGAATGTAACGCTGAAAGTACCATTGCCCCCGTTCGGTTTCCGTTGGTTTGGGTAACGCGACAACCCGGGCATCCCGTGGATTCAGATGCTCCATGAAGCGTTTGATGGTACCTCCCTTACCAGCCGCGTCGCGTCCTTCAAACAGGATGACGATGCGTTCGCCATTTAACTGTACCCATTTTTGTAACTTTAATAGTTCGATTTGTAATGGTTTGATTTCCCGTTCATACTTCTTGCGACTCAGTTTGGTCCGGTAAGGATAGGTATCGCATAGAACGTGGCCTTTCTCTGCAGACGTTACTTTCTGCTGGATTTCCTCTGGCACAATATCTCTGGGGAGTTTCAGGTGATAGGTCACTGGCAACAGTGCAGGGTCTTGTGATTTTTTTCCAGACTGAGAACTCATAATTCGTCCTGTTTTCGTTCGAAATTGAGATGAAAATGATTTTGTGGAATACTGCGAATGGAAACTTATTATGAAGTTCAGGTAAGAAAATAGAAACCGGAGCCTGTTCAGAGGCAGAACGTTTCGCGTAATCGGCTTTTGTGAATGATTGTAAGTGCTTTTTTTGTAATGGGTTACGGTTTTCCGTCCTGGTGTGTTGCTCCGGCTTTTTAATGGCAGCAATGCTCCCGCTGGCTTAAAGTTCCTCTTGCAGCAAAACCGGCTTTTTTTTAGGCTCCCGTTCTCTTCTTTCACATCTCACTCAAATTTCAAAAAATCACTCACCGAATCACCGCTGGTTGTATTCACATTCTGTGAAAGCAACAGTCGTTCGTTAATTTTATCACAGGGAAGTAAAGCCGTTATGTGGAGATCATTTCTCGTCATTGGCATGTTTGCAGTTGCGCATGTTGTGGGAATCAATACATGCATGGCACAGGAATTTCGAATTCGCACAACTGTTTATCATCATCAAACGAATGTGGATCCGACGATTGTTTCCCGCAGCGTCTCGATTTTTCACGCTGAGAAAGTGTACGACCATGTGGATGGTCTCGGCGAAGTCACGATCTTTGATCCAGCGCAAAAGCGTTTAATCATTCTAAATGAATCACGTATGATTAAAGCAGTGATCAATTTCGATGAAATTAAAAACCTGTTGAACGTCGCGCGGCACCAGACCCAGGAATATATTCACGATAAAATCAAAAGACAGGAATCGTCGGGGAAGGAAATCGCTGCGCAATTGAAATTTCAACTCGATCCGGAATTTGAGATTGCGTTTGATAATACCAGAAACCAGTTAACGCTGGAGAGCAAGTTGATAAATTATCGAGTCCAGTGCGTTGCCCCCGATCAGAAGGAGTCGGTTGAAACCTATTTGCGGTTTGCAGACTGGATGGCCCGATTGAATTATGTGTTGCATCCTTACACGTTGCCTCCAGGGTCGCGGGTTACCTTGAACCAGGAGCTTCGGTCGCGTGATCTGATTCCGATCGAAGTGGAATTACAGACCCGGCTTGAAGAGAAGCTGCATTTAAGGGCAGAACACAAAATCCACTGGAAGCTGGACAACAAAGACCGTGGACTCATTCATCACTGGGAAACGTTGCGCAAAAACAAAGACGTGAATACCATTACGGTTCAGGAATATCTGCGCAATCAGTTTGCCAATTTGCGAAAATAGTGTCTCACGAAATGAAATCTTTAGCCCATGGGGCAAGATATGGTTTACTTGCCGATGACGGGAATCGTTTCCGGCGGTTCATACCATTCGATTTTCTGTTCCAGCAGTTTGGAAAGCGTGGCCAGGTTTTGATTGAGATAATCTATGAGCGCCTGATCTTTTTTAGGCTTCCAGTCATATTGTAATAGTTCGTGGTATGCTTCTTCGGGAGTCTTTTTCTGAACCAGCATGCGATACGCGGCTACGACCCCGCCTGTCCGCTGGGCTCCTGCAGCACAGTGCACGAGAACGGGCTTACCTGCTTTCTCACAACGCATGATTTCTGCAACGGCCTCGGCATAGTCTTCGACATCGCCCGTACCATCACCAATTAGATGTAATACCTGATGGTCAATCTTCAGCTTCCGTGCCGTTTCGACTTCAGACTTGAGATAAGGTTTGTTTAAGTCGCTTCCGTTTAAGGCGATCACTTTTTCGATTTTATTCTCACGGAGCATCGGTTCTATCAGGTAGCTGGAGACCTGACCGCTGCGGTAGATTTTGCCCGGTTCCACCACGCCCCAGCGTTTGGCGACCAGACGATCCTCCAGAAACTCCTCCCAGAACAAAACACCGGCACCAATCATGACGCAGACGGCGATAGAGATTTTGAGATATTTCTTATTCTTGGTAGGCGCGTCAGTCAGTTCGACGACGGATTCTTGATCAGGAGTATTCATGTTCAACCTCAATGGCCTGGTGATCGATACAATCGTTTCTCCGGAAGCCAATGCTCCAGAGGGCTGGCATTGTAATGGAACTTATCAAACCATGAACAGAGGAAAATGAGCCTGACCAGGCCGGTTTTAAGCTGTCTCAAATGGGCTGGCGTTGGCACTCGGGAAATATTTGCACATCAGAATCCCGAGTTCGTACAGCATGATCAGCGGCATCATCATCAGGACCATACTCATGGGATCGGCGGGGGTCATCAGCATGGAGATGACCGAGATGATCAAAACCGCCATTCGACGTTTTTCGTGATAATCTTTCACGGTAAATATCGAAATGCGTTCCAGGAATAACATGATCAGCGGCAACTGGAAGCTGAGACCGAACATCAACGGCAGCGTGATCGCAAAGCTGATCCATTCAGAGAGCCGAATCTGGGGATTCACGCCGAGTAGTTTGTTAAAGCCCAGCAGGAAGTTGAGCACAAAGGGGAACACGGCATAAAAACAGAATAGTGCCCCTCCCAGGAACAGGAAAATACTGATGGGGAGATAGACATAGACATATTTTCGTTCGTGCGGGTAGAGTCCGGCTGCCACAAACTGCCAGATCTGATAGATGACCCAGGGACTGGCAAATACCAGGCCGGCGACGAAAGAGACTTTCAGGTAGATCGTGGTAAATGCTTCCTGCACAGCCAGCGTGACCGGCTCTGACATCTTTTCTTCCAGATTATCAATCCGGTGCTGATAATCCAGCAGGATTTCTTGCAATGCTTTCGACTCGGCTGTGTGTTCCTGTCGACTGTTGAGGCTGGCAATCAACTCTGCAACGGTCTTTTGCTGTTTCTCTTCTGAATTTTCTTCCGTGCGGGGATCCAGATTGTATTCTTTAAGAGCCGCATCAATGGGAGCACGGACAACAGCGACAATTTTATGGCCGATGAATAAAGCGCCTACAACGCAGATGGCAAGGCCGATCAGCGCTTTCCACAAGTGAACGCGAAGGGCTTCGAGGTGATCCCCGAAACTCATGGTGGATTCATCAAATAGATCGTGGGAATGTGGTTTCATGGAACTTTATCATTCTGGAGAGACCAATATCAAACAGCATCACCACAATTTGCGCTATACAGGATGAGCGACAATGGCATCGGGTGGATGAGTGGGTACTGTTCAGAACAAATGGAACACGGTCAATTGGCTCCCGATGATATCACGTCGTTGCAGGAGAGTGAATCAGGAGTACCCACTCCATTTGCCCGCTGGATGAGCAGGAGGGAAGAGCGGTGAAAACTTTCCCTATTGTAAACAACCAGACAGGACTGTCAACCAGAGGCTTTCGGCTGAAGAGGATTTCCGGGATTAGGGAGCGGCTTCATCTGCTGGGACATCGGCAGGAGCGTTTGCGGCGGGAGGAATTGCCTCATCCTCAATAATTCCATGCTGGGCCATTCCCAGATATAAAATATTGCCAGCAATCAGAGACATCGTCCAAGTGAGCATGACTGGCCCCATATCCCTGTCATGTTCAGCATAAGCCCAGCCTTTTCCGTAAGCATAGAGTGAGATAAAGAAGCCAAGGGCACACTGGCCTGCCCCGTCTTCCTGGTTAATCTTAACAAGTGTCGTTCCAAAGCATCCCAGGATTGTTAAGGAAGTAATGCCAAGCAGAACGAACAGGAGAATTTCTGGTAGCATGGGGATAAGGAAATAGAGCCCCATTCCTACGCCTGAGCCTACAGCGACGCCAATCGTGGCGAATTTCCAGCGAGCTGTAGTGGGGCCGCTCTTTTCTCGCTCTGCCTTGGAGACGTACTTTGTTTCTTGGGTTTTGGTAATCAGTCCCAGGTCTGGTTTACAGTGAACGGCCAGCAAGCCATTCACTCGTGCATTATAAATCATCGCCGGTGCATAGAAGATGCAGGCAAGTAGCCAGAGTACCGAAGGGACGATCAGAACTTTCGGGTTCAGTTCGGCGGGAGTCTTGCCAACCATGGGCCCTGCCACAAAGTCTTTAATCTTGTTTTCTTCTGCGTATTCCTTCTCCGAATTATCGCGTGCAATTGACGAATTGTATCGGACGTTCGAGAAGAATTTATTCAGGTCATTCCCATAGACAGCACCGATGCCTGCCAAACAGCCGATCACAGGCAGGTTTGTGATCACAAACACGAAGCACCAGAAGAGTGCGGGTTTAAATAGCGTCAGAAAAATTTTTCCCAGCTTGTGTAGCAACCAGCCGGGTGAAGAATCTGCCATTGTCATGTGTGGTATCGCGAGGGGAAACATGAAAAAGGTTGGCAGAAAACCAATGGCGATTAAGATCGCACCGACGGGCGTCGAACCGTTTGCAATATAGTAGAAGCCCAGCGAGCCAAAGATCGCTTGCGCAGGCAGGCTGAATAGAATTGCCCAGAAAATGAATTTAATTCCCAGGGCAGAGCAGAGAAAAAAGTCGAAATTGATTCGCTTCAGTTTATCTTTTTTCTGTAAAGCGAAACGGACGACTTCAGTCTGGATAAACCAGATCCAGCCTGGAATTGCCATAATCGACACGAAAGCAATAAAGCCCCAGAACGCGCGCGGCGGCGTGCGATGGCACCAGAGCATCATAAAGATCGCCCCAAAAAACAGGCAGCTGGCGATCACAGAATAGATGGCCGTCTTAATCGCAAGCCCTTTATGATTTCCCAGAAAACGGTAGGCATCTCCCCAGGATTTTGAGTAGAATTCTTCAACTGTAGGACCTTTTCGTTTTCGTTTTCGGCGCGTTGCTTCGCTCATGCGCCCTGTGCTCAAGTCGACTCCACAGTTGGCACATTCGATATCTTCCTCGTCGACATCGTATCCACATCGGGGACAGATTTTTGATTCTTTGTCTTCGATCTTGTCGATGTCAAAACTGGCTAAGAAATCATCGGTGTCGGCAGAATCACTCTTGGAACGACGTTTCTTTTTAGGTTGGCCTGAGGGAACTTTGACTGGGGCGCTGCATTTTTTACAGCGAACCCGTTTACCTGCTGCCTCATCTTTAACGGAAAATGAAGCATCACATTCTTTACAGCGAACCTTAATGGGCATGAATGACCTTCGAGATGTCTTTGATAAATCGCTCGTTCGTTTTCTTTAGAGGGCCGATCAATGCCGGAACGAATTATCTGGTCCCGGATCAGGATGTGAATGGAATCAATCGGCCTCGCTTGTCTTCTAATTATCAACAGACAGGGGGGCAATTAGCAAGTGGACAATGACGGAAATTCATACGGTCCCTCCCTTTATCTTCATGTTGCCAATATGGTTAGTTCAGAAGTGGGTTATGTAGTTTGACCTGTAACAGACGCTGCAGTTCGTGTAAGCGGGCAGACGCACTTTGTTCATTATCCATCTGATCACAGAGGGAAAAATAGCGAATTGAGCGCGAAAGGCAGCGTGTTGCACGTTGGAAACGCCCTATTGCCCAGAAGATTTCCGCAAGATGAACCAGATCCTGTCCCATTGCTGACAGATTTGACGTCTGTTTGTGCAGCAGGTAGGCTTTCCAGAGATAGCTGATGGCTCGTGCGTGATTTCCCTGCAAACCATGGATGATTCCCAGATTTCCCCAGTCTGCTGCCTGGGCATCAGGGCTGCCATAAAGAATCTCCCGGGCGAGGGAAATGTTCAGTAGTTGTTCTGCCAGTTGATAATCCCCTTGGATAATCGCATCATTAGCGCGCCCGGTCAGATCACAGGCGGCGTCATCAGAGAGTTGATCGACTTCCTGTTCTAGTGTGAGATGGTCGGCTGATCGTAAATCGCCCCAGGCAATGGAATATTGCTGGAATTGAGCTGCCAGTTCAAAGTATCCTAATTTGCGATAGGCGATTGCGAGATTGTGGCAGACGACAGAACGCAATAGGTTTTCCTGCTGTTGATGTGCGTAGTCCAGTGTGATCGAGAGTTGTTCAATCGCCTCCGATGCATGCCCTGTTTCCAGCAAAAACTGGCCCAGGTGCAGGCAGCGTTCCCATTCAAGTGCTTCAATTTCCGGAGCGTAGAACAAGGCGCGTGCCTCGTTTCTTTTTCCCTGTAATGTCAATTCATGCGCCCATTTTACGCGGTGCGCCAAGGTTGGAATCTCATTGGATGGGAAGGGGGCCTCATTTGGTTCAGACACGTCAAACTCCTCTCGTAGTCTTATCTCAATAGTGTGAAGATGAAAAACTGAGAGAGAGAGTGTGTGTGAGGCAGATAGTTTGAGAAGTGAGGAAGAGAAGTCCTCTGCCCTGAATGAGAGCTTCAGGGAGATTGTTTGCTATTTCAAATGTCGATATTACCTATTTTAACAGTTGTGTCAATTATTATTCTTCTAATTTTGCAGAAGTTTTGAAAAGGGGGGCCGGTTCAGGAGCAAATGGGGTGATCTCAAAATTCGGTTCACCACTGCTGCCAAATTGGCAGCAGGATTGAAGCCTGGTCAGACTGTCCGGCAGGAAGTTACATTAATTGTAATCGAGGGTAATGATGATAAATGTAAATTATGATTGATGTTATGGATTAATATCAAAATAGGCACGGCGTTCGCATCAAGAGAGAGCACGCTGAGATCTCTGAAAGTGATCTGAGTTGCTGTAGCGTTGTTGTGGAGCGGCTTTTTGCCACCACAGATTATAAATACAATCAATGTGAAGACATTTGAGTCAGAAATCAAAGAAAATCTAGGAGATCCCAATGGCGAAGAAGGCTGCCAAGGCAAGTAAAGGCGCCCGGATTGTCCCTCTTGGTGACAAAGTCGTTCTGAAAAGAGAAGTCGCAGAATCAACCACCGCCGGTGGTATTGTTCTGCCTGATAGTGCACAGGACAAGCCACAGCGTGGTGAAGTTGTCGCGGTCGGAGATGGACATGTCAAATCAGATGGAACAAAGCTTCCATTAACTGTCAAAGAAGGGGATCGCGTGATTTTCAGCCCCTATGGCGGGGACGAAATTAAAATCGGCGGAGAAGAATACCTGTTGCTCCGCGAAAGTGACATTTTGGCAACTTATTAATCTGTCACACATTGTATCTAGCGGTAATGGCCCCCTGTCTGGCAGGTGGGCTGGTTACTCTTCCTTTCAAATTTCATACTGAGTACATGGAGATATAGTCAAATGGCAAAGATGATTGCCTTCGATCAGGAAGCTCAGGAAGCAATGCGACGCGGTATCAGCAAACTGGCGAAAGCAGTTCGCGTGACCCTGGGCCCTAAAGGTCGTAATGTTATTCTGGAAAAGAGCTTTGGTTCCCCGACTGTTACTAAAGACGGTGTTTCTGTTGCCCGTGAAATCGAATTATCAGATAAGTTCGAAGACATGGGGGCCCGGATGGTTCGTGAAGTGGCCAGCAAAACTTCAGATATTGCCGGCGATGGAACTACAACTGCCACCATTATGGCAGAAGCGATCTACAATGAAGGTCTGAAATCGGTTGTTGCCGGCGTCAGCCCGATCGCAATGAAGCGAGGTATGGATAAAGCCGTCGAAGACATTGTGGAAAAGCTCCAGAAAATGTCGATTGAGTGCAAAAACAAAAAGGCGATTTCTCAGGTTGGAAAAGTGGCATCCAATGGCGACGAAGAAATCGGAAAGATCCTGGCAAATGCGATGGAGCAGGTTGGTAAAGATGGTGTGATTACCGTCGAAGAAGGCCAAAGCCTGCAGACCAGCTTCGAAGTCGTTGAAGGGATGCAGTTTGACCGCGGTTACCTCTCACCTTACTTCGTGACTGATCCTCAGAGCATGTCCTGTGATCTGGAAGATGCTTACGTTCTGGTTCACGAAAAGAAGATTTCCAACATTAAGGACCTGGTTCCTGTACTGGAAAAAGTCGTCAACGCTGGCAAACCGCTGTTGATTATCGCAGAAGATATCGAAGGGGAAGCCCTGTCGACTCTCGTGATCAATAAACTGCGTGGTACGTTCCGCTGCTGTGCTGTGAAGGCACCCGGTTATGGTGATCGTCGTAAAGCGATGCTCCAGGACATTGCCATTATGGTTGGTGGACAGGCAATCTTCGAAGATCTGGGAATTCAGCTTGAAAATCTTCAGCTTTCCGATCTCGGGACGGCTAAGAAAGTTTCGGTGGATAAAGACAACGCCACGATTATTGAAGGTGGTGGTAAAGGGAGTGAAATTAAATCCCGTATCGAACAGATTCGTCGTGAACTGGAAAATTCTACCAGCGATTACGATAAAGAAAAGCTGGAAGAGCGAATTGCAAAACTTTCTGGTGGTGTTGCACAAATTAACGTTGGTGCCGCAACTGAAAGTGAAATGAAAGAAAAGAAAGCACGCGTTGAAGACGCTTTGCACGCCGTTCGTGCTGCTGTTGCGGAAGGAATTCTTCCCGGTGGTGGTGTGGCTTTGCTTCGCTGTTCTGCAGCCTGCAAGCCAACTGGTCTTTCTCAGGAAGAAAAAGTAGGTTACGAGATTATTCTGCGTGCCTGCCGTGCTCCACTGACTTCCATCGCCAACAATGCCGGCGATGACGGCAGTGTCGTTTGCGAAAAGGTCTCTGAGCTTGAAGGCAACATGGGATACAATGCTGCGACTTCAAAGTACGAAGATCTAGTCAAAAGCGGTATCATCGATCCGGCTCGTGTAACACGCTCTGCTCTGCAGAATTCTGCCAGTGTTTCAACATTGCTGCTGACCAGCGATGCCCTGATTGCTGAAAAGGGTAAGGACGATCATGACGACGACCTGCACTAAGGTCACGTGTCGTCACGTTTTCTAATAGATTGAAACGCACCCGGCGGGTTTCCTGTCGGGTGCGTTTTGTTTTGTTCCGAACCTGGCTTGCGTCTCGGTGACAGATGTGCCGTTCAGACTGTCATTATCGGGTGAAAACGTCCTGAAGACACTTTAATAAACCGAGCGAGGGGCTAGAATGTTGGAAGGTGCGCATTGCGGACAGGCACTGATAATAGTAACATTTGCATCATTCGCAGATTCCATCAAATAGAATCTTTACTCCTTCAATTCCAGAAGATTGGTAGAATTTCGTGGCAAGAGAAAAAGTAGTTTTGGCTTACAGTGGCGGCCTGGATACTTCCGTGGCTGTTAAGTGGATCAATGAAAAATATGACATGGACGTGATCACTTATACCTGTGATCTCGGCCAGGGTCGCGATGTGGATGGAATCAAAGATAAAGCGATCAAAACTGGTGCCGTAGAAGCAGTCATCGAAGATACAAAAAACATGTTTGTGGATTTCTTCGTCTGGCCTTCACTGATGGCAGGGACCATGTATGAAGGCAAGTATCCACTGGCGACCGCACTCGGACGTCCTCTGATTGCACACCGCATGGTCGAAGTCGCCAAGGAGCATGGTGCGACAGCCGTGGCCCATGGTTGTACAGGAAAAGGTAACGATCAGGTTCGGTTTGATGTTTCCTTTCAAACCCTGGCACCGCAGCTGAAAATTATTGCTCCCGTGCGTGAATGGAAATGGACTCGAACGGAAGAATTACAGTACGCTAAAGACCATGGCATTGAAGTCGAAGCGACCAAAGAGAGCATCTTCAGTATCGACCAGAATCTGTGGGGACGTTCTGTGGAAGCCGGGGTTCTGGAAGACCCTTGGGTCGCACCTCCGAAAGAAGCTTACAAATGGACGGTTGCCCCGGAAGAGGCTCCCGATCAACCTGTAGAAGTGGTAATTGAATTCGAACAGGGACGTCCCATTGCCGTTGATGGTAAGGAAATGGACGGCGCAGATCTGATTCTGCATTTGAACAAAATTGGCGGAGAAAATGGCGTCGGACGAATCGACCATGTGGAAAACCGTCTGGTAGGGATCAAGAGCCGTGAAATTTATGAAGCCCCGGCTGCTGTGATTCTGCATAACGCACATCGTGAACTGGAATACCTGACGCTCAGCAGGCAGGCACTGCGATTCAAAACATTTATCAGCCAGACCTGTAGTGACATTATTTACGACGGTCTCTGGTATAGCTCTTTCCATCAGGATTTGATGGGATTTGTTGAAAAGAACCAGCGCTTTGTCTCTGGTACGGTGCGTGTCTCTCTGTATAAAGGAAACCACACAGTCACAGGCTTGAAGAGTGAGCACAGTCTCTACAGCCCGGAACTGGCGACGTATGAGGAAGGCGATCAGTTTCCTCATGAGACGGCACTCGGATTCATCCGGATTCATGGACTGGCACAGCAAACGCAGGCACGTCAACAGTTATTGAAAGGGGAGCCCAGTTCTAAACCAACTCGGATTATGCCTCCCAGTCAATCTGATAAATCCTGATGCCGGTAACTTTACCTTCGAATTGATACGGTCGCATGATGGATCAAACGACACAGAAAGGACGGACATTTGTAATCGGAGATATTCACGGTTGCGATGTAGCGTTGGGAACCATTCTCTATCATCTCGAGTTAACTCGGGATGATACTTTTATCTGTCTGGGTGATGCTGTTGACCGCGGCCCAGGTACGAAGCATGTCATTGAAATTTTGCTCGATCTGAAGGCGACCTGCAAGTTTGTGATGATCAAGGGCAATCACGAAGAGATGATGCTTGATGGTCTGAATGGCGGTCATTGGGAGTCGACATGGTTGCAGCATGGCGGCAAGGAAGCCCTCGATTCGTATGGCGGCCGTTACGATCTGATTCCCGAAGAGCATCGCCTTTTTATGGTGACGGCTCTGGATTACTATCAGACGGAGACTGATATTTTTGTGCATGCGACGGCTGTTCCCGGCGTGCCGTTAGAAGATCTGACACCTCAGGAACTGCGCTGGGATCGTCTCAAAGGTGACGAAGAGCCTGATCCGTCCGGACGACGTATCATTTGTGGGCATACAGCCCAGAAATCAGGGAAGCCGCTGGTGTTCGATGGTTGGGTCTGTCTGGATACCGCCGCCTATCGCGGGAACTATTTGACCGCGATTGACGTACATACCAATGAAATGTTCCAGGCAAAGCAGAACGGGAAATATCGCGATGGTAGAACATTGAAACGCTACCAGATGAAGTAGCGTTGTGCTGCAGCGAGTTAGCCTGCTTAGCACCTTAATCGGCCAAGTGCATGACAACCATTTTTTCTTCGCTCATCTCCTGAATTGCATATTTGGGACCTTCTTTACCGGTTCCGCTATGCTTTAAACCACCGTAAGGCATTGCGTCGGCGCGCCACTGGCTGGACCAGTTAATGTGAATGTTTCCGCTGTCGACTTGCCGGGCGAATTTCATGGCACGGTCAATGTCCTGGGTAAAGATGCCGGCAGAAAGTCCGTAGGTCGTATCGTTGGCCATCGCGATTGCTTCATTGACATCATCGAAATAAGATAGTGCGATGGCGGGACCGAAAATTTCATCTTTAACGACCAGCATATCCGGCTTAGTTTCATCCAGAATAGTCGGGGCATAAATGGCGCCCTGCCGCTGGCCGCCACACACTAGTCGGGCGCCCTGACTGACGGCTTCATTGACCCACTCTTCTACTCGGGCCGCATCTGATTCGCGAACCATCGGTCCTATTTTAGTCGTGTCTTCCAGCTGATTGCCGGTTGTTAGATCCTCGACTTTGGACTTCAGAAGATCGACAAAATCCGATTTCACCGCAGAAGAAGTCAGAATGCGTTGTGCCGAAATACAAACCTGACCTGCATTGGCATATCCAGCCATCGTAATGGCAGTCGTGGCTTTTTCGAGGTCGGCATCGTCCATGATCACGACCGGGCTGTTACTGCCCAGTTCCATCGTCACCCGTTTCATACCAGCCATTTCGCAGATCTTGGTCCCCACTTCATAGCTGCCGGTGAAACTGATTTTCCGAATCCGGGTATCGGTGCAGATCGCGCGTCCGATTTCTCCTCCCGGCCCAGTGACGCAGGCAATCGCTTCTGGAGGCAGGCCGGCTTCACGCAGAATCTCCGTGAGTTTTAAAGCCGAGAGTGGCGTATCACTGGCGGGTTTAATCAAAATTGCATTCCCGGCAGCAATCGCGGGCCCGACTTTATGGCAGACCAGATTCAACGGAAAGTTGAACGGAGTAATCGCGGCCACAACCCCACAGGGGACACGGAGTGTGAAACCGACTTTATTCTTACCCCCGGCATTTCCTTCCAGGGGAATCATTTCGCCGGTCATAC
The DNA here is from genome assembly GCF_007754425.1 of Gimesia fumaroli. Classification (NCBI taxonomy): domain Bacteria; kingdom Pseudomonadati; phylum Planctomycetota; class Planctomycetia; order Planctomycetales; family Planctomycetaceae; genus Gimesia; species Gimesia fumaroli. The sequence goes on from NZ_CP037452.1 coordinate 704,623, forward strand.
GACGGGCTTCTTCACCTGACAACCGAATCACTTCGGCACTACGGTTGGTTTCGACCTGGCTCTCTGCGAGAACCTTGCCGACTTCCAGGCTGATGGTACGGGCAAATTCATCTTGACGTTTTAGCAGTAGGTCGGCTGCTTTCTGCAAAATCAGACTGCGATCATAGGGCGTCATCGCTTTCATGATACGGGCGCCCTGTTCCAGCACGGAAACCGCATTGGCGATGTCTTCACCACTGCCCTTGGGAACGGTATCTATGATCGATTGATCAAATGAATTCGTGACGTTGATGGTCTCTTTTGTATCCTGCCATTGGCCAGCACAAAACATTTTCATATTGATTCAAACCTTGTGGGAAATACGTTGCCGACTGAGAATGAAAAAGCAAACAATTTCAGGATAGACGTGTGCAGTGAATCTGACAACCCAGTGAAAGATTCGATTTTCATTTTGAGAGAGTATTAGTGACATAAAGGTCTTTAAGATAGCAGGTTAAGGCGACATTCTGCTGCCAGAAATTGCTCTTGGCATGGTTGGCATGATTTGTTAAAACGCACCACACTTCACAAAGCTATTCACCCTCCCGAATCACTTCTCTCAAGTAATTTGCCACAGCAGACGCATCCTGGCAGTTACGTGCTCTCACGAATTTTTCACTTTCAATCAGGCGGACAGGATCATGGCCAACCTTCGATGTATGGTGGCGTGGATGGTATGCAGTATTTCCATTCTTTTGGGTTCAGGGTGTGAGACCATGCCCGAATGGGATTCAAAAGCGATGTCTGGCTCACATCGTGTTGAAAAAAAGGTTGATACCGCAGAAAAGTACCGGATGCGATTTCAAACAGATCGCGACTCTAAAGCATTAGACTGGATTCTCAAAAACCGCTTGTATTCCGGAATGCCCCGCGCCACCGTTGAGAAAGAACTTGGCGAAGAAGGCGAGTATCAGGAATCTTCCAAATGGCTGAAAGCAACAGGCGGGACGTTTCGGACCACCGATGAAGCTTACAAGTGGGGACCGGATGAAAGCGGCCGCAGTGTGTATCTGATTTTCCGGGATGATGTGCTGGTCAACTTTAATCCGGAAGATTTCGAATTGGACTAGAGGCAGCTCAGTCTGAGTTATTGAACCTGAATCAGATCTTTTTCTCGGTTCAAACGCAGTTGCCCGCAAGCCGCATCAATGTCATCCCCTTTGCGTTTGCGGACGGTTACGTTGACACCTCCCTTGGCAAGTGTCATGAAAAAACGATCCACGTCGGCTGTTGTGGGGCTTTGGTAACCTGTTTCTTCGACTCCGTTTGCAGGTATCAGATTCACATGAGCATTCCGATGTTTTAACAGACCGGCCAATTCGTGTGCATGCGCGGGGCTGTCATTGACGTCTGCCAGCAAGATGTATTCAAAGGTGACGCGTCTGCCGGTAGTGACGTAATAATAGTCCGTAGCATCCATGATTTTCTGGATACCGATTTTATTGTTCGTGGGAACAATCTGATCGCGCAGTTTATCGTTGGGAGCATGCAGGGAAACGGCGAGAATATATGATTTATTGACGTCTGCCAGTTCTCGAATTTTTGCCGGAAGTCCCACCGTCGAGACGGTGATTTTTCGCGCACCAATTCCCATGCCGCCTTTGTGGTTCAGTGTATCCAGTGCGGGAATTAAAGCGGACAGGTTGGCCAACGGTTCTCCAATACCCATGACGACGATATTCGAGATGCGTTCGTCTTCGCCGATCACGCGGTCCAGTCGCAGGATCTGTTCCAGGATTTCTCCCATGGTCAGGTTTCGGGTCAGTCCCAGTAAACCGCTGGCACAGAAAACACAGCCCATGGCACAGCCGACCTGCGTACTGATACAGACGGTATTTCGCTTGGGCTCGCGCATCAGCACGCATTCCACGTGATGGCCGTCGTGAAGTTCCAGCAGCAGTTTTTCTGTGCGATCCTGCGAGGTTTGATGTTTGACGATGGTGGTCGAAAACAGTCGAAAGTTCTCTTTTAGCAGATCGCGAAACTTCTTGGAAATATCGTGCATCGCATCAAAATCGTTGACGCGTTTGGTGAAGATCCAGCGTCGAATCTGGTCTGCGCGATAAGAGGAAGAGTCGTGCTCAATGCACCACTGGGCAAGCTGATCGCGGGTCAGATCAGTAATTAATGGAAGTGAACAGGCTTCTATTGAGGAAGGCTGTGTGGCATCATTTTCGGAGGACAGCATATTTTCTGACTCAAGCAAGAGTGTTCGCAGTCGCTTCAGGTTGCTGCAAACAGGTTACGGAAATCATTCCGATTGCGGAAAACAGCCCGGAAACTTAGATAGGGGCTGAGGAATCTGTACAAGTATCATACCGGGCTACCGTGCCGAAGACCACTATTTCTCGCCGCTGTTTTTCAATTCCAGCGCAGGCAGCCACTATAAAACGAGGTTACGATACATTAGTTATCTTCTGGCGGTGCCGGGAAGCTCACGACAGTCCCTTTTTTCTTCTTGCTCCCTTTCTTTTTGTCCGCCCCGTCTTCGAGATCAAACGAAAGGGCGGGGATCGGAGCGGGGATCAGAGGAGGAGAATTGGGGATCGTCAGCTCAGGGGCTTCCAGAGTGGGAAGTTTCGGGGTCGTTTGCGCCTGCAGTGGTTGTTCTTTGATGGGGCTCTGCGGAAGCTGTTTTCCCTGCGACATTCGAGGTGTGTCCGGTGTGACTGTTGGTTTTTGACGGACAATCCGACGACCATTGTCTTCAATGGCATTGCGGTGAAAGGCAATGGTTTGTCCTTGAATTTCAGCGCCAACAATTTTGTAATGTTGCCCGGGAGGGGCTTTAAGAGCACTAATAAGACTATTCCCCTCCAGGGAAGCACGGTCTTGTGGTGCCGTGGCCAGCTTCAGTTCCAGGCTGGAACCATCCGGGTATTTCAGTCGCAGTTTCGGTTGAGAGGCCAATTGGTTCGAAGTTCCAAATGGATTTCCAAATTCGGCGACGCGTTCAAACCGTGCACGAATCTCATTTTTGCCGGATGCCAGTCGCGGTCGGGAATATGTTTTATTTGCCATGACCAACTCTGCTTGCGACATATGCAAATGCCAGTTACCCGTAGAGGCGATGACGATGTCGTCCGCTCCAAAATGGAGCTGTTTGTAAACATAGAGTGAAGACTCAATTTGAGCCGTCGCGATCGGGGGTGTTCGTTCTGCTCCCAGGAACATGGCACACTGAATGAGTGTCGGCACGGGGACCGATTTTACAATCTTTGACTGGTTCAATTGGGCCATCATTTTTTGTTTATTATTGGTGGCATAATACAGTGAGAGTAAAGCAACCGAACTCTGATTCGTTTCAAGATCCACATCGAGATTGCGGAGAATGGCTTCTTCTGCTTCCTCGTGTTGTTGGTACTTTTGCAAGATCCTTGAACAGAGGAGGTTGGCTTCCCAGACATCACTGGAATAGGTTTGTGATTTCAGAGCCATTTGTGCGGCACCGGGTTGTCCGAGGTAGTCACGAATGCCGGCCAGATTTGCTGTGCCAGAAGCCAGCATATCATCGCGGCGAAAATAGCCTTCGCCGCGGTTTGCCAGCTCAGTATAGGTATGTGAGGCGGCGAAGAGCTGTCCCTGTGCCTGTTGGGTCCGGGCGACGTAATACCAGTAGGGCGGGTAATGACTCATAAAGCGTTCCAGACGCTTTAAAATCCGTAAACGAATACGGGGATTGGGTTCTTTCATTGCTTCGTCAAGCGATTCCAGATCGTCGTCACGAATCAACCAGTCATCGGGGATATTTTTTTCTTGTGCCAGCTTCCAGAATGTATCCAGAAACAGCGTTGATTTGGAAATCACTGTTTCCATGCGCTTCTTGTCGACTTTCCAGAGGTCAAGATCTTTTTGTGCTTCTACATTTCGATAATCCCACCAGCTGTTAGCACCGGTTCGGATGGCGTTCCCAAACTGGAAGGTGAGGACATCGGTTGTCAGCGCAAGCGCATTGGTGGCTAACTTTTGACGTGAATGGTAATTGTGTTTGTTTTTGAAGTATTCTCGTTCCTGCTCAGCGATCTCGACCTGACCGATTTCATCGAGAACCGATGAATAGAGTTTAATAACCTTTTCATCTCCCACGCCGTTCAGATTCAGATTATTCAAAATCTTCTCACGCTCTTCGAACATCACTTCCTTAGAGCCGGATTTTTTGATGCGGTAGAATGAGGCGCGGCAGTAGTTCAGCGCAATGGCTGTTTTGCCTGCAGTAGGGTCAGGTTGTTTCTTGATTTCTTCAGCAGGCAGCAGGCTCAGAGTTGACGCGCTGAGGATCAAGATAACCAGGAATCGAACTGTTGGGTTTTGAAAAAGAGTCGGCATATGATCTCCTTAACTGCCGATCAGTGTCAATATTATGGCAGGAGTTTGGATTTGGTCGTGGATGCTTTGCACATCAATGCAGGAAATTAATTTCATTACCCTAAATCTACACGACGAATCAGCCCCGTGTGGGGACTACCTGAGTTTTTGCACGATTTTCAGGGGGAGAAAGCCTGTAGGGGGCCGGTTGGGTAAAGCGGGGTGACTTTTGTGCGTTTTTTGTCTGAGGGGGGGCGGAAAAATAGGACCATGGGCAATAAAAAATCCCCCTGATTCGTGGAAGAATCAGAGGGATGATTGTTTGTATCAGTTCATTTTGACTGATTAAGCTGCTTTCGAAGCGGGGGGAGTTTCTGAGTAGAGTGTCGGAAATTGCGTAGAGGAAAGACGTCCCAGGCTTTCTGCGATTCTTCGTACAACCGTTTCCTGTTGGAATTCATTCAATTCCGAGAAGATCGGCAGAGCCAGACACTCGCTGGTAACGAGTTCTGTTTCCGGCAGATCTCCCTCCTGATAGCCCAGGTATTGGAAGCATTGCTGCATGTGTAATGGACGAGGGTAGTAGATGGCACAGCCGGTATGTTTTTCTCTCAGGTCCTGGAGAACCTGATCCCGCTGTCCGCCTTTGACTCGAATACTATATTGATTGTAAACGTGTCGCCGATCGGGGAGAACCGTTGGTGGTTCGATGCAATCGAGCAGTTGGTAATGACGGAACAAGGCATTGTAACGACGTGCGTTTTCTTGACGCTCTGCGGTCCACTGATCCAGGTGTCGCAGTTTGACTCGCAGCACAGCCGCCTGTAGTGCATCCAGTCGGCTGTTGATGCCGATTTCCGCATGCTGGTATCCGCCCAGGTCTCCATGAACGCGTAAGCGTCTGATGCGTGTGGCTAGATCGGGATCGTCGGTTGTGACGAGCCCGCCATCCCCGGCACCTCCCAGGTTTTTCGTGGGGAAAAAGCTGAAGCAGCCAATGGTTCCTAAAACACCGGCGCGTCGCCCGCGATATTCGGCACCGATGGCTTGAGCAGCGTCTTCAATGACCGGAATGCCATTGCGAACCGCATTGCGCCAGATGGGTTCCATATCTGCACATTGGCCGAAGATATGGACCGGCATGATGGCTTTAGTGCGTTCCGTAATTTTGTCTTCAATAGAATTGGGACACAGGTTGAAGCTGACAGGATCAATATCAGCAAAGACCGGCGTGGCACCAACCCGTGCGATGGAACTTCCCGTCGCAAAGAAAGTAAACGGGCTGGTAATCACTTCATCACCAGGTCCGATTTCCAATGCCATTAATGCCAGCACCAGTGCATCCGTACCGGATGCGACTCCGATGGCATTACGGGAATCGCAATATTCGGCGATATCGCATTCAAATTCTGCAACTTCGTCACCCAGGACAAATGCCTGATCATCAAATACTTTCAGGACTGCCTCCTGAACTTCGTCTTTAATTCTCTGGTATTGGGCAACAAGATTGATGAAGGGGACTGGGGTGGGGGTCTCGTTTGTCATTCAGCGACTCCATTCGCTATGGGAATCCGGGGAGTTCCGTGCTCAAGAACAGGTAAGGTTGGTAGTATTGAGAGATTTGGTACACCTTAATTTCAAATAAGATGTGCCTGTTCCGGTCACTTTGATTAATCCCCATCCTGGGTTTCACCGAAGTGATTCGAAATTTCGTGCGTAGATTATGTCGAGAACCAATTCCTGTCAATATGTGTCGTTCTGAAAAGTCAAGACTCCTGAATGTTCGTTTCAGGAAGTGGACGGGCAAAGAGCGTAAGGCCTTATTTTACAAACAGCAAATGATTGTCCTGGGGATTGCCGATAGTAGTAGCATTGGCCGGTTTCAGACAGCTTTTGTAGTCTTGACACCTGTTTTTACGCCTTTTACGATGAAGCATCAGTTCCAACTGGAACCGCATTCCAAAATCGACTATATACGTAATTAATGGCTTGGCAGGTTTGGTTTCGCTTGAGAAGCGCAAGTCTGACAGGTAGTTTTTTCATACTTGAAGTCTATACTCAATGAAACGGCTTCTCGCAGTTTCACAGAATTTTTAGAGCAAACGTCCAGAAAGGAAAACTCATGGCACACGTGGTTACAGAGGCTTGCTTCAATTGCAAATATACGGATTGTGTCGTGGTTTGCCCCGTAGAATGCTTCTACGAAGGGGAATCAATGGTATATATCAATCCCGATGAGTGCATCGACTGCGAAGCATGCGTGCCTGAATGTCCCGTCGAAGCGATTTTTCATGAGGACAATGTTCCGGAAAAATGGCAGGAATATACCCAGATCAACGCCGACAAATCACAGGAACTGCCCGTGATTACAGAGAAGAAAGATCCTTTGGCAGACTGCTAAACACCTTCTGACACGAATGGCACTGCCTGTTGTAGCGTAACAGTTTGCGTTCATACGATTGCCTTCCGTTGTTGATGGTAATGGTATCTTGGTTGCTTCAGCAAAGCCAGCACTTTGGTGCGGCGTTTATTGGCTCTGGGTTCTGTTCGACCAGTGCGATGCCCCACACGTTCGCTGCTGGGGACCTGTTGTCCGAGTGCAACCAACTCATCCGTGAGCTTCGTGACGGCTCCCAACAACCAACTGGCAGCCAGCATCTGTTGCGTGGTGGCAAACGAGAGGGAACGCGGATCACGGTCTGTTGAGAGACTGCTTTGCAGCATTTTTAACCGAATCAGATTATACGCCAGCAGGCACGACCAGAGTTCGGTGAGCACCATGTCCGGAGACTTCGCACGCAGAATATCCATCCCCAGCGAACACTTGATGCTGCGAATATCCAGTTCGATCAGCCAGCGGCTTTGATACATGGCGGCGATCCAGCGCGCCGGGGATGCTTTCCGATCTGTGATGCTGGTGGCAATCGTAAACGTTTTGGCGCGATACCCCGGCTGATTGGTCTGCACATCGACCAGACGCAGAGTGAGCGTCAGCGGTTGTTGCCAGAATTCCTGACGGGGCATCCAGTCAGGACGTTGCAATGGTCGTGACCAGGTCACCAGTCGCTCCCGTTTGCTCAGCCGCCGTGCGTTCTGGGGATGATCGTCACGCAGGTGATGATTCTTCATCAAAACCTGCACGCCCCGCGCACGGCACGCACTCACCAGCCAGTACGTGCAGTAATACGAGTCTGCCACCAGGGTATCTCCCGGTCGGAGTGCATCCAGCATTTGCCAGAACAGGGCCGTTTCGCCACTGCCTTTTCCGCTGTAAGGCCCGCTCACTAGATCCACCAGCAGTCCGGTTGTCATCGAGATCAGAGAAACGCAGCGTAGAACGGGGAACCCGAGCCCCGGTTTCTGAGTCGGGTTCTGTGGATAGGCACGCTGATTCTTGGGAGTATCGGCGGCCGTGAGGGTGAAGCCATCAACCAGCAGAATGCGACCGCCGGTGCTCCGTGATTTCATATCAGCGATGCTGGAAGGACTGAGGCGTGCCGCCGACTGCTCTCTGGTCTGGACACGATTCTGATCACAGGCCGCTTCCGCATCAGCGGCAATTTGTTGGACAATGTCTCGAATGACGATAAACGGGATTTTGAGTCGCGCACGACAATAAGCACTGGTATTCGTACTGCAAACCCGTCGGCCCAGCGCGGCACACAGGTTGGCAACACGGATCACGGCCGCTTTACAGCTGCGTTGCTCGCCGGAAAAGAAGACCTGAGAAATTAAGGCCCAGAGCGTGATTGCGGGAGAGTAAACGTCATCCTCGCCGGAACCAAAATTGATTTCGTGTTCATCAAAGACCTGCTGCCAGCGCTGATCGTTGATTACATCAGATAGCGGAAGCGAAGCATTTTGCATCATCGAACGTTTGAAAAGAGAAAATGATGCTGCATTCGAATGGGAAGCTGATATAAATGGCATAGAACCTTCCTTGGTCAAATGTTTTACCCACACCAACCCAAGGAAGGTCTTGCCAGAACGCAGCATAATGCCAGGAAAGGTTTTGCCAAACACAATTTCCAGCGAACTGGCAAAAAATCAGAAAATTAAACTCGTGACTGCGTCACGCCGAAAGCGTTGCGCAAACACAAACTCAAAAAACAGCGGCAGTGCCATTCCCTTCTGACACTTTTTTGGGCTTGTTTCTCTAATAAAAAATAGAAGTAGCCCCAGTCTCTGATAGAGATTGGGGCTACTTTGATTAATCGATGACATTGAGTCGCTGTCCCAATTCACGTAAGACTTCAATATCGGTGTCGGGTCTGGTGGGGCTTTGGGGATGTGTCAAATTTGTTTTGGTCCAGCCTCTCAGGTGCAGAAACTGAGCGGCCGAGTGTTTGTAAGCCGGGGACGGGCTGCGAAACGTGAAGTATCCCAGATACTGTAGTTGATCGTTCAATTCATAAAATGCAGGGTCGCCAGCCGCCCAGTAGGCGTCCCGTTTGGCAAACAGGTCGGGAGCAAATGTGCTTAGTCCCAGTAAGTAGTCACTACCGTATTGCACCATATCGATGCCGAAGTCATTGCCTGTGAAAACTTTGAAATCAGGTCGTTTCTGATCTCGCAACTGCAGCCGTTCCCACTCTGGTTCCCGATGGAAGGACGAGTGTTTAGCGCCGATACATTGCGGAATTTCCATCAGGGCGGCATAGGTGTCCAAATCGTAGACTGATCCGAAGGGAGCCAGGTCTTTCGTTAGTTCAAACCCAATAAAACGGTCCGAATTGGCGGCAATTGTCTGATAGGATTTAATAATCTCTGCGGGTGACTGTTCAACCAGACCGAATGACTGGAAGATGACCGGGGTCCCGCCATGCTCCTGGATCAGATCAATCTTTCTCTGATAACCGTCGGCATCAAAGCTGGCTCCCGGTTGATCGCTGACAAAAGCACCTGCCACAAAAGATCCGCCGTTCAGCGTCTGTTGTGCGATTTTCAGGACCTCGATAAAAGTTGGTTCGTCAATCAGATTCACATAACCCGTGTCCATATTGACGGCGGGAGTGATTCCCACTTCTGCGGTGCGGGCGATGTGGGCACTTAATGAATCTCGATCGATTTCCCCGGATTCCAGATAGGGGAGCAAAACGGCTGAAATTCCCGTCAATTTACGGCGTGGTTTGATCATGCTGACGGGATCATAGGCTGCTTCTGGCATTTGGGTGGTCCTTGCTATATATTTGAAGTTTAAAGCTGGATTCAATTGTGTTCCATCGACCATCAGGATACCAGATTCGCGCACAATCTTGGAGGCATTCATGAGTTTTCGACAGAGAGTTTCTTTTGCTTTGTTTTTGATGCTGTGTTGCTTTGGATTCCACCTCGGAATCGTCGAGGCCGCCGATCAGCAGCAAAAACCGAATGTGCTGTTTTTATTTACGGATGATCAACGTGCCGACACCATTCATGCGTTGGGGAACTCACTGATCCAGACGCCGAACCTGGATCAACTCGTGCGGAATGGGTTTGTGTTTAACAATGCTTACTGTTTGGGAAGTAACTCCGGTGCCGTTTGTGTCTGCAGCCGGAACATGCTACTCAGCGGACGAACCTATTTCCGCTGGACGGGCCGTTACGCTTCGGCAAAGAAACCGAATTTTCCAGACTCCATGAAGCAAGCCGGGTATTACACCTACCATCATGGTAAAAAAGGGAACACAGCGATGGAGATCCATAAGCGGTTCGATCAGTCCCAATATCTGAATGATCAACAGGCACGTTTACTGGGCCAGCCCGGAAAAGAAATCGTCGATAATGCAATTCAGTTTTTGAGAACAAAAGAAGACAAACCCTTCTTTATGTATCTGGCGTTTGCCTGCCCGCATGACCCTCGGGTGGCGGATCAGGAATATATGGATCTGTATCAGCGCAACCAGATTCCCTTACCAGAAAATTATCTGCCTTTGCATCCCTTCAATAATGGAGAACAGGTCGTACGTGATGAATTACTGGCCGGGTTCCCGCGTAGCAAAGCCGAAGTGAAAAAGCACCTGCATGATTACTATGCCGACATCACGGGCCTGGATGGCCATATTGGTCGATTGCTGAACGCGCTCAAAGAGAGTGGCGAATATGAGAATACCGTGATTATTTTTTCATCGGATCATGGTCTCGCTGTTGGCAGTCATGGATTGATGGGGAAACAAAGCCTTTACGAACATAGTATGAAATCGCCCCTCATCTTCAGTGGCCCGGGGATTCCCCACGGCCAGAGCGATGCGCTCGTCTATCTGTATGATATCTTTCCGACTGTCTGTGAAATGGTGGGAACTGAGGTCCCGCAAGGACTGGATGCAGCAAGCATGTGGCCTGTGATCAGCGGCAAGAAACCAGAAATTCGTGAGACCCTGTTTACGGCTTACAAAGACGTACAGCGTTCGGTTCGCGATGACAGATGGAAGCTGATTACCTATCCGCAGATCAATCAGTCACAACTGTTTGACTTGGAGAATGACCCTGCGGAAACGAAGGATCTGTTTGGGCAGTCGGCCTGTCAGAGTCATTCAGACCGCTTGCTGGCGTCGATGAAAGACTGGCAGAAAAAAGTCGGCGACACAAGCCCGCTTGCATCGGATACGCCTCAGGACGCGACCTTTAAAGCGCCAACGCCTGAAGAACTGAAACAATTGAATCAGCGTTGGAAGCCCAAAAAGAAGAAAACCAAGAAGAAGTCATCCTAAGAGAGATTAAACCAGATGGTATCAGAAACACGCCCACCGATCCGTTTAGATCAGTTTTTAAAACAGCAGGCTGCGGTTGGGACGGGCGGTCATGCCAAAGTCGTCATCCAGGCAGGAGAAGTGACCGTTAACGGAACCGTCGAGACTAGACGACGCAAGCAACTGTCGCCGGGAGATGTGATATCTTACGCCGGCGAACAGTGGTGCGTTGAAGTCACCCAGGACGAGTGATTATTTGAGATTGCTTCGGTGAACGTTGAATAAGCCACCGACCACAATCACACAGAGAAGGAGTGCAAGATAATCTGAAGTTGTTGCGTTGTGCCAGATATCGAGTAAGTAGTAGATCCAGCTATCAATCCAGAGTTCCATGAGAAGTCCTCCGTTTTGACTCGCAACAAAATGCGGTATGGAAATTCTACACCCTATTCGGCGGTATGTCGGATTGACACGCGAATAACGCATCCAGCAACTTCGATGGTTGTCTTTTAGAAACGGGGCGTCTGTTTTAGCCACTCAATCTTTTCTGCGCTCTCCGTCAGATCCGGATCGTGGGGAGTAAGTTTTCGCAGCTGTAATAATGTTTCTTCTGCCTCAGGAATCAGGGCATAAAACAGCTGATGTTTGAGAAGTAACTTCAGCAGCTGTGCCTCGTTGGGCAGGCATGTATTCGCCCGTTCAACGAGAGACAAAGCTTTCCCGGGAACGCCCATGTCTTCATAAAACTGAGCGAGAGTTGCTAATTCCTGCAGTATCACGGTTGTCTGTTGTCTGTTTTTTTCATCACGATTCTTTTCCCGGTTATTTAGAAAAATTTCTACTTGTTCCTCCAGTTCCAGCATATCTAACAGCTGGCGGGCTTCGGGATTTCCGGATTGGAACGCCAGGTTCAGTTGTGCCAATGCCTCCATTTTACGCCCTTCAGCGAGATAGACTTTGGCCAATAATGTCTGCAATTCTGACGGATGATTCTGGTAGGAAGCCGGTTTGTTCAAGGTCTCGCTGAGAATTTGTTCCGCCTTCTGAATGTGCGACAAACGTAGATATGTTTTCGCCAGCTTGAGATCTTTGTTCTCAATGGCCTCTCCTGAAGGCTGTGTCTCGCTGGCGGGCTGGTAGCTGGCCTGTAATGTTTCCTGGGCAAGATTGATTCCTTGTACCAGATCACGGCGGAGCATTTTTTGATCGGGCATGGAGAAGGCCCGCTCAAACTCACGGATGGCTTTCTGGTAGCGTTTCGTTTTAATGTAAGACCAGGCCAGCAGGTTGGTCAGTCGGACGTCTTCAATCTTCTGGCCCTGCAACTTTTCTACATATTCAATCAGTTCGGCATAGTGACCGGCTTCAAACAGCTGTTGTGTGAAGGCGACTTGGAATGAAAGACGATGTGGAAATCGTTCGATGGCATTTCTGGCGATCTTCAGCGAATCGTCGGCATTCCAGTACTCCTCGCGAATCGTGCCCGTTCTGTTGGGGGCCAGTTTCAGAATCATCACACCCTGTTCGTCATACACGGGCGTCATCCGATAAACGAGGTCCTGGTCCAGTAGATGCCAAGGAAAAGCAGAGACGGTGTCGCGACTGAAGGTGACCAGATAATTGGCCGAGAAGTCCTCGATCATCTGGTGCAGCTTTTCTGCATTGGTCGTCTCAAAAAAGTTCAGGCGCTGATAGCGCTGTCCGGTGGTGGCAATATCAGCGCGGCGTGTGATCAGGCGGCTGTCCGGGAGGGTATGCTGTTTGATCCACTCGCCGGCGGCGTTCCAGTTACTGAATTGATTTGGAGGGAGCTGATCCGTATAGAACTGATTCGACTGCGAGATCATTTTCAAATTGGCACCGATGAGAGACGCATCGGTTCTGATTTGCCAGCCGCAGAACAGCAGTAACAGAATGGAGAACAGGGCCAAGGACACCTTCTGTGTCATTGGTCGGGCGACTTCGATATGTCGCACAAATGCATTCCAACCAGCGGGAATGAAGGCCAGGACCACGGGAATGAGCGGCAGGGTAAACCGCTGTTGCATCCACGGCCAGAGCGAGAGGATTCCCAGACTGAAAATAAGATACAACAAAGCGACGGTTCCCCCTTGTTGTCTGTGTTTGAGCATTCCGTAACAGGACAATACGAGGACCAGCGCTCCCATTGCGAGATAGATCCAGGTGGGGCCGGGAAGAAAGGCGTTTTCGTCTAGAATCATGCGGGCATAGCGGGGTGTTGAGCCGGGCATGTCCGGGAAGAGTTTCTGGCAGAAACTTGTGAAGTGAGTGGTACATCTTTGAATGATGCTCAACAACGTAGCGACGATTCCCTGTGATTGCAGCTCTTTCAAAGCGACGGATGCATAACCACTGTGCTCCAACGCGGAATTTCGAACCATCCAGATGCCTGTCGTCAGAAGAGAGCAGGCGACGCCTGTTAACCAGGGCCAGCGTTGACGACGCAGCACGGCCCAGCATCCAACGGCCAGCACCAAAGCGATGCCGATTGTCCTCAGAAAGGGGAGGAAAACCAGAAGCCCGGTGAACAGCAATAGATCTGTTTTGCTGGCACGATCCTGTCGAACGGCCAGCAGATAGAGAATTGCCAGCGAACAGGCCATGAACGGAATTTCGCTCATAACAATGGTCGAGAAAAACAGGGTATAGGGATTGATGGCAAACAGAAAGGCAATCAAAAACGCAGGCCAGTAGAAGTGCCCGGATAGCCTGGGATCAGCTTCTGACGTTGGGTCTTGTAAACGCATTATGAACAGATAAAGGAACGTAATCAGGGCCAGAGCAGAGAGCAAGACCGTCGCTTTGGCAAGCAATACGTTGTATGGCGCAATCAGCGCCGCTGGAGACAGCAGTAGCGACATGCCGGGGGGACGATGTGCATAGAGAGGTTCTCCCGGCGTATCAATGAGCCGATATCCCGCACCGCCGACAAGTGATTTCGCCATCATGACATAGCGGGCACTGTCGGGTGTGAAAAAATAGAGCTGGTTCCAGCGGGCTACAGCCAGACTCGAAAAGATGACCAGCAAGGCGATAAGGCCTGTTTTGGGGGATCGAATCAGAGATGGCAAAGTAGATTTCATGAACCGGACCGACGCTTTTAAGGCTGTGTAAAGATGGAAGAGTTCTGCAGAAGGAGAGAGAATTGCAAATCTTATTCCTGCTGATGAAATATCGCGGGAGTCGTTGGAAGTTAGTTCCGTATGCAGGAGGCTAGGATGATGCTGCAGATTGTAGAGGTTTCAGATAGACTAGCAGGGCTGATTTCAGCGGAATGTGCTCTTTTCTGTCGTAGATTCGATTTTGGAAATGATGCCGAAATACAACGTTGTTGATTTTCGGAAACAAAGGGGAATGCCTGTTCTCATCTGTCTGCCGTTGCATTTTGATGCCAATTGTTTCACAATTCGTTGCGCGCGGCTCGACGTATATTTTTAATGAAACGAATCGATGGTTCCAGGGATGAATCATTTTAAGAAACTATTTCAAGTCAGGTGTTTATCATGGATGGCAGTAAGTTCCCCTCTTTAAATCAGGCTCCAGAAACGATTGAGGAAACCGAACAGTTGGTTTCTTTTCTGGAAGCACAGAATACCTTTTCGTTTCCTGCCTTGGAAAACGGTTTGTTTCCGGCAGCAATCGCTCATGAATCGACGGGTTATCAGAGTATCTGGGTTCGTGATAATATTCATGTTGCGCATGCTTTGAATGCCGTCGGAAAAATTGAGCCGGCCTGCAAAGCAGCAGCTACATTGACCGATTACTTCATCAAACACAGAGATCGATTCGATAACATCATTTCCGGAAAACATAACGCAACGGAAGTGATGAAACGCCCCCACATCCGCTTTGACGGGAATACGCTGGGGGAAATCGATGAAAAGTGGGCGCATGCCCAAAATGATGCGCTGGGTTATTATCTCTGGTTTTACAGTCTGTTGGCATTACAGGGGAAATTGACGCCCACGCATGATTCCATCGAGTTACTGGCGGCCTTTGTGCATTATTTCGAGAAGATCCGTTTCTGGGAAGATGCAGACAGCGGTCACTGGGAAGAGGCACGCAAGGTCGAGGCGTCGAGCATTGGTACTGTTGTCAGTGGATTACTGACTTTGAAACAGTATCTTGATCAAAGTCAGAACTGGAGCCAGCTTAAGTATGGGAAAAAACTGGTTGCTTCCGAGATGGTCGATGAGTTAATCCAACAGGGGCAAATGACGCTGTCAGAAATTCTACCTGCTGAGAGTATTCAAGCCGATCCTTTGTTGGCGCGAAAATACGATGGCGCGCTGTTATTCCTGATTTATCCACTGGGACTGGTACAGGGTGAGATGGCCGAGAGGATTCTCGAAGATGTCCGAACACACCTGATGGGCGATTATGGCATCCGTCGTTATCTGGGGGATTCATACTGGTGTGCCGACTATAAAGATATGCTCAGCGAAGATGACCGGACGAGCGATTTCAGCGAAGATCAGGCCAGCCGGGATAAGCTGTTAAAACCGGGGCAGGAAGCACAGTGGTGCATTTTCGATTCGATTATGTCTGTGATCTACGGACAACGATTTCTGGATTCAGATAAGTCAGACGATTTTGAAAAACAGCGTTTTCATCTGGAGCGTTCGTTGAATCAGTTGACAACTGAGGAATGCCGCTTTGGTCCTTATCTCTGTCCGGAGTCGTACTTCCTCGAAAAAGGGAAATACATTCCCAACGATATTACGCCGTTATTATGGACTCAGGGTAATTTGATGATGGCGTTGCACCAGTGGAAACAGACGGTTAATGAGCGTCGTTGAGTGTTTCTCGGTTTGATTCCTGCAGCAGCAACTGATCAATCAGACTGCGATATGCGGACAGATCCTGGCTCGTGAGTGCTGCGGCTGCCTGATGCAACAAGTCAATCTGCCGTTTGGTAACAGGGACCGCTGTTGCTTCGGGAGGAACTTCCGGGATCAGTCGTTTCACCAGCGTCTCTAACAGGGCTTCGATGCCAGCTTTTGTTTTGGATGAAACTGGAATTGCCTGCTCGGGGAGCCGCTCATCCCAGCGTTGCGGGAGATCAGTTTTATGGGCGACCACGATGGAATCGTTCCATTGGGAGAGCAGTCGCTGATCGTCCGGATGTGCCGGCTGGCTGGTGTCAATCAGGATCACTCGACAGTCAGCCTGGCTGAGGGTTTGTTCGGCTCGCTGGATGCCTGCTGCTTCCAATTCATCGGCTTGTTCGCGGATGCCTGCGGTATCGGAGAATTGAAAAGGCCAGCCTTCAATGGCTGTGGTTGCGGTCAGGACATCGCGGGTTGTGCCTGCTTCATCGAACACGATTGAGCGGTCGTATCCCAGGATCGCGTTGATCAGACTCGATTTGCCCACATTCGGTCGTCCTGCCAGTACCACTCGCCAGGGAGCCGTTAAATGCAGACCCAGGTGTTCCCAGCGGAGCAGGTTTTGAATTTGCGTTTGAAATAATTCCGCATCGAAGTCTGCTGTTTCGTCTGGAATGAGCATTTCGAAAGCGGTGCGTAAGATCCCCTGTGACTGGCGTAACAAAATTTCAGCAGCGCGGAAAGTCGTGGCGGAAGTCAGTGTTGTCTGCAATTCCACTTCCAGTGCAGGCTCTGTCTGACAGGCTAACTCCTGCCAGGATCGAATTTCGCAGCCTTGTGCGTCCAGGTCGGTCAGAATGCGTTCAACGGCCGCCATGCCGCCGTGACAGTGAATGTCGACCGTCTCATTTTCAATGCGGCAGAGTACCAGATCTTCGCTGTTGGTCTGTCCCCAGAGTCCATACGCAATCCGATTGAGGGGTTGTTCTGTTAACGATTTTCTATTAACGGGCGAGAAGCAACCATCAATGGCACGAGTCAACGCGGGAAGTGTACCATGAACGCGAATGGTAGCGACGGCGCCTCTACCGCGGGGCGTTAACAGCGCGGCGGTGCAAGCGTACTGTGAATTGATTGGGGGAGGGTTTGACATGCCGGTTACTGATTCCCGCTGATTTTTTGTGCCACTAATGCCAGTCCCTGTAACGAGAGTAAAGGCTCAAACTGGACGAATTCGATCAGGTGCGGTGCCAACAGGGCCGAACCGCCGCCCGTTAATAAGACGAGGGGATGAACTTGGCTGGCATTTGGCAGCGATTGCTGCTGAAGCTGGTTGACGAGTTCACGTACCGCGCCCAGTTGTCCCCAGAAGAGTCCGCTACGAATCGCGTCGGTGGTGTTTTTTCCCAGCACAATCGGTTCTGTTTGATGTAGATCATCGACGGGGATCAAGGGGAGTAAAGCTGTGTAGTCATTCAGTGCTTTGGCAGAGAGTTCAAAGCCCGGCAGAATCGCACCGCCGGCAAAACTGCCATCGGATGCCACAACGTCTACCGTAGTTGCGGTTCCCGTATCAATGATAATGGCGGCCTGATCGGCTTTGCGCAGTACATTTGCAGCGACTGCATTCAGCAGACGGTCAATGCCGACTTTACGTGGTTCAGCGACGCAAATTTCCAGGGGAAAGCTGTCTGTGTTGAGAACTTCGATGGGGACGGGCAAATTTCCTTGCGGCCAGTTTTTTACAACCCGTGCGATGCCGCGCGGATTGGAACCGGCGACCACCGTCTGGCACAATAATTCCTGTTGTCCCTGAAACCAGGCTTTGATTTGCTCCCAAGGGAGTGTGCCATCGATCAAAGTGGAAATGGAATGCACAACCTGAGGCAGGGGGCTGCTCTCTTCCGCGGGAACTTCGGTCTTGAGTAAGACAAATTTGATCCGGCTATTTCCGACATCAATGGCCAATTGTAGAAATGGTTGTGACATGCTAAATTCTTTGAAACTTACAGCGAATGCGTTGCCGCTTGATTTTAAAACAGCGTCCGATCATTGTTGTCTTCATCTTCATTCTTTTTTGAACTGCTTTTACGCCGTCCGGTTTTGGAAGGACCTTTGGTTTCAATGGAAGCGGTCGCGTCAAAGTCTTCCAGGACCGGGTTTCCCTCCGCGTCTACACGGGTCAGGATTTCGATTTTCTGTTCGGCTGATTCGAGAGACTGATAGCAGGATCTTAACAGTTTGATGCCCCGCTCGAACTGTTCCATTGATTCGTCAAGACCGGCTGTCCCTTCTTCGAGGGTATTAACGATCTCCTGCAATTCTGCCAGTGAGTCCTCAAACAGAGGTGTTTCCGATTTTGCTGTTTTTTTCTTTGCCATGTGATCAGGTCTTATTCAATGAGAGTTTGCTGCTGGTTGAAAAATAGTGGTGGCTTACTTGCTTGTCTTTGATTCCGGTTCTGTTTCCTGAACCTGGCTGGTGATGGTACCATCAGGCACATGCGTTTGCAGAATATCACCGGGGTTGATCTGTTGAATCGATTTGACGATTTCAGTTTCTTGTTTTCCGGTTTCGACGCGTGTGATGCTATATCCGCGACTTAATACCTTCAGAGGGCTGAGTGCATCCAGTGCGGATGAAAGATGTTTTGTTTCCGATTGATATCGTGAGAGGAGTTCGCGTGTGCTGCGTTTCAGTCTGCGGTCCAGTTCGTCCAGTTGTGTAGCGCGATTGTGAATCAGATCCAATGGTCGTGTCAGTGCCGGTCGGGCTGCCAGTGCATCCAGTTGCAGGCGAACCTGCCGGGCACGCTGTTTTAAGTTTGAGACTAACTGGCCTTTCCAGTGAGTCAATGTTGCCAGTACGTCCGACTGCAGGGGAACTGCCAGTTCAGCCGCTTCACTGGGAGTGAGCGCACGACGGTCTGCGACAAGATCAGAGATGCTGATATCAATTTCGTGGCCGACAGCACTGATGATGGGGATCGGGCAATCAAAAATTGCGCGGGCGACGACTTCTTCATTAAACGCCCAGAGATCTTCCAGACTGCCGCCACCACGTCCGGTGATAATGGTATCCACGCCAGGAATTCGGGCCGCGATTTCAATTCCGGCGGCGATTTTTTCTGCTGCGCCTTCTCCTTGTACGGCGACAGGGACGATGACCAGGTCGACGGCCTTCCAGCGGCGTGTGATGACTTGCAGCATATCACGGACGGCGGCACTGGTCGGGCTGGTGACCAGCGCGATCTTACGGGGAAATTGAGAAATGGGGCGTTTGTGTTCGGGGTTGAACAGCCCTTCTGCGGCCAGTTTTTCCTGCATTTGGCGAAACGCCAGTTCGAGCGCGCCGACTCCCTGTGGCAGGAGTTGTTCGATGTTCAACTGGTAGGTGCCGCGTGCCTGGTAGACTTCGACTGGCCCTGCTGCGACGACTTCCATGCCGTCTTCGAGTTGAAACTTCAGCCGTGAAGCCGTTCGTTTCCAGATCACGGCGCGGAGCTGGGCGGAATCATCTTTCAACGTCAGATAGACGTGCCCCGAACTGGCGATTGTGCAGTTCGAAATTTCGCCGATGACCCAGGCATACGGAAAATTGGCTTCGACCAGGTTTTTAATCTGACGCGTGGTTTCCGTGACAGACAGGATTTCGGGTTCCAGAGATGACATGAGCTCACTTTAATTGCTGGTTAACGGCTGAAATCAGGGGAGCAGTGAATTCAGATATGAGATGCCCCGCTGGCAATCTTCGAGTCGCTGATCACCTTGTGTACGATCGACGGCAAGCCAGCCTTGATAGCCGGTTTCCATTACAAGCGGAAGAAACTGGTCCCACATGACCATGCCTTGCCCGATCGGAGCTTCCGAGCCACCTCGGTCCATTTCTCGAATGGCATCCCGCAATCGATAGGACTTGATCCACGTATGAAGTTCGCGAATGGCTGTTTCCTGGTTCTGGTGACTGAACACCATGTCCGCAGTATCAAAATCAATCCCGATAAATCCCGCATCAACCTTTGAAACTAATTCGCGAATTGTCGATGCCGAATTGGTTTCACAGGCGATACACAGGTCTGTTCCGATGTGTGAAGCAAATCGCACCAGGTCATTCAGGACCTCACAGACGAGAAGGAAATTTCCTCCCTCCTCGGTCTGAATCTGTCCCGGATGAATAATCAGTATCGGCACTCGCAATCGCCAGGCGAACTCAAGAGCTGCTTTAATTTGTGAGACTCTCTGGTCGATAAATTCAGGCTCGGTTAACGCATGGCGGGCGGGGAGTCGCAGGGAAGCAATCGCAAGATTGTATTCTTCCAAAAGTTTGCGGAACTGGCGATCGCCGGACGCACCGAATGAAGAGGGGGTAATTTCATTTTGTACATCCAGCTGTACCCCGCGCGCTCCGATCTGGGCGGCTGTTTTGATTGCTCGTTTGATCGGCAATCCAAAGCTACGGGTGGCGACAGCGAGTTTAGGTCGTAACATTCGTTTCCTTACAGGGCATTTCTACCTGAAATTTTAATTGAGTGGAATAATTGCGGTAATTCGATCAATTGGCAAAGTTTATCTAACCGTTTGTGAAAAGAGAATGATATCTCGGTATGAATAGAAAAGGATTGGAAAAACAGGGTTTTTCGTCCAGTTCCCAATTGAGATTCGATCAAAAAATGGACGATCTTTAAGTACAGGAATTATCATTTTCAGGAAAAGTCCATGATACTGTCATCGTTTCTCACCTGCTACCTTGCTGTACTGGCTAGTTTACCCATTGAGGGTCATCTGGTGGAAGATACGCTGCCGATCTTGTCCTATTCATTCGAAACGAAACAGGATCTCGACTTTGACGATCTACCGGATGACTGGTCGCGTCGCAAAGGTCCTGGTTATCCTCAGTATGTTGAAGTGAGCATCGACAGAAACCAGGGACGTAGTGGTCAGCAAAGCCTGCATATCGGAGTGAATGGAGGGCACGCTACGATCTATTCTCCGCCTGAGAAGATTGATTCCGATCATGCTTATGTCTTTCGGGGATTCATTAAAACTCAAAAATTAAGACACGACGCAGCTCTGATTTCCATTTCATTTCTGGATCACAAACGGCAGCGCGTTCAGCAGTTTGTGAGTCGTCCTGTTACAGGAACTCATAAAGGCTGGGTAGAAGTGGCTCTGGGACCAATGACCCCCAAGCCGAATGTTCGTTTCATTGTGATTGGTTGTCATGTTGCGCATAACAACCAGAAAGATATCTCCGGTGATATCTGGTTTGATGATCTTTGGGTTGGCAGTCTGCCGCAATTGGACATCCTGAATAATTACCATCGCCATTTTGTTGATCATTCAGCAGAAATTCGCGTCAGCAGTCGTATTAGTGGACTGAATCCCCAGAACAAGTATCGACTTGATCTGGAACTTGTTGACAGTATGGACCAGAAAGTGGCTGACTCTTCGCTGGAGTTAATGACGAATCCGGAAGATGTGAAAGGGGTAGCCAACAGTCGTTTGCTGGACGGGAATAACCATACCGAAGTCTGGCGTCTGCACCCGATGGAATATGGTTTCTATGAAGTAAGATCAAAATTAGTGCGCGATAAGAAATCGATCCTGGCAAAGAAAACGTCGTTCGCGGTGATTGATCTGGTGACTCCCAGAAGCCAGGGAGAGTTTGGTTGGACGATCTCACAGGAAAATAATCAGCTGCCGATCAATGAATTACCCGACATTGCCGCACAGGCGGGGATCAACTGGATTAAGTTTCCTTTGTGGAATGTCATGGCGTCGGAAGATACTCAGCGTCCCAGCCGTGTTGCCGAGATGCTGGATGCTTTTTCAAATAGAAGCATTACGCCGATTGGACTGCTGAACCATCCTCCCAAAGAACTGCGATCTCAGTTTGCGAAAGACTGGCAGGGAGTCAGCGGGATCTTTACCATGCCTGCCAGTTTCTGGTCGCCTTCACTGGAAGAAGTATTTGCCCGCTATACATCGCTGGTCAATTACTGGCAACTGGGGGGGGATGATGACAAGAGTTTTATCGGGATGCGGAATCTGAATAATACTTTGAAAAATGTGAAATCGCAGCTTGATCTCATCGGACGGGATACGCATGTGGGAATCCATTGGGACTGGAAGACGCCTCTGCCTAAAAATACGATGCCCAACAGTTTTCTGTCGATCAATAATGATCAACGGCTTTCAGCTTCAGAGTTGCGAAGTGTTTTACAGAAGACCGATGTTTCACCGGGGGCCAGCCCGCGGTGGATCACGATCACGCCGCTCCCCAAAGAAAATTACTTACCCGAAGAGCGGGGAATTGATCTGGCAAAACGTATGGTGACCGCAAAATATATGGGCGCGGATGGTATTTTTGCTGACTCGATTTTCGATGAGCAACATGGCCTGCTCAATCAAAATGGCTCGCCAACCCTGCTGTTTCTTCCCTGGAGAACGGTGGCATTGGCGCTTCAGGGGGCAAAATACCAGGGGGCGTTTAATATGCCTCAAAAGAGTACCAATCATGTATTTACGCGAGATGACGAGGCGATCATCTTTGCCTGGAATGATGAACCAACCGAAGAAATACTCTACCTGGGTGAAGATGTATATGCGACCGATGTCTGGGGCAGAAGAATTGATCTGGAACGCGATCCTGAAACACGACGTCATAAACTTTCGGTGGGGCCTGCCCCTGTGATTGTTCGAAAGTGTAATAAGCAAATTGCTTACTGGCGGCTGGCAGCCCAATTTGAAAAGGGGAAATCAAAGAGTGAGTACGGAGGTCATGCGGATGCTCTCATTGGCAAGAACACATTCTCACAAAGTGTCCGCGGAAAAGCAGTGTTCAACGTTCCCAAGGGCTGGGAAGTGGAGCCACAGGAATGGGAATTTAATACGGGCACGGGTGAAGAGTATCGATTAGAAACATTTATGACACTGCCTTCCAATGCAAGTCTGGGTAAGAAAGATGTCTCGATCGATTTCGAAATCTTTGCAGAACGTAAGTATTCGATTCGCGTAAACAGGCCGTATCACGTAGGATTGGGGGATATTGTTGTGAACGTGATCGATAAGAAAATTGAAGGCAATGTGCTGGAAGTGGAACAGATCATTGTGAATAATACCTCGCCACTTGAAACTCTGCAGTTTCGTTGCAGCCTGTTTATTCCCAGCATGAAACGGATGCAACGTTTTATCACCGAGCTTAAAAATGGCCAGGATCGCAAACTGTACTACATACCGAACGCAGATTCGTTAAAAGGAAAAGAGCTTTGGATTCGTGCGGAGCAGGTGAATGGCCGACGGATTTTGAATTATCGCTGGGTTGTTGGTGAGAGCTGGCAGAATCAGACTCCGACTCCGCAGCAAGAAATCAAAGTCGAAAAGCCGATCATTCGTTGAGGTGTCGTGACCTCCGCGCGGCTGAACTCAGGCGGCGCTGAGATCTTCATTTTCCGTGTCGTCAGTCTCTTTGGGGGTGTCAGCAGACGCTTCTTTCACGGAATCTGATTCCAATGCAATTTCATCTTCTGGAGTTACTGCTTCCACTTCGGTTTCTGATTCAGTCTTCTCAGCTTGTTTTTTCTGTTCGGGTCGAATGCGCAGCGTATCCCCCATGGGTAAGTCGTCCAGATTTTTCAGGCCGAAAATCTCCAGGAATTTTCGTGTCGATTCGTAGAGAAATGGACGTCCCAGTGAGTCATCTTTGCCCCCAATTCTGACCAGGCCACGTTCCATTAGCTGTTTGAGCATTTCAGCGCTCTGGACACCGCGGATCGATTCGATGTCGGCCCGGGTGATTGGTTGACGATAAACCACAATGGCCAATGTTTCCATTGCCGGGGAAGAGAGTTTGAGTGCTGCCTGCCTCTGGTGAAGTTTGTTCAACCAGAATGAAAACTGTGGTTGTGTCATCATCTGATAACCGGTGGCGACACGTTTGATTTGAAATGCCGAGTTGGTTGCAGTCAGGGCATGATTAATCTGATCAATCATTTCCTTTGCCTCGGCCGCATTCGCCAATGTTGCCAATTGAGCAATTTTTCGTGTGGAGAGTGCCGTTTCAGCGACAAACAATACTGCTTCCACTTTCGCCATTTTCAGGCTGCGTCTGGTGTTGACTTCCTGATCGGAGGCAAATTGCAATTGATCTCCCTGCTGCAGACGCGTCAGGAAATTCCAGCGGAATGCGTCCGACTGTGAGAGGGAGAAAGAAGAGTGTCGGATGCCAAAGGAAGTTCTTTGCTGGCAGTTCAAAGGGGAAGGACTGGAAAGCATGCGTGGTTTACCGAACCGTAAAGTTTTGAGTGTAGGTTGCTACTTTCTGGCTGATTTCGTCTTCCACGGTCAATTTCATAACGTGGGGGCCTAGTGAGATATTTCGGGGTATCTCAAATTTGTAACTGTGAAAATAATCTTTGCGTACATTTCGGCAGAGATCTTCAGTTGTGTCAAAAGGGATTTCTGCGATGAGATCTCCGTTGGTTCCTGCTTTGAAGATTTGAATTTTGGATTTCAACAGCGTGCGATACATGCCATCGGCAGTCAGTTCGCTGGTGAAATTCTCAATTTCTGAGTAAACCAGCACCGGGCGACCGGGCGTATATTCATCACGTTCAAAACGCTCATAGCTTCCAAAACTATTAATCTTGTGGCAGAAGGCGACATTTTTCAGTTTCAGATTAGCTTTTTCCTGCAGGCGGGCAGTGGCCTCTCTTAGTTGCGCGACAGTTTGCGTCGCCCGGTCAGCCGGATCCGGAATGGCTTCGCTATCAAAATAGTTTGCGACCGCCCAGAAGGTCTGCTGCCAGAATTCCTGGTCGGCGGGTTCGATTCCAGGAATCGCTTCCAATGCGCGTTCGTGCTGCCCTGCCATCAGGTACAACATTCGCAGGTAAACGTGCCGTTCAATAAAGTGTTGTTTTTCTTCGGGAGTCGATCCGGTTTGTAATTGAGCGAGTTCTGCTTCAGCCATTGATATGAGTTGGCTCAGTTGAGCGGCAGAAGTGCCAGCCGATAGTTCGGCCGGGTTCATGGTCGAGGCCGGATTCAGTTCCGCTGGTTCCTGAACGGAGGGCTGCATTTGTGTCGCTGCTGTTGCGATTGGTTGTGGGGTACCTTCCTGTGATCCAATGATCGCTGTACTTGTGCGGGAAATACCGTTTTGCAGTGCAGAAGTGCCTTGCTGGAATGCCGAAGAGAGTTTTGTCTTTAATGTTCCCACAACAGGAATATGATTCAGCCCTTTACTGATGGTTTCAGATCTGGAGTAGGCCTGTTGCTGCGTCGGGTTAATGACGGGCAATCCTGCATTTGTGTTATTCGGTCCGATTGCTTCCAGGTTACCCAGTCTGACGGGATTAGATGCGGAGTTCATTTGTGGATTGTCAGGCGGTAACTGTCCAGGAGGAGTTACTTGTTGAACACTGGTTTGAACGACGGGTGAGGGGGCATCTCCTGGTTGAGTATGTCCCAGGCCGGGGAGGATCATGGAGGAAATCGTTGCGGGTTGTTTATGTTCTGCCAGTTGGGTTTCCTGCTTCTGCTGCTCCAAGCTGTTCATGATTCGCCGCGTTCGAAGAATATTCCGGATCATTTCCGGATCCACTCCTTTAAAACTGCTCAGATATTGAGCGCGTTCCTGAGGAGTTGCGTCTTTGAGTTCCTCGTTGATATAAGCCAGCAGTTCGACATTGTGTGTTGTCACCTTACCTGTTTTGGCTTTGACCTCATTATTTTTCTTTGCAGGCGGGGCGTCGTTGCTGGTTGAGGTTTTCTCTACTGCAACGACTGCCGCTGCTTCGTCGGTGGTTTTCTTTGCTGAAGCTTTGGATCTTCCCCAATTCCAGGGCGCAGTGGGAGCTCTCCAGGCCATTGTTTTCTGACCTGATGTGGAAGTACATCCGCTTATCAAAATTAAAATTAGAACAGCAGGCAGTACCGTGCTGAGCCGGAATTGTTTCATTACGTTGCCCGGATCATTGGGGTAAAGGGCTCAATAAATAAGGACACGTTACAGGTGCCGCGGTCATTGATTGGGTTAAGGGGATGCATGAATCTGAACAAGACTGAGCCATGCATAAAAAAGTGATGTGATAGGAGAGTGAGTTTTTTATGAAAAATCGCAAAATGAATCAAGATCGATTCAAGCGATCCGTGATTTGAACCGCAGAAGGGAGGGATGTTTGTTGCTTTCTTGTATAGATTACAGGCTGGGTTTCTCTTAAGTGATTATATTTAATATGTTTACGCAATTTGTTTTCAGGTAGGTCAGTCCCCGGATTCTTTCCTGGAGTTCACATTTGATGTGACTCCAAAAAAGTTACCCCCTTTTAATTTCATATCATCTGTGCCCCAGGCAATCTTTTTATTCTGTTTGGCCAACAGGGGAATGTGCTTTGAGCAGTGGATATAAGCCTCTTCCACTTCCACCATTACCCAGCGTTCAGGCTTTTTCCCATCATCGGTAAAGATGTCGTCTTTAATTTCTTGTGGGGTGTTATCCGACT
This sequence comes from Gimesia fumaroli, assembly GCF_007754425.1. Taxonomy (NCBI): domain Bacteria; kingdom Pseudomonadati; phylum Planctomycetota; class Planctomycetia; order Planctomycetales; family Planctomycetaceae; genus Gimesia; species Gimesia fumaroli. The sequence continues at coordinate 730,989 of NZ_CP037452.1, forward strand.
GCAGGAATTCCTCGTTTTCGACGATGGATGCTTTCCCATTGATGTGCAAGCCAATGGTGGCTTTGAAGAAATCGAGAAACATCAAACCGATGTGTGGGTTTTCTGAAATGTTACCGAGAGAGGCGAGTACGCCGTTGCCTCGGTATTCGGGGTAGGCAAGTTGTTTCTCATTCAGAATACGCACAAAGCCGGGGCTGCCGGCGCGAAATGAGCTATCGCATTCGCCTTTTGAATCGGAGGTGGCGATAAACAGCAGTTCCTGTTCCCGGATATATTCCTGCATCCGAGGGTTCAGATAGTCGATCATCTGCCGATCGTAGAAACTGTTAGCACGCTTTTCCGTACCGTAACGCTTCTGAAGTTCCCGCTCACCCTCTGAGCCGAAACCGGGTTCTTGATATTCCATTATGTAATCCATACGTTCCTGGTTTGTTACAGAGGCAGATTCGTGTGTGATGTGGCTTTATGGCAATTTCCAGTTACTGTCAAAGAGCTCTGCCCAGACAGTTTCATTATCAGAAGTGCCATCTTTCGATTGCTTGAACTGAATTACGGCGATGTCTCCCAGTTTGGGGAAGAGCCAGGAATTGGAGGCCCGGAAATCTTTTTCATGCATCGTATGTCCGGAGTTGATCACTACATAACGAGCAGGGTTCAACGGATTCGGATAGATCAGAGCGATGCCATGATTTTTTGTATCGTAGCTTTTTCCGTTGACGGTAATCTGGTCTTTGGTCCATTCGATGGGAAGGTCTTCAACGACTTTGGCGATCAAGGCATTCGATCCGGGGTCGCCGAACAGGATCAGGTTTTTGTCAGCAATGATTTTGTCGGTGACTTGCGTGTCATTGATAACAGGAACTTTCGCTCTCAGCCATTTGTCGAATTCTTTTTCAAACAATGTCAGTACTGATTTTGACCAGGAATTGAGTTCAGGTTGCCAGGGAGTGCCCGTGCCTGTGACGCACACAAAGGGGAGCGTAAACGCGTCATCAATTGGTCCTTGCAGGTTGTGTCGTTTTCGCAGGTTCGGATTTTCGATGAAGGTTTTCGAGTCTTCATACTTCAGAACATCCCAGCCGCTGTTGCTTTTCACGTAATAAACCTGGGGCAATAGCCCATTGGCGGCCGACTCTAGTGGAAGCAGTGTACCATCCAGTTCCACTTTGGCAGCAATATTGCGTGCCAGAGACAGAGCAGCAACATTTTCTGTGGTGAGTTGTAGATTGCCTGATTCGTCGTCAATTCCCCCTTCGACGATTGTGGGTTCATACATTTCATCGAGTTCTTCAATCGTCAGCCATTCGCACTCATTGAACTTGGGGGTATACGTGATAAAGCGGATCTGTTTTCTTCCGGGCCAGGCCGGACGTCCCTGTTTTGAATACTCCAGCAGGTCAGCGAGAAAATCCTGATAAGCGGGCATGCGTGATTGATGCGCTGCCTCCGGGCTGATATACAGCGGGATTTCGATATCCCGGTCTTTGGCTTTCTCAACCATGCGTGTGCTGGAGACGAGCTGTTTGTCTTTGCCGCCCCCATAGGTCACAACAGGGACATCGGCGGCATTCAGGGCATAGTCGATCGAATCATAGATACGCAGTGTTTTGTGCTGATAGTGCGGCAGTTTTTCTTTGTAGTTTTGATACTGATAAAAGTCGACAAATCCGGCACCGGGGCCGACGCCGCACCAGAGCGAAGGGTAATGCAGTCCCAGATGCCAGGCGCCTGCGCCTCCCATGGAGAAGCCGCGAAGTGTAATTCGTTTCTTGTCGATCAGGTGACGTTTCTTGACATCATCAATGGCTTCATGCACGTCGACGTCGCCGCTCCATCGCCAGCCATTATCGGTACGGCCGAAGGGATCCAGGTGCAACCAGTCGTGATCTTTGCGAGGTCCTCTGCCATTCGGACGTGTGATAAAAAAGACTTCATTGCGTTTGCCGCCTCGGCCATGCAGTTCTACATGGAGTGGCCAGCGATGGCTGGACTTTTCTTTAAAGTCAGCCGGGAAGGTGAGCGCATAAGGTTGCACCGAGCCATCAATTTTAGAGTAGTAACCGAAGATGACCGTTCCGGTTTGCTGTGTCCATTCCGGTTTGCCGACTTGCAGTTGCTGTGCTCGTTTTTGCCCCGTTTCCAGAATCTGAAATGTATCTTTGACATACTGCGGTTTGTAAAATTCGTTATGTCGCAAAATCCATTCGGCGGCCTTTGCATAAACTTCGACATCTGCCAGAAGCGACTTTTTGATTTTGGGATTCTGCTTGAGGTCCTTGATTTGTTTCTGCAGTTCCTGAAGCTGCTGTTCCAGTTTGGCGCGATCTTCTGGAGCAGGCTCCTGTGCCTGTATCTGTGAAGGATTCGAACAGAGTGAAAGGCCAACGATCAGAGCAACAAGAATCGGGAAACAGAAGAGGCGCTTCATGGTGGAGTCCTGATAATGAATTAGGAGTGTTTCTCAACGAAACAAAACAGCAAATGACTGACGGCCCGAATGGATGGCGGTGATCACACTTAGATCGAGCCGCCTGATCGGGAAACATGAGAGCAGGTGCTAGAGCGCATCACATTTTACTATAGCGTGCCTCAATCTAATATACTTGGTCCAAATAGTTTTGGAGACGCTACAGTAAAACTGGACACAGTCTAGAGCTAGATTATCACGGATGGAAGGGCCAGGCAAGAGGTACGATGATCACGGTGAGGATCCAGACGATCAAAGTCAGTGGGCCGCCGATACGAAGGTAGTCGGCATATTTATACCCACCAGGGCCGAAGACCATCATATTGGTCTGGTAGCCGATCGGGGTGGCGAAGCAGGCTGCTGCCGAGATGATCAGGGTGATCACAAATGGCATGAGATTGACATCGAGTGATGCTGCTGCGGCAACGGTGATGGGAAAAATCAGCGTAGCGGTTGCTTTAGCGGTAATCAGGTTCGTGAAGATCAAGGTGATTAACGACAGAATTGCCAGCACGATCAACGGTTTATTATTTGCCACTCCGATGAAGCTAGATGCAATCAGATCCGCGGCTCCCGAATTTTCGATTGCTTTGCCAATTCCCAGTCCGGCAGCGATGGTAATCAACACGCCCCAGTCAATAGAGCGTTTGGCTTCGGTCGCACTGCAGCATCGCGTGGCCGTCATCAGCCCGGCAGCGACCATGGCGGCGACGATCATTTTAACATTAAAGAAGGCCACCATCACGATCATCGCCAGCAAGATCGTACGGGCAATCCAGGCACGTTCGTGGCGTGGCGGTGTGGAGTCTTCCACCTGACTGACGAGGAAGAATTCGCGGGAATTTCGTTGCTGGTCAATGAAGGAAGGATGCGCTTCGATCAGCAGAGTATCGCCACGCTGGAGTTCAATGTCACCAATTTTTTTGTTGATCCGCTGACCGTTGCGTGCCACGGCGATCACGGCAGCATTATAGTTCGAGCGAAATTTTGCCGTGCGAATGGACATGTTGATGAATCGAAAACTGTCAGAGACAACGGCCTCAATCAGGCAGCGCTCGGAGCGGGGGCCAGACAGTTTAAACAGCTGATCGGTGGCCGGTTTGAGCCCGGGGATTTTCTGCAGGTCAATGACCGATTCCACGACGCCGACAAATACGAGTTGGTCATTGGCGGCAAGGCGTTCATTGGAAGAAACGGCGGCGATCACATTATCCTGCCGATCAATTTCCATCAGGTACATACCCGGAAGATGTCGCAAGCCAGCCTGTTCGATAGTTTTTCCAATGAGCGGGCAGCCTGGTTCGACCACCATTTCGACGGTATATTCTCGCGGGTCATCCATGGGAGTAATCGCCGGTTTTCGTTCCGGAAGTAACCAGCGGGAAAAGACCAACAGGTAAATCAGACCGGCAATCATCACGGGGACGCCGACCCAGGCAATTTCGAACATGGAGAGTCCGGGATGATTGTCGTGCTCTTGCAGTAATCCGTCTACCACCAGCGTGGTACTCGTTCCGACCAGTGTGCATAAGCCGCCAAGAATCGCTGAATAACTTAAAGGGAGCATGAGGTGTGAAACCGAGATCCGCATTTTCTTGGCCCAGTCAGAAATGACGGGCATCATCATCGCGACGACAGGTGTGTTATTGAGGAACGCACTTAAGACTGCCGAGGGGAGCATGACGCGCGACTGGGCATCAGTTAGTGATTTCGGGCGACCGAGCAGCTGTTGACCGGTAAAAGCAAAGCCACCGGTCTGGCGAATCCCCTCACTGACCACAAATAGAAACGCGACTGCGATCAAGCCTTCATTGGCAAAGCCGGCGACGGCATCTTTGGCTTCGACCACATCAGTGATGACCAGAATGGTGAGCCCACCCATGAGAATCGTATCGGCGCCGGCACGTAGAAACGTAAGAGAGCCGATGACTCCTCCCAATACCAGGAACGTTACTACAATTTGCCAGTCCATGTCGGTTCAAAAACTTATAAACAATATGAAGGCGAAAGCCAGATGCTATTCATTGATTGCAAGTTCACCCAGAGTTTGAATCAACTCGGGATGGAGAGGTCCATTGGTTACGATGACTCCCTGATTATTTTTCAATTCGTAGCCTTGATCAAATTCCAGTGGTTTACCAGTGATATCCGTCACGGTACCGCCGGCCTCCTGCACCAGGAGCACACCGGCAGCATGGTCCCAGATTTTTTCGCGATAACCAACACGGGTAGGCAGACGCATGTAAATATCGGCGTTACCCTGAGCAACGACGGCATATTTGGCCTGACTGTCAAGTCTTCTGGGCTCTTTCTCAATGTCAAGTTTTTCTGCAACCTGTTGTGAGTGTCCATGCGAACTGTGTCCCGACTCGACCGATTCACAAAAGCGTGATTGCGAGAAGTCGTCAGTTGTGGTGACGCGAATTGGAAATGCTGCTTGCTCCTGATCATCCTGATTCAGGGGAATCGCAAAAGCGCCCTGGTCGGCGACAGTGTAGTAGAGTGTTCCCGTGACAGTTTCATCAATCGGGAAAGGCATATTAGGGCAACCTAATATGCCGAGCACAATCTTTCCGTCGACAATCAAGGCGAGTGAAACGGCATACTGTTCTTTGCGTAAAAAACCTTTGGTTCCGTCGATGGGGTCCAGAGTCCAGAAGCGGCTGCTATACTCTTTGGCGCCTCCATGATCGATCCAGCGGCAGACATTTTCAGGAGAGGTCTCCGGAATCTCCGCTTTGTTGAGTTCGGCTACGATCTTTTCCAGGAATTCGTGATTTTCTTCCAAGTGTAACTCAGCAGCGTCTTCTTCACCGATGATGGGATCTTGTGGAAATGCTTCGTTGAGTGCCCGACAGATGACAGCCTGACTGCTGAAATCGGCAATTGTCACCGGACTTTTGTCTTTTTTTTCCAGGACTTCATCGGTGATCGCTGCCTGGACTGAGCGGCAAATTTGAGAGGCCTGTTTGACTGCTGACAGAGCAATCTCTAATTCCCGTTGAAATGGTGTCGTCATAATAGTGCATCATTCACTGCGCTGGTATTGCTGCAGATTCCCAGGATTTGATGATGAAGTTTTCATTCAAGCCTTTACAAGAAGCTTTACTAGAGACTGGTCACAGTGGAAGAGTCACAGGTTCACTTTTTTCACAACTAAGCGCGACGGCTTCCGTAAACTCCATGTATTTGACACCCGTAGCGAAGTCGGTGTGGTGGACGATTTCTTCTCCACGGATGGCTCCGATAAACTCTGCTTCGACGCGCCAGCCTCCTTCTTCTTCTTTGGGGATATGGAGTTCCTTCAGTTCGTCTTCCCCCATATGACCGACAAAGATTTTTTCTTCCGGAGTAAAGTGCACCTTGATTGTTCCATGGCTGCCATAGAGGTGGATCTGCAGGCCGGGGCCAAACAGAATTGAACCACTTAAGTGGTAGATGGCATTCACACCTCCCTGGAGTCTGCTGACGACCTGGACGCTATCTGGAATCGTCACATCAGCATTACCCTGGCCTTGTGCGGAAGGCCGCTGTGGTTCGAAGGTTGAACATTGCGCAAAAACCCGTTCGGTGGGAGGGGCCCAGCGACTCAGGGTTTCGTGCAAAATTCCCATTGTTAGAACATTATTACCACTGATTTCCTTATCCTGCCGCCAGTGTAATTTTTTGCTGTAATCCCAGAAGGAGTCGTCTGCCCCCACGACGACGACTTCGCGTAGCTTTCCCAGATATTTTTGTGAGATCAGCTTGATGACTTCCTGGTTGTATTTTAAACCAAAGGGGCTAGGGACGATCTGTGCAATCAGATCCGGGCGGGCCTTAGAGACTTTCAGCATCTTTTGAGCTTCGTCCAGATTGCGTGCCATTCTGGCTTCGGTCAAAACGTGCTTGCCGGCTTCGAGGGCCATGCAGGTGATCTCACAATGCAGATTAGGCCAGGTCCCGATCATGACCGCATCGATTTCAGGGTCTTCAACCAGTTCCTGCCAATGGGCATAGGTCTGGGGAATACCATATTTTCGGGCGACTTTTTCCGTCGACTCTGGTGTGGAATTCACGACGCCGACGATTTCGACATCTTCAATTGCTTGAAATCCCGGAATATGGCGACTTTTCGTATTTGCCCCTGCACCAACAATTCCAATACGGATCGTTTTTTTTCCCATTAGTGTACGTCGTCCCGATATTCCAAGATGTTTTTCAGATAGAAAGATTGTGGCTGGCTTTTCGCATTTTCCCAGCCAGTTTCAGCGTATCCGACGATTCTAACGAGCAGAATTCTGGAGGACCATTCACACAAAACAAACAATTACAGGTTCCCCAAATTCTCATTGGAAATTTGTTGTTTTGTACCTGATTTAACACAATCGAACCCGAATGGTACTGTTTTTGTGTATATCAGGCTGCTGATTTCTGCTGAGTTTCGGGCTGTATCTTGCTCACAATAGATTCGGCAGCCTGAGCTGAAGCACCGGGAATCACTGTTTCATTGTAGAGTGAGATGAGTTTATTACGGGCTCGTTCCAGTGAGAGCGGTGTTGTGAGCCAGTCGTTAAAAATCGCCGAGATTTTGGCGACATCTTTTTCCGGTGACCCGACAGAGGGGAATTCCGGCATCAACTCTCGATCCGCAATCAGGTTCGGGAGCGACATGTATTTGCAGGTAATCAGCAGATGGGCCAGGAAATACATCCCCCAGTGGCTGCGGTAAAGTACGACCGCCGGGGTTTTTCTTGCCAGCAGTTCCAGGCTGACCGAGCCTGAAACCATCAGGCAGCAGTCAGCCGCTTCAATGATTTCTGACGTCTTATTCAAATAGAGTTGGATTGGCAGGTCCGTGGCCTGTTCTTCTGTAATCAGATTTTGACAGAGTTCAAAATGGGCCTGTTTATAACAGGCAACAGGGAATGTGGCATCGGGAAACTGATCTGACAGTTGACGCACCACCTGCAGCATGACGGGAAAATTACGGGAGAGCTCACTTGTTCGTGAACCGGGTAAAATGCCGATGGTTTTCTTTTGGGGCTGCTTGAGTTCACTGAGAACATTCTGGTCTAATGTTTTGGAAATGACTTCATCAAAGAACGGATGGCCAATGTAATCAACTTTGACGCCCCGTGACTCGTACCATTGCTTTTCAAATTTTAAACCGGAGAGGACGTAGTCCACATTTTTACGAACGCGTCGAATTCTCCAGGGCGCCCAGGCCCAGAGTTGGGGGGGGAGATAATAAAATACGGGAATGCCCAGCGTTTTTGCTTTCTTGGCGACCCACCAGTTGAAGCCGGGGAAATCGACAAGGACGACTGCGTCGGGGCGTTCTGATTCGAGATACTGTCCTACCTGCTTGATCAGTTGAATGAATTTAAAGATCAGCGGCAGGACATTCAAAATTCCCATCACCGCATAATCGGTGAGGCATACTTCCAGGTGACAACCGGCTTCCTGCATTTCCGGTCCCCCGAAGGCAGAGAAGCGGGTATCCGGGCAGCGCTGACGAATTTCTTCGATCAAATGAGCCGTATGCTGGTCACCACTGGGTTCGCCCACTGAAAAAAACAGGTGCATCTGCAAGTCCTATCCAAGCTATTCACGTGGTTCTCAGGTAGAAGAGAACTGTGAATGGTATGCCATCATGATCCTCAAAACGGCATAAAGGTATGCGGAAAAACAGTTTTTGGTCAACCCCGTTTTCAGCTGATGCGCATTGAGCGGACGATGGCCCGTGGACAGGTCACAATAAAAAAGCTCCCTGAAAGCTGGTTTCAGAGAGCTTGATTATATGAGATGACGTGCCAAGATCAGCAATTCTTACCGATGAAGAATTGCTTCAGCCGAGCTAAGCATAGGAAGCTTAACCTTCAGTGGCAGCGGTTTCTTCTTCTGCAGCAGATTCTTTAACAATTTCCAGCCCGGGGACGGTAATTGTTTTGATGAGAACCGTTGTATATTTCTGGCGGTGCCCTGTATGGCGACGTGAATTTTTTCGGCGTCGAAACTTTTGAATTTCGAGCTTTTCGCCTTTAAATTCAGGATTTACGACTTCTGCTTCTACAGAGGCGCCTTCGATTGTGGGAGCGCCGATAGAACTGGCTCCACCGCCGTTTGCCAGCAGAACGCTTTCGAAAGTAATGGAATCACCTTCGTTTGCTGTAGCACGGTAGTCGATTGTCAGGGTATCGCCTTCCTGAATCGTATATTGACGGCTGCCATCTTCGATTACTACAAACATCCTCAAACCTTCTTTTCTTCTTACTCTTTGATCAATAAATGTGCTGAAGTCGGATTTGTGAATCAAAGTCAATCCGAGTCATATTCAGAATCAATTGCGCAATGCCATTGATAGTATATCGTTAAACACTTTTGCCTTTGCCGGTCAACCCGTGTCACGAGGAGAGCAAAGCGCAGAACCTGTGCTGGTTACACGAATATCGAGCACGGCATTGTAAAGTGTCACTTTTGAAATTTCGAGTCAGAAACGACTAGAAATTCACTTCATTTCCAATATCGTCATAACAACGTGCGGTTAGATGCTCTGGTTCAACATCTGTACGTGCGTTAATAATAATTGAGGTCTTAGCAGTATCTTCCAGGTTGGTGATGTCTTTACGGCGTTTATTATTCAGGTAATTGGCGACAGTTTCGTGTACATTTAGTACGAGGCGGGCAATATTCTTTTTATTCACCGTGGTCATCAGCGTCCGCATGACTTCGATAGCCATACTTTCGGCTGTTTTTACTTGTCCCGTTCCGCGGCAGGAGGGGCAATCTTCATACATGCTTCTGCGGAGTGAGGGGCGAATTCTCTGGCGGGTCATTTCTATCAGGCCAAAGGGGCTGATACGCAGGACTTTGGTTCGGGCGCGGTCACGTTTTACGAGTTCGCGCAATCGGCGTTCGACTGAACGGCGGTGTTTTTCTTCGCGCATATCAATAAAGTCGATCACAATCACCCCGCCGAGGTCGCGAAGTCTGATCTGACGGCTGATTTCTTCGGCCGCTTTCATATTTACTTTAAACGCGGTCTTTTCGGCATTGTCATCGGCACGGTAGTTTCCACTGTTGACGTCGATTGCCACCAGAGCTTCCGTCTGGTCGATCACGATCGATCCGCCGCCTTTCATTGGGACGTGTCGATTTTGAATACTGCAGATCTCATCATCGAGATCGCTGTTATAAAAAATGGGATCGTTGCCGGTGTAATGTTTGATTCGATTGACGTGTTTGGGGAGTACGACTTTCATAAAATCGCGTGCTCTTTGATAAGCGGTGGGCTCATCAATATAGAGCGTATCGATTTCGCTGTTGTAGATATCGCGAATCGTACGAATCATCATGTCGCTCTCTGAGTATATCTCGACAGGAGCGGGTAGTTTTTTGATACGTCCGACAATGGTGCCCCACAATCGGAGCAGGTAGTTCAAGTCGCGCTTGAGATCATCTGCGGTTCGGTCAATGCCGGCGGTCCGTACGATGAATCCAAGTCCGGGAGGCGGCGCCAGTTTGGTGAGGATCGTTCGCAGTTGTCGTCTGACGTCTTCGTCGGTGATTTTGCGACTGATACCGACACGCTGCAGACCGGGCATAATTACCAGGTAGCGTCCGGGGATACTGATATAGGTTGATAGGGTAGGGCCTTTGTTGCCGAGACCTTCCTTGATGACTTGGACCAGGACTTCACTGCCGCGTTTCAGGATTTCCTGAATGGGCGGTTTATTGGCCACGCTGCGTTCATTGATGCGACGGCCTTTTGAGTTTTTACCCCGCCCGGGTTTGCCGTTTCCATCGCCGTTTTCAGTGAGGTGTTTGTAGTATTGGTGTTCGATGTCACTGACATGCAGAAAGCCGTTACGGCCGACACCAAAATCGACGAACGCAGCCTGGATGCTGGGTTCAATATTGACCACTTTTCCCTTGTAGATATTACCTACCAGATTTTCGAGGCTGTTTCGTTCTACATAAAGTTCTTCGAGAATACCATCTTCTACGATGGCGATTCGACTTTCCTCCGGTTGGAGGACATTAATCAGCATTTCCTTTTTCATGGAATACCCTTTGTCGTGTGGTTTCACGACGAAAATTGTATTCTTCCTCAGTCGCTGAAGAGACGGACGTTTCCTGCATTGATTGGATCTTTGCCCGGAGTGTGTCGGTCTGTAGTCTGCCGCAGAAGTGGATGATCCAGGAAGGGGCAGATCTCATAGGATGGATTGTATTTCTTCGGCATGAAACCGAAGGCACACAATCGATGAGAGATTTCATGATGCGATTGTTGAGTCGAATCATTTCCTGAGCGATGTCATGAAGGGGCGTAAATCCTGAGGTTGCTGGTTCCGGTCTGCTTACTTCGTTCATCAGATTATCGGAAACGGAGCATAGCTCAAAAAGCCGAGCATCCATTGCGGTAAACTGAAGTGAAGGGCAGGTGGTTCCAGCAAGTAGAGAAGTCCCTTGTTGACTCTGAAAATGTGACATGATAGCCGCAGCATTCCACTTTAAGGCGGCAATTGCCGTCTTGCTCATTCTTTGCTGTAAATGATCGGGTGGTTTGTTCATGCTGTCATTGATGTGAAGCCACAGGATGCGGGAATTTCAAACTTGCTGGATTGAGAGACCAGAGTTGTTTGACGGAGTTCCATTGCATTCACCTGTGGTACTCACACGTTGTTCGTTTCAGGGCCAGGAAATGATTTTACAATACATTTCGTCTTGATTGAATTTGTTCTTACTTGATCCATTCACCACCGAGGTGAAATGGACGACAGCTGGCTGGTTTCATTGAAGCCAAGTAAACCAGCTGCAAAATGTAAACGTTAAATTGTGATGATGAATGCAGGTTAAAACTCTGCATTCACCCGGAAATCAATATGTCTGTCTGTTTGATGCTTAAAGAAGGAGCCGTTTCGTAACATCATAAACTGGTTACATGGGAAGTTCTTCATCAAACAGGTCAGGACAAATTTTATACAGTTCTCCTCTTAAATAGCTTTCTACGTCACGGGCAACATCGATGGTCATCGCATGTGCGGCGATTTCCTCTGCCCGTTCAATTGTCAGATGTCTGATTACTTCTTTTACTTCCGGGATCGCCAGTGGAGTGGCACTGATCTGTCGGATTCCCAGTCCTGCCAGTAATGGAATCGATTTGAGATCAGAGCTCATCTGGCCACAGACGGTGACCGGTATATTTTTCTTATGGGCTGCCTCCACAACCATTTTGATCAACCTTAAAATCGAAGGGTCTGAAGAGTTGTACAGAGGCGATACAGCGGGATCAGATCGATCCACGGCTAGAGTATACTGAATTAAATCATTTGTCCCAATGGAGAAAAAGTCAACTTCTTCCGCAAATTCTTCAGCCAGGAGGGCTGCAGCGGGGACTTCGACCATCATTCCGATCGGAATATTCGGGTTAAAATCGACTCCCCGTTCTTCAAGGTCTTCCAGGACGTCTCCCACGATCATTTTCGCCTGACGCCATTCCAGCAGGGTGGAAATCAGGGGAAACATAATGCGGACATCGCCGTGGACGGCAGCGCGGAATATGGCGCGGAGCTGGGTTTTAAATAGAGGCAGGTCGCGCAGGCTTAGCCGGACACTTCGCAGTCCCAATGCCGGATTCATGCCTTCTTTGGCCAGGTGTCGGTAGCCACGGGGAATTTTATCAGCACCCAAGTCCAGGGTTCGAATGACAATTGGCCTGTTCTGGGCAGCTTGCACGACGCGGCAGTAAGCGTCGTAGTGAACTTCTTCGGTCGGTTCAGTATTTGACTGGAGATACAGGAATTCGGTTCGATACAGGCCAATTCCATCCGCACCCCGTTCTCGACAGTGTTCGACTTCATTAGGAAATTCAATATTTCCCATGACGTGGATCCGAGTTCCGTCTTTCGTTTCCGAACGAATTTTTCGGCGGGCTGCCAGACGAGCCGCCATCGAACGCTGCCGTTCTCCTGTGTCTTTATATTTGGCCAGTGTTTCTTCATCAGGGTCGATGATGACTTCGCCGTTGTTACCATCAACGATGACCATGTCACCGCCGGAGATATCGGATAGAAAGTCACCCAGTCCCACAACAGCAGGAATTTCCAGTGCCCCGGCGAGAATGGAAGTATGGCTGGTTCGGCCACCAACCTCAGTGGCAAAGCCGAGCACAAATTCTTTGGCAAGCCCCGCAGTTTCGCTGGGGGTCAAGTTGTTCGCCAGGACAATGATCGGCGTAGTCAAATTGGAGAGTTCTTCCCGCTTTTCCCCCAGAAGCTGTTTCAGGAGACGTTTCTCTAGGTCAATAATATCGCTGGCTCGTTCTGCCAGATAATTATCGCCCAGGTGCTGGACCAATTTGGTGTAGCGGCGGAAGACCCGGCTGGAAGCGTGCTCTGGGGAATAACATTTTTCGCGAATCAGAGTTTCAATCTCTTCGCGCAGTCGAGGCGAGCTGACCATTTGCAGGTGTGCTGCGAAGATTGCCCCGTATTGTTCGCCGAGTTTGTCTGAAGCGAGCCGTTCATTTTCGGCAATTTCTTCACAAACCGCATCCATGGCGGATTTCAGTCGTGCAATCTCTGTTTCAATGACATTGACGCTGACGAATTGACGCGGAATGCGAAAGTCTTCCGTCCCCAAAATGAGCGCGGGGCCGAAATTTACTCCCGGAGAAACTGCAATTCCACGTTTAACAAGCATTCAATTAGGGCCTACTATGGCGCTTTCAACAGATAGGCAACTGGCGGGAAGCCACTCAGTCGGTGTGTACGGGGGTTATTCAGGTGGATCAGACGTTTCTTCGAATTTTTTATACCCTGATTCAAAAAACTGAACGATTTCTTCCATGAGTTTGCTAGCATCTTCTCCACTGGCTTCTAATACCAGTTCGATATCGGTCTTCGCCTCCAAGGCCAGCAAATCAAAGGCTTCTTTGGCACTGCCGGACACGTCTCCATTCGAAATCGTCATTTCACAGTTATAAGTGCGTGCGATTCTGACGATTTCCGAGATCGGACGAAGGTGGAGCCCCTCTTTCATTTTGACAGTGACGATCTGACGACATACAGATTCTTGCATGGCACTAATTGATAACTACTCAAACAACCTGAAAAACAAACCATGTCTCATTCAGGAATGGTGGCGTTTTCAGTGAGATTTCGTAATTACCCCTTTCCTCATTGTCCGACCAGAAATGAGCCAGAGTCGAGCATATCTTCTGAAACTCAAAATGAATGGTCGGCATTGGCGGCAAGTATGAACTGAATTCGAACAGGTTCTCCCTGACCTTTATATCTCCAGGTACTTAGTCCAGCTGATTGCTGTCAGCTTCGTTAAGTAGTTCAACAATATCTTCGATGTTTTTGGATTGTCGCAGGAAATTGCAGAATTTTTGATTCCGCAAATGACGTGAAATGTTTTCCAACCCGCGTAAGTGATCTCCTGGACGATCCAGAGGTGAAATTAGCAAAAACAAAATATAAACATCCTCACCGTCGAGACTGGCGAAGTCGACACCTTCCGAGGAAAGGGCAACTGCAGCGGTCAGGTTTTCGACTGAAGAATGTTTGGTGTGAGGGACGGCCACACCATTTCCGATACCGGTAGAACCCAGCTCTTCTCGCTTGAGAATCGCTGAGACGATACCTTCCTCATCTTCAGCAGAGATGCTGCCTGCATTTTTCAGGCTCGCGACCATCGTGCGGATTGCTTCTTCTTTGGTTGTTACATTCAATTCCGGAATGATCGCATCCGAAACCACGAAGTCTGTTAACTTCATGTATTCTTTCCTTCTAACTACTTCTGCAAAAAAATCAGTGTCTGCGGTCAAAGCGCAAGACGTTGTTGTAAATTGTGACAACTTGAAACACTAAGAATGTGGGACTTTGTTCCAAGCTGATCACACATCATTATCTTCTAAAACAGTACTCTGTGATCACTCAGCTAAGAGTAGCCGAGGATCTGGAAATTATTCAGATTCCGTTTCTGCTTCCGCAATGTTGTTTTCCGCGATTTCATTCAAAGGGAGATCACGGCGGTGGTCCTGAATCTTTTCCTTATATCTTTTAATTTGTTGTTCCATTTTACTTAGTGCGGAATGAAAGTTTGGTTTCACTTCATCTCCTTCCGCATGGGCAACAAAATTATGTTTGTGTTCTGCATCAACGAGAATTTCGACCCGATTCTGGTTTTCACCCTGGTCGATCGTTACCTGGATTGCAGTTACCCTCTCAAAGTACGTCAGTAACTTTTCAGACTTTTCAGTAATATAATCGCGGAGACCATCTGAAACGCTACCATGACGACAAGTAATCGCAACTTGCACGGACTATTCTCCTATTAAAAATACTACCCACGCTGTGTATACGTATGTGAGCTTATCTGGGTTCAGCAATAGACGATGCTAACAGATTCTATCTCGACAGGTCCAGCAATACCAGTCACTAATTCTCAAGCTTCAGGTTCAAAGATCAGGACCTTTTCCTCTTCTACTGAAAGGGATATGATTCTAAACAGGCAGAAAGAGGAGTCGTATGTGCATGAGGCGGGCGTTGCGAGCAGAGTTTCACCCGTGCCTTTTTTGTGTCACATCGGCAATATTACCCGAAATCTGCCTGATTTTAATGGATTATTCCATCTTTGTGATAGAAACTAACATGAGGTCATTGATTCTACTGTAGGAGGCATTGGACTTCAGAGATTGTGGAAAGTCAGTTCTGTTCTAATAAAAGAGAAAATCTCGCTGTTTTCTCTGGTTGATCTTGTTTTAGGTCTGTCAAAATCATTGTAAGCTGTTGCTTTCCCAGTCAGGGTTTGGCCTTGTACTGTGAGTTCTACACGGATCCGTGTGTATTCCAGGTTGAGTTGAGAGGATAAAGGGTAGCAATGCCTACTTATGTTTACGAAGTAATTAAACAAGACGGAACGCCGGGGGAACGGTTTGAGGTCATTCAAAGAATGAGTGATCCTGTTTTGACGACGCATCCGGAGACGGGTGAGCCGGTGCGTAAAGTAATTACAGCTGCTCATTTTTCCGGAAAATGGTCGGATGCGGAAGCGAAACGCACATTAAATGATGATAAGCGTTTGGGAGAACTTGGTTTTACGAAATATGTGAAATCATCAAAAGGAACGTATGAAAAACGAGCCGGCGATGGTCCGGACCTGATCTCCGCAGATTAGCTCTGCGACACATGTTCCATCTGAGGAAGGGATTGGTTTGACCGAAATGCCTGAGTGCGGATATTTGAAAGTTCTGTTTGTTGAGAGAGAGATCTTTGCCATGAATTTACAGTGCGCGTATTTTGTTCTGATCATTCTGCTGATTTGCGGGTTGCCTTTACAAAGCAGAGCAGAAGAGCAGGCGGCAGCCACTCCGAAAAAAACAGAATACCACAATGTTCAATGCGAGGGAGCCTATCCGCATCATCTGCAGGGAATCTGCATTGATGGCCAGGGACACATTTTCTGGAGTTTTACAACAGAGCTGGTCAAAACAAATGCGTCTGGCAAGGTTCTGGTTAAGATCCCAGTGGGAAACCATCATGGTGATCTCTGTTATCAGGGTGGGAAAGTTTTTGTGGCCGTCAATTTCGGCGATTTCAATAACCCCCAAGGCAAAGCAGATTCCTGGGTTTACGTGTATGATGCCGAAAAATTACTGCTGATTGCCAAGCATCAGACTCCCGAAGTGATTTATGGTGCAGGTGGAATTGCCGTTCATGATGACAAGTTCATTGTGGTTGGAGGCTTACCCAAAGGCATCGAAGAGAATTATCTGTACGAATACGATTCGGGCTTCAAGTTCGTCAAAAAACATGTTCTGAAAAGCGGATATACCTTACTGGGTATTCAAACCGCGGCATTCGCTGATCATCAATGGTGGTTCGGCTGTTATGGAACCAAACTGCTAAAGGCAGACACCAGTTTTAAATTTCTTGCGAAATTTGATCTCGAATGCAGTCTCGGGATTGATCGCATCAATGACAAACTGTTGTTGATTGCCCGTGGTGGCAGAGAAGGTAAACTACACACGGGGCGTGTGCAGTTGGCAGAGCCCAGTGAAAAACAGGGTTTTGTTATCAGCAAATAGTCGTCGGCAGTTTTAATTCAGCCGCACGGAATGGAATCAGCTTAACTGGTCAGCGTCCTCCTCCGCCTCCCTGCAGATTGGATGCCGCCAGCCCAAACAATGCCCCTTCCAGCAGGTGACGTTCCACAAATGCCGCGATCGCTTCTGATTTGGTGTATTGCAAAATCACATAGTCACCGGGCTGAATCAGCACGCGTTGACTGGGATGGCGCACCGCTTCATATAAATCGACTTTGATTGGCAGTTGAGTGCCGTTAGGAAGCTGACGCAGAATGATGGCGTTACTCGCACTGATGGTCACATCCTGATTCAGTGCAGAAGGGCCGCCGTTTGATTTGGAATTACTGCCGTTCTGCGATGCCTGAGCGATGGAGATCGCTCCCAAAATATCCAAATCGTAATCGCGAGGCAGTGTGTATTGTCCGCCACCCAGCAGACCGCCGGTATAGAAGATCTCTGTATCGCGCGATTCAATGAATACCACGTCTCCATCGTGGAGAATGATATCGTCCTGTGTCAGATGCACCTGTTCGCCGGGACTTAGGCGAATGGGGATTTTGATAATTCCTGATCGCTGCATGGTGGAATCATTGATCACTGTCGGCGCCATCAAGTCACCCGAGTAGAAGCCACCATCAGAAGAATACAATGGCTGACCCACCTGGAATGCGGTATCACTCGGTAGCGGAGATGCTTGTGGAATCGGCGTATACGTATCAGAGACCTGTTGAATCTGTTGATGGTGACCAGCGTTTTGGGGATTAGCAGAACCTGTCTGGATGGGTTGCGGGCAGATCGAATGATTCATTTGATGGGCGGCGCCGCGAATGATGTAGATCGAGTTTTCTGCATCCAGTCCAGGTAAGCCACCGGTTTCGGCCAGTGCGTGCAGAACGTCGTTATTGTAAGCGGGTAAGTTAATCACGCGCCCTGTGCCGCGTTTGGAACGTCCTACGTTTAAGTTACCAACGGTGGTACCAACAATGTCATTGGCATTTTCCTGGCGAATGACGAGTACCCGGTAAGACCGCGGTTTCTGCAGACTGATCAGAATACGGTCACGCCCTTCGCGCAGGATCTCTTTTTCTGAAGTATATTTGCGGCGGATTGTTTCTTCGAGCTGGGTCAGCGTCAGTCCGCGGGCGAAGACGGTTCCGATTAGCGGGAGTGAAATCGTACCGTCTTCACGAATAGGGATCGGGTAACCCAGCGAAGGTGCAACTTCCTGTGACTGCGGAAAATGAACCGGGGGCACATCTTTGAACTGGCCGAGAACGCCTTCGATATAAACTCCCAGCACGTCTCCGGAATCAAGCAGATAATGTTTCGGTGCCGGCTGTCGTAACAGAGAGAGATCAATCGTTTCCTTGCCGGAACGCATTTCTCCCTTGTATTCCGTAGGCAGATATTGCGCAGGGATTCCCTTGATGGGGTGAATGGCAGCGCAACCGTTAAAGAGTAGAGGCAGCAACAGTGCGCAGAGTAGATGCCACTTGAACGCGGGCATTGTTTTAAGGTGTTTCAGCATCCTGCTCGAACCTCTCAATTCGATGACTGCGTTGTTGAATTGTTGCGACATCCTGTCGTTCATTTCCTTTGTTTGAGTTTCGGTTCAGAAAACACTGCTGTTCCGTTGCAGTGGGTTCTGAATTAATACCTGTTCAAGCCAGGTTGCCTCTCCGAAAAAAGAGGCAAACGTTTTCTGTTTGTCTGATTTCGTTGCTGATATTGGTTTGACGGTGCTTGACGACTGGGTAACGGTGTATGAAATGGCCTATAAGGATACGATTGTAGTTTGTAGGGACTCGGTGGCGGATCATCGTTGATGTAAGCCGGCTGCGATGGTTTGCCGATTTCCGGCTGGTGGCGTTTTAATGTTGGGGCTGGAATCGTTTTCTGCACATGCAGTGGTGGTTTCGGAGCCACAACGGGAGGCTGGCTTCGAGGCTGTCTGGGTGGCAATGCCGGTTGAGCCTGTGGTGGTTGCTTCTGGGGAATTGTCTGCTTTCGTTTGGGCTGGCTGTGTTGTGGAACCGCGGGTGCGGGCGGTGCCGGTAAAGACAGCGGATGCTGCGGTAGCGTTACCTTCTGCGGTTGTGGAGTCTGGCTCTGATGGGAAGAACTCAAAGACGCCGAAGGTGCAGCCTGGGGAGTGGGTTCCGTCAGATGATTTCCCTGTCGGTATGTTGCATTTTCATCCCATTCTCCTGGAGCACTTTGATTCCAGTCCATCAGCGAATAGGGCGTGGCAATGTTGTTATAGTCGTAGCGCCCATCAGCCAGCGCGTGCTCGGCTCCCAGCTTATATCCCGTAAACCATTCCTGAACTTCCAGATAACCTTGCGGCGTCCGGTAATGGGCGGCCCAATATTCTTCCGGGGGAACAGGCGGGACTTCGCCCGAGTCGCCGAGTGCAATATCGATGTAGGCTTGCTGATATCCTTTGCGAAATGCTTTCGATGGCTTGTCTTTACAATTGCAGGCCATTGTCTTCAAGGAACGTTTGGCACACTTCCTGGCCGCGTGTTTGACCACATACTTATCCAGGTCTGTCTGGTATCCTTCCAGCGATCGATAAGGGTGTGGAGAACATTTATCATGATGAAACAGAAAGCTTTTCTTGACGCGGCAGGAGACAGTCGAACACGTCTCATCATAATCGTCGTCTGTGTGAGCGCAACCTGGAAGTCCTGCCAGAAGCACAACCACAAAAGTGCAGAACAGTAGCCGCGTTTCTGAGATGAACTCAAGAAAATGAGGACCGTTATTGTCTATTTTGCAAACCACTAGTAAGCCACCATGCGCAGGTTGAGTGTTTATCGATACGCTTGATATATCGGATTGGTGTGATTGGGGCGTGTATGGTTTTTCGTGTCTTGCGGGTTATAAGGGGGCGTAAGACAGATACAATCGTTGGATATTCAAATATCGGATTAGTCGCCGTGCTCCGCAGGATTTCGCCAGACTGCCTGTTTTGTCGTGCAAGAGGACATGAAGGGGGGGAAGTAGACCGGCAGAAATTGCCGCTCAGGATTACTCTGCAGCAAAGTAATCTTTTAAGAGTCGGTAGACGCGATTGGCGCGTTGCTGGAACAACTGCGGTTTTTTAACCCATCCCAGCGGTGAAATTCGGATCTTCACGTCGACGCGTGGTGTTGAACTACGGCTGTTTGAGTTCGTTTTTTTGGCCGCACATCCGAATTCAACTTCTACTTCGACTGGTTTTCGATCATCGATTTTACCCCAGAAGGGGAGTAGACCAGATTTGCCGAGTTGCATCACCGCCCGGTTTGTGTTGACTTCTGTCAACTTCGCACCATTGTCATTTACAAAACCGCCCAGTTTGTAAACGATAATGTCAGAGGAGATGAGTGCCTGGAATGTATTTTCGAAGACCATTTCATCAACTGTCGTTTCCACCGAATCGTTGATCGGATTGATGCCGGACAATAACTGGTGGTTTGTTAATGAGCAAACTTTGTTGCGGCCTGTTTCTTTCGCGTGGTACAAGGCCGAATCTGCGCGGCGGAACAGGCTTTCGACGGAGTCACCTTCTTCTACCTGGGCTACTCCGAATGAGGCAGAGAGACCGGTTTTTCCCAGTTTCTCAAGCTTCAAATTATTGATGGCCAGCCGCAGGCGTTCTGCTTTTTTTACCGCATGTTCCAGATCGGTTTCCGGGCATAGGATCACAAATTCTTCCCCGCCGTAGCGTCCAACCAGTTCTCCCGAATAGGTTTCATGCTGGAATAATCGCGCCATTTCGATCAGAACATCATCGCCCACCGAATGACCGTATGAATCGTTAATATTTTTAAAGTGATCGGCGTCGATAAACATCAGACTCAACGGTGCCGGGTTGGTTTCTTTGTTAACTCTGCTGAGCATGATCGCCAGCTGTGTTTCCAATTCGCCTCGATTGGCAACGGACGTCAGGGCATCCATACTGGCTGCCTGTTTGAGGTCGTTGAATTCCTGAGGTCGTTTTAAGCCGCGGGACAGGTCGCGATAGATTTCTGCGATGCCGATCAGGTGTCCGTTTTCGCCGAACATGGGAACCGACTGAACTTCAATATTAATCAGGCGGCCGCCAGGACGCTCCAGCATGAATTCGGTGGTCATCGGCTTTCCATTAGCGATGACTCGATTCATCGAGCATTCTGCCCTGGTCAGGCTGGTGCCTTCCTTGTTAGTGAGCGGAAGACTGTTGGCGGTCCAGGCTTCACCCAGGATATCGATGGCTCGGATGTCGGCCAGTTTTTCCAGACCCGGACTGAAGAGTAAAAACTGAAAGTCGGCATTGACTATATAAAAACCGTCGTACAGGCTCTCAATCTGAAACAGATATGAGAATATATTATTGATCAGGTTGGCTTCCTGTGCTTCCTGCTCGCTGAATGGTTTGGGTTGATAGAGCCGGTTGACTTCGAGGAGTGCATCATGAAACGCGTCTTGTTCATTCTGTTCCCAGCGTGAAAGGGCACAGACAATGTTTCCGTCAAATTGAGTACCAGCGGCTTCCATCAGGATTGCCATGATTTCATCATGTTTTTTGCCGGCTCGATAGACCTGATCGGTCGCCAGAGAATCATAGGCATCGGCAATCGCCAGTATACGAGCCCCCTGATGTACGTCGCTGCCAATATATTGGAAACCGTTGGTAGCACCGCTGAAGTGGTAGCGGGTTTGTGAGAGGATCGTCAACACTTCATGGTCGGTCTGGCAGGCTTGCAGAACATCAATGCCGATGTTGTGATAATGCGACATCAATTCAATTTCATCTGATGTCAGCTTGCCAGGTTTAAGCATGATATGATCGGGAACGCCGATTTTCCCAATGTCGTGCAGCAGCGCGGCGATTTCCAGTCGTTTAAGATGAATTCCCTCCCAGCCTAAATTGGTCGCGATCCCTTTTGCCAGGAATGCAACGCGGCGGGAGTGACATAATGTAGAAGCATCGCGAGCCTGAAGAGCGGTGAGCAATTTTCGCAGGTGTTTGCGCGAGATGACCTGGTCGACAAAATCCGTTTCTCCCGATTCCAGCGAAAATTCTTCGTGTTCATTCGAGAGGGCGATGAGTTCCTTCAGGATTTGTGAAGAGCCCATGTTATAGCTGCCATGCACAGACTGCTGCTGTGGCATGGAATTACTATTTGCTATGAGAGGACTGTTCATCTTGCGACCTTAACGCGGGCACGAAAATCGAATGGAACTCTGACACAGTTTGTCACGTACGATACGGTTTTCTTTTTCGCGCCACAAAAAATCTGATTTATCGCAATGTCTTTGTCCGAAGACGAATTTGTTTTCATTCGAGCACGCGTCATTTTCACTGGGGAGTGATTCGGTTCTCGTCTCAAAACAAAGACATAGTTACTGGGAGCATATTTAAGACACTGATGTCTGCTTGGCGTTGTTAATACAACCCAATGAATACATCAATGTGGATAGACTATATTTACACTAGGTCGGGAATGAAGGTTGTCAAATCGCAACATGAAATGGGACAGCAGGAACGACGGGCTCAAATCCTGATAATCCGAGTGACAGGTTCATGGTGAAATCAGCGGTCAGCGCGTCTGGTGTGATTGTATGGACTGTGTGGATTCTTTGAAGCAGATTCAGTCATGTCGACGAGCAGTCTTATCGATTAAATACCGCAGTGGCAGCATTCGCCCGGGATTGAACGATTTGTCCTAACGATTCGTATTCATCCTGGGGGACGCGTTCTGCCGGGCCTGTGATCGTAAAGGCGGCGATGGCGATGCCGTTCCGATCACGAATCGGCGCGGCGATGCAGCGAATGCCGGTGAGCCCTTCTTCATGATCAATGGCGTAGCCGCGTTGGTGAATCAGATCCAGTTCATTGAGAAATGCACGTTTTGAAGTAATCGTTTGCGGAGTGAACCGTTTAAAACGAATTCGATTCACCAGGTCCTCGCGTTCATTTTCCGGTAAAAAAGCAGCGATGGCTTTTCCGGGAGCACAACTGTAGCAAGGCGCACGCGCACCGATCTCCGCAGAGTACTTGAAAGCGTGTCGCGCCAGCAACTGTTCAAGGATTACAATCTCGGTATCAATCAGACAACAGAGTTGTGTGGTCTCGCCGGTCATGTCACGCAGTTCCCGCATCGGGCCGATCGCACATTCTGATAACGGGCGATCCTGAACGCTGGGAGGAATTAACTGTAAAAACCGATTCGTGAGATAAAACTTTTTCGTCGTCAGATCACGCGAAACATAGCCCATCTCCTCCAGTGCTTTTCCGATGCGTAATAAAGACGCCTGCGGAATGGAAAGTTGTTCGCTGAGTTCACTGAGGGTGCAGCCATGCGAATGTTTTGCCAGGTATTCGAGCAAGGCAATGCCTCGCTGTAAACTGGGAGAGGCGGCTGCATCGGTTTTGAGATTTGTTCGCGGGACGCTCATTGTTATTGACTTCATATATGAAATAGGTTTCAATAGTGAAATATGGTATGAGACCAAGGCATGTGTGTCAACCTCATCCGTATGAAATTACAATCAACGATAGACCAGTTCTCCTTTCGAATCGAACGGCAGCAGAAAGAAACGTGCCATGCGCGCAGGCGAAAAACTTTGGTTGATTTTGACGATATTTCTCTGTCTGACTTCTGCCGTGGCCAGTCCGGCAGAAGAACGCTTTCAAAATAAAGCGACGGAGCAAGCCGACTTTGACCGCGTGATGGCTCCTTTAATCGCAGCGCGTTGTCTGGACTGTCATGCGGGACTGGACCCGAAAGCCGGTTTTGATTTCTCTCGTCGCGCGTCAGCCTTTCAGGGAGGAGAAAGTGGTCCCGCGCTGCAAGCGGGCAAACCGGATGAAAGTTTGATTTGGCAGTATATCGAGTCCGATGAGATGCCTCCCGAACATCCCCTCTCTGCAGATGAGAAGCGATTGTTCAAACAATGGATCCAGGCCGGCGCGCCGTGGGGCACCGATCCCATTGATCCCTTCAGCAAGACAACGAAAAAGCGGGGCGGCTATGACTGGTGGTCACTGCAGCCGTTACACCAGGTTGCTGTTCCCCAGGTGCCAGACAAACAATGGGGCCGCAATCCCATTGATGCATTTGTCCTGGCGCGGTTGCAGGAGCATCAACTGCGACCGCAGTCCCGCGCCGATCGCAGAACATTAATTCGTCGTCTCTACTACACAGTCATCGGGTTGCCCCCCGAACCGGAAGAAGTTGAAGCGTTTGTGAATGATTCTGCACCGGATGCCTATGAGAAACTGGTGGATCGTCTGCTGGCGTCACCACATTACGGTGAACACTGGGCCCGGCATTGGTTGGACGTGGTTCGCTTCGGAGAGAGTAACGGTTTCGAACGGGATCAGCCGCGCTTGAATGCCTGGCATTACCGGAACTGGGTGATTCAAGCCTTCAATGAAGATCTACCCTATGATCAGTTTGTGCGTTTGCAGTTGGCCGGCGATATGCTGAAACCTGATGATCCCAGTGCGGTCATCGCCACTGGCTTCCTCGTCGCCGGCGCACATAATACCGTGATTCCCGTCGTTAAGGAGATGCGGGAAACAATGCGTCAGGATGAGCTGGAAGACAAAATTGGTGTGGTCGGCCAGACGTTTCTTGGTTTGACGGTAAATTGTGCCCGTTGCCACGATCACAAATTTGATCCGATTAGTCAGCAGGAATATTATCAGATTGCCGCTGCACTGGCGGGCGTCAAACATGGCGAACGCGATCTTCCCGATCCCTTGTACAAACAGACTCAGCAAGAGTTGGCAGAACGTAGCAAGAAACTTCAGAAAGTTCAGGCGACTCTCTTTGATTTAGACGCACGGGCCCGCCGGCGTGTAATGGCCAGTCGCACAACGCAAGACAAAAGCGATGTGTCCGTGTCAGTCTCCTCACCGGTTGCCGTCTGGGATTTTCAGAATAGCACTCTGGATCAGGTGGGGGGCTTAAAAGGAACGTTACACGGTTCTGCAAAACAGACCAAAGAGGGACTAGTGGTGGACGGCAATAAATCGTTTCTGAAAACCGGACCACTGAAAGTGGATCTGAAAGAGAAGACGCTTGAAGCCTGGGTGAAACTTGCAGACCTCGATCAACGCGGCGGTGGCGTGATGAGTGTGCAGACGACGGACGGAGTTCTGTTCGATGCGATTGTCTTTGGCGAGCAGCAACCGGGGCACTGGCTGGCGGGAAGTAATAATTTCAGCAGGACCAAATCATTTCAGGGCATCGCAGAACAAGAGGCTGCAGAAAAAGAAGTACAGATTGCGATTGTCTATTACGCCGATGGTACAATCGCCGCCTATCATAATGGCGCACCGTATGGAATCACTTACCAGTCGCCCCAGTTACAACCATTCTCAGCCGGGAAAACCGAAGTTTTATTTGGATTGCGACATGGATCACCTGCTGGAAATCGACTCTTAAAAGGTGTCATCAGCAGAGCCCGCCTGTACGATCGGGCTTTGACGCCGGAAGAAATTCAAGCGTCCGCGAAATGGGGAGGCGCTTATTTTTCGGAAGCAGAACTGATGGCGGTGTTGACGAAACCCGAACAGATTCAGCGAGAAGCCCTGCTCAAAGAACGGAAGGAAATACAGGCAGAAATCACGCGTCTGCAGGCGATCCAGCCGACGAAAGTCTATGCGGCGTTATCACAAAACCCGGGTGTGTCGCATGTATTGCGACGAGGGAATGTGAATGCCCCGGCGGGTGTCGTCAAGCCGGGCGGGCTCAATGCAATCAAAGGGGTGAATGGCGATCTGGGGTTAGCGTCCGACAGCCCGGATCGCGACCGACGCATGAAATTTGCACGCTGGGTGACCGATTCCCAAAATCCATTGTTTGCCCGCGTGATTGTGAATCGGGTCTGGCACTATCATTTCGGGCAGGGGCTGGTGAACACACCCAATGATTTCGGCTTTAACGGCGGACGTTGCACCCATCCGGAACTACTCGACTGGCTGGCGGCCCAACTGATCCGCGAGAACTGGAGCCTGAAATCATTGCATCGTCTGATTCTGTTGTCGGCGACCTTTCAACAATCTTCCGAACCACAGCCCGAGGCATTGAGAGTCGATGCCGACAATCGATGGCTGTGGCGGAAAAGCCCGCAGCGAATCGAAGCCGAGTCGATTCGTGATTCAATCCTGAAAGTAGCCGGCGAACTCAATCCCAAAGTCGGCGGCCAGGGATACCAGGATGTGAAATCCTATTTCTTCAAAGGGACGCAATTTTATGAACCGCTGGATCCGGTCGGCAAAGAATTTAATCGTCGTTCGATCTATCGGTTTTCTGCCCGAGGCGGGCGACATCCTTTGCTGGAAACGTTTGATTGTCCCGACCCTTCGACGACGACGCCAGACCGGGCCTCCACCACGACGCCGCTCCAGGCACTGTCGTTAATGAATGCCTCGTTCGTGCTGCGGATGGCAGATCAACTGGCACAGCGTGTAGAGCGACGGGCGGGATCGGAACAGGAGCAACAGGTTGACGAACTGTTTTTGTTAGCGTTCCAACGGCGTCCCCGGCCACAAGAGGTAAAGCTGGCAAGCGATTTTCTGGAGCAGCACGGACTGGCTGCATTGTGTCGCGTGATTCTGAATAGTAATGAATTTTTATATGTGAATTGAAGCCATGATGACCTATCCCTTTAATCAAAATTCGAAAGCCGGTTTTACCTGTGATGCAGACAGTATGTCGCGCCGTGATTTCTTCTCCTGGGCAAAAACCGGCCTGGCGGGAACGGCGCTGATGGATTTGCTGCTGAAGCAGAAACCACTCAGTGCAGAGGCTCCGGGGAAAACCCTACCAACGGGAACTCATTTTCCCCCGCGCGTCAAACGGGTGATTCATGTCTGTCTGATCGGGGGATTGAGTCACCTGGATTCGTTTGACTATAAGCCGGCGCTTAAAAAACTGCATGGCAAGGTTATGCCGACTGAGAAGAAGCCAGAAACGTTTTTCGGTCAGGTTGGATTATTGCGCAAGAACGATTTTGAATTCAAACAACGGGGCAGAAGTGGGCTCTGGATTTCAGACCTGTTCCCTCATATCGCGTCACAAGCAGATGAGCTGACGTTGATTCGTTCCATGAAAGCCGACTCTGCCAATCATACGCCTGCGACATTTCAGGAGAATACGGGTTTTCGATTGAACGGGTTTCCGGTACTGGGAGCCTGGCTCTCGTATGGCTTAGGGTGTGAAACCGATGAACTGCCGTCATTTGTGGTATTGCCGGATGTCCGCGGTTATCCGGCGGCGGGAACGATTAACTGGTCGAACGGATTTCTGCCGGCGTTGCATCAGGGAGTTCCCTTCCAGACCGAAGGACCGGCGATACGTGATCTGTTTCCCGGTCGCAAGATTTCGAATGCCACCGAAGTCGCCAGTCGCCAGTTATTAAATCAATTCAACCAGAGTCACCTCGAACGGACAGGAGCCAACAGCGATCTGGTCGCCCGGATTCGCAGTCACGAACTGGCAGCGAAAATGCAGTTGGCCGTTCCCAAAGTGACGGATCTGTCGGGAGAG
This sequence comes from Gimesia fumaroli, assembly GCF_007754425.1. NCBI lineage: Bacteria > Pseudomonadati > Planctomycetota > Planctomycetia > Planctomycetales > Planctomycetaceae > Gimesia > Gimesia fumaroli. Next base: position 758,065 of record NZ_CP037452.1, read on the forward strand.
ACGGCTGCCACGAAAGCTCTGTACGGCTTCGATTCTGAAGAGACGGCTCCCTTTGGCCGCAATTGTCTGTTGGCACGGCGGTTACTGGAACAGGGGGTGCGGTTTGTGCAGTTGTTTTCGGGTGGCTCGTTTGGATCGCCGCGGATTAACTGGGACGGCCATGAAGACGTCAAACGGAATCACCTTCGCGAAGCGACCCGCATTGATCAGCCCGTTGCCGGTTTGCTGAAAGATCTGAGACAGCGGGGCATGCTGGACGACACTCTGGTTCTGTTTTCGACGGAATTCGGACGGACCCCGTTTACTCAATCTGCCTCGAACACCGTGGGGACGGGGCGTGATCATAATATGAACGGTTTTTCCGTCTGGATGGCAGGAGGCGGTCTGAAACACGGCATCAGTTACGGTGGCACTGATGAGTTTGGCTGGAAATCAGTGGAACAGACGGTCGCCTGGCACGATTATCATGCAACGGTGCTGCATTTACTGGGCATTGATCACACACGTTTGACGTATTATCACAATGGCATCGAACGCCGTCTGACGAATGTGCACGGTGAAGTGATTCACGATCTTCTTGTTTGAAATTCATCAGTACCTGTTGATTCACAACCTGAGTACTGGATTTTTTCAAGAACGCAATTTGTGCGTATAGACGAATCGGCTAGAATAGCTATAGTGTGTGCATAATCGAAATCGAGGAGGGCGCTGACTTCTGTCTGATTGGCATTAACGTCCGGTCTATAAAACTAGTGTGATGAATACTTTACAGAACCCAGGAAACAAAACAGATCCCAAACGGGTCCTGATTATCGGTGGTGGTTTTGCTGGCTTGAACGCGGCACTGGAACTGGGCGGCGTTCGAGGAGTCGAAGTCACCCTCGTTGATCGTCATAACTACCATCTGTTTCAGCCTCTCTTATATCAGGTCGCGATGGCCGGACTCAGTCCCGCTGACATTGCCACACCGATCCGTAGCCTGCTTTCAACTTATCGAAACACCAGCGTCCTGTTAGGGGAAGCGGAATCGATTGATCTGGCCGACCAAAAAGTCAAATTCGATTTCGGCGAGTTGCCCTTTGATTATCTGGTGCTGGCCTGTGGTGCGACGCACAGTTACTTCGGTCACAATGAGTGGGAGCAATACGCACCCGGGTTGAAAAACATTTCTCAGGCGACGGAAATTCGCAAGCGCGTTTTATCTGCATTTGAACACGCCGAACGAATTACCGATCCTGAGGAACAAAAGAAATATCTGACATATGTGATTGTGGGTGGCGGTCCGACGGGCGTCGAGCTGGCAGGTGCGATTGGAGAGATGAGCCGGTTTACCTTGTCCAAGGACTTTCGTCGGATCAATCCCAGTCATACACGCGTGATTCTCGTCGAAGCCGGTCCGCGGATTTTGCCGATGTTTTCCGAACAACAGTCCAACCGGGCGGCCCGTGATTTAGAGAATCTGGGCGTCCAGATCTGGACTTCTTCAATGGTGACGAACATCAACGATGAAGGAGTCGAATTGGGAGATGAGCGGATTCGCGCCGCGACCGTGCTCTGGGCTGCGGGTGTTGAAGCGTCTCCACTGGGAAAATCAGGAGGCATGGATATTGATAATCGTGGTCGCGTTGTTGTGGAACCGGATTTAAGCCTGCGGGGTTCTGAAAATGTGTTCGTTGCCGGCGATCAGGCGAGCTTTACACATCAGACGGGTACCCCATTACCGGGAACAGCGCCGGTGGCGTTGCAGCAGGGAAAGTTTATCGGCAAAACGATTCGCGAGGAATTGAAAGGCAAGCCGCGCAGTAAGTTTCATTTTCGTGACAAAGGGCAGATGGCTACCATTGGCCGTAGCCGAGGGATTGTGGAAATCGGGCGGTTCAAATTATCCGGGTTCCTGGCCTGGGTGGTCTGGCTGGTCGTGCACATCTTCTATCTGACCGGGTTTAAAAACCGGGTACTGGTTGTCATGCAGTGGGGCTGGTCCTATCTCAGTTTTCGGCGCGGGGCACGGTTGATTGTCGGCCGGGAATGGGACCCGCAAACAGAACCCAAGCCTGAACCAGAGCCTGAAGAACAGGAAGTTCCCGTTTCCTCCGAGCATTAAACGCGAAAAATGTCGAAAGTCGGGATGGCTTCAACGTGCAATGAAATGATCGACTTGACGAATTTGATTTACAGCAACACTCTCGATACAGGCTTGAATCGCTCGCTCGGACTGCTTTCCCCAACTTCGCCAGTCGCCAAATTTCAGATCGAAGATACGGTTCCAGGAGTCTTCCATTATTTTGCGAGTGAATTTTCCTGACTCAAGCAATTCATCGTGATTATCAGACTCTCTTCTGTTTTCGGCAAGAAAGTTCTGATTTAAAACTGCGTGCCACAATTCAAATTGTGATAACAGGACATGCGCTTCATTAACTTCTAACTCAACTCGCACGCCTGGTGTGCCTTGGGGAAGATGCCCGCTCCAGCGTAAGTCAGGTCGCTGATGTCTTTCAAAATATTTGTACCAGGCAAATGTAGGGCATCGTTCCGGGTTGGTACCAATCCGATCAGCCATTTGTTGTGCCATCCATTTGTAGTGCGGTCGAAAATCATGCTTCACTCGCGAGTAAGAGGCAAATTTTTTCTTCTTTGACCTCAGATCCTGTAACCAGCCTTCTGTTTGAATCGTCCATAATTGCATCAACAGAACCTTTTCAGAAATTCGAAAGATTAATGAACTTTGTCTTCGGGGGGAATCGGGCGGCCGTGCGGGTCCTGGTCAGTGTCGAGGGTGTCTTCGTTCAGCTTTTCACGCAGTTGACGGTCGGTGAAGTGTTCGAGTTTTTCAGCCTGCTTATGGATGTTTTCGGCTGTCATGCCCGCATGTTCGACGAGGTAGTGTTCCCAGAGGCGATGCGAGCGGACGAGTTGACGGGCCATGTCGCGGCCGGTTTCCGTTAATTCATAAGTGCCGTTGGTGTCCTTGATCTGTCCCTGTTTTGAGAGGTAGCGCAGGGTGAGCTGCGTCGGAACAGGGCGCGAGAACAGAATGTCGCGCAGATCGTTGACATCTGGTTTTTGCTGGGGATCGCGTTCTTCGATGCGGTACATGAGTGCGATGATATCTTCGGCGAGGATTTTCCAGGCGAGAATCTGGCGACGGACAAAGATGATCATGATCCCGTGCCGGGGACCAAACAGAGCCGCGAAAACGAACAGCATGCCAGAGGCGACGGCCATCATGCCAGCGGTCGACGTGCTATGATATCCAAACCAGCGGGGGACGGTGATGGCACTGATGTGCCCGGTGACGGCAGCGAAAATCGCCAGGACGACGCTGAGGACAATCATACTACCCAGCCGATCCGTCAGCATATAGGCGGCAGCCGGAGGTACGACAAACATGGCGACCACCAGAATATTTCCGACAGTTTCAAAACTCGCAACGGCGGTGATGGCCACCAGGGTCATTAGGGTATAGTGGATGATTGTAGCATTAAAGCCGGTCGTGGTGGCAAGTGCCGGGTCGAACGAACTGAGTTTGAGTTCTTTGAGAAAGCAGACGACGAACAGCAGATTAATTAATAGAACCACCGAGAGCACCGCAACGACGCGCGGAATTTCCCAACCCGCAATCAGGATCGTATCGAGGGGGGTGAGTTCAATTGCCCCGTAGAGAACGCAGCCTGGATCGAGGTCAACATGGTCGGCGGCTTGCACGATCATCACCAGTCCCAGAGCGAACAGTGACGTAAACACGACTCCCATTGAGGCGCCTTCATCGACTTTGCCGAAGCCTCGAATCCACTCGGTAAACAGGGCGGTCAGGATTCCGGCAATTACGGCACCAACAAACATGGGCAGACTGCTGCGACTGTCGCTGATCATAAAGGCGGCTGCCAGGCCGGGGAGAATCGCGTGTGTGATCGCATCTCCGAGCATACTCATTTTTCTTAAAACCAGAAAATTGCCCAGTAGAGCCGTTGAGGCAGCGCACAGAATTCCCGCAACAATAATCCAGCCATCCAGAAACCAGTTCCAGTTTTCCAGTCCCCCCATCAGGTTGCCCTCCGTGTACCTGAATGGTGACTGTTGGCTTGTTCCTGCTGGATCTCGATTTCATGCGGGCTTTGCAGGACTCCTGCGGTCGACTGACGAACGAGCAGCGTTTCCAGTTCGGCAATGACTTCCGGTTCTAAAACGTGTTCGATGGCATCGGCATCCTGATCGACCTTGCTGGCTGCGACGTCAGCGTATGTGATCAGGTAGAGTTCCCACAAACGATGTTCGTGAACAATGCGTGCCGCTTCCAGAAGACCGGCTTTGGTCAATCGGATTTGATCTGCCTCCAGGGAGACGACTAACTGGTCCCGTTGCGCCCGATTCGCGATTTTTTTCAGCTTGGCTGGTGACCAGCTTCGCATTTTCAATAACGTGGACATGGGGACGAACGTGGATTCTACAGTCTGTTTTTCGTTGATTCGCCCCTGCGATTCCAGAGTTTCATAAATGCCGCGCAGCAGGTGTTGTCGATTGACTTTTGTGTTCAGCTCATGCCGTCGCAGTTTGCGAATCAGGATGCCGCGGGGAATACCGAAGACCATGCTGAAGAGAAACATGGCGGTCGCGACGAGTACAATCATCGCTCCTGAAGGAAGGTTCGGGAAGATGGCACTCATGGCTGAGCCGATCATTCCACTGAGGGCTCCTAATATGACGGCGACGACCGTCATGTTGACGATCTTTTCTGTCCAGAAGCGGGCAGCTGCGGGGGGGATGACGAGCAGGGATATCATCAAAATCAGTCCAACGGCCTGCAGGCCGATGATCGTGACGACGACGACCAGGCCCATTAAGAGCATGTCCAGCAGTACCACCGGAAAGCCGCGCGCATGGGCGAAGCCTTCATCAAAACAGAGCAGCGTCAGTTCCTTATACAACAGAATGGAAATCAGCATGCAGGTTAGGCCCGCGGAGCCGATGAGCCAGGCGTCGCTGGCGACCATAGAAGCGGTCTTTCCATAAATAAACGATTCGAGGCCGGCGGCGTGGCCGGTCTGCATCTGTTGGACGATGCCCAGGAGAGCAATCCCGGCGCCAAAGAAAACGCTGAGCACAATTCCTAATGCAGCGTCTTCTTTTAAGCGAGTCAGGTTGCGAATCAAGAGAATGCCCCCGATTCCAAGCAAGCCGCTGACGGCGGCACCTGTTAAGAGAATCGGCAGCGATTTCCCGTTCAAGCCCAAAGAGGTGGCGATGATAAAGGCGATGGCGATGCCGGGCAGGGTGGCATGGCTGAGGGCGTCTCCCATCAGAGCCCGCTTGCGTAATAATGCAAAGCTGCCGATCATGCCGGCGGACATGCCGAGCAGTGTGGTGCCGAGGATGACGATGCGGGTGTTGTAATCCTGCAGCAGGAACACACGCTTCCAGTCTTCCCATTGTGGAACCGCAATACTTCGATCGGTGATCGATTTTTGAGTCTGGATTTCGTTCGAGTTAGTGGCCGCGAGAACAAAACAGTTTGGCCAGAGACTGAGAAAGAGAAACACCAGCGCGAACGCCCTCATAGCGACTGCTCCCGGCGTCGCATGGTTTCGGTGGCTTCTTCGAGCAGTGTCAGCCGACCGCCATAGGTTTTTTGAAGATTCTCCGGTGTGAAGACGTCTGCCGTCAGTCCATGATCGATGACCCGCATGTTGAGCAGAATTACATAATCGAAATATTCCGGCACCGTCTGCAGGTCGTGGTGAATGACGAGTGCCGTTTTTCCGGCTTGTTTCATTTCCTGTAAAATCTGCACGATGGCTTTTTCAGTGGCGGCATCGACGGCGGCGAACGGTTCGTCCATCAGATACAGGTCGGCATTCTGAACCAGGGCGCGGGCCAGGAAGGTGCGCTGCTGTTGGCCGCCGGAAAGCTGGCTGATCTGCCGATGGGCATAGTCGGCGATTCCCACGCGTTCGAGTGCTTCCATGGCGCGGGTGCGATGTTTTTTGCGGACGGGAAGACACCAGCCAATTTCTTTGTATAGACCCATCGTCACGACATCAAGGGCATTCACGGGGAAGTCCCAGTCGACGCTTTCGCGTTGAGGCACGTAGCCGACCCGGTGCCGGTTCTTCTGATAGGGTTTGCCGAAAATCTGGACGCGTCCCGACGCCTTGGGAATGAGGCCCATGATGGCTTTGATTAATGTACTTTTGCCGGCCCCGTTCGGTCCAACGATGCCGACGAGTTTTCCCGGAGGAATGTCGAAGCTCACGTCCCAGATCACAGGTTTACGGTGATAGGCCACCGTTAAGTCATACACCGAGAGGGGAGTTGTTGTGGGGGACAATTCAGACGGTGACTCAGCGGCGACGCTTTCTCTTGTATTCATAAGTCCGGTTTTACTTCATCAAATGATTGAGCGAAATAAGTTCCTCGCAAGTATAGCAGCTTCGATTGAATTGCGCAGTTTGCTAATGTGTGTTGTCTGTTTTGATTAGTGAATCAGCTTGCCTTGCATCCCTTTTTCCGGCGCTGTTCCTCCCAGGGCACGTGCGACGGTGGTGAAGTTGTGATCCAGCATGCCGGTATAGGTGCCCTCGTATGTGCCTGATTCGCCCATCGCATCGGAAAACAGTTCGCCACCGATGATGATGTCGTGGCCTTGTGCTTTGGCACCGTCAATCAGGGCGGTGATGTTCTTTTTGGAGACACTGCTTTCGACAAACACCGCTTTGATATTTTTCTTGACCAGCATGTCCACGAGTTGATTAATGCGTTTCAAGCCCGCTTCGGATTCGGTTGAGATTCCCTGAACGCCTTGAACATCCAGGCCGTAAGCACGACCGAAATAATTGAAAGCATCGTGAGAAGTGATCAGGGTGCGGCTCGCTTCCGGAATGGACTGCATGGTTTTCAAACCGTACTGGTGCAGCTGCTCTAACTCGTTTTTGTATTCTGCAGCATTCTTCTGATAAACGTCGGCATGTTTGGGATCGACCTTACACAGGGCATCTTTCACGGCATCCACACATTGAGACCAGGCAGATACGTCCATCCAGACGTGCGGGTCATAGTGCCCGTTGAAGTCTTCCGGTTCGAGCAGGGTTTTTTCATCGATTAATTCCGTCACGGCAAACACCGGTTTATTGCGCGAGACTTTGATCAGCGTGTCCGTCATCTTGCCTTCCAGCATCAGTCCGGAATAAAAGACAATATCAGCATTCATAATGGTCTGCACATCGTCGCGGCTGGCTTTGTGCATGTGGGGATCGACGCCCGACCCCATAATCTGCGTAACGGTCACATATTCGCGGCCTACATTTTTGACGAGGTCCGCCACCATGCCGACGGTTGCCGCGACCGGAATCGGGTATTTGAGCTCGATTTCCGATTGCTTCTGGTCAGTGGTATTGTCAGTGGTAGAACCATCTTTTTGCTGGCAGCCGACAAGAAAACTCAATAGCAGGGTGAAAGCAAGCAGCTTTCTCATTCTTTGTCTCCCATCAGGGGCAATTGATAAATATCTAAATGTAGCCAAGGCTACATTTAGCTTTATTTTAACAGAGTCTGACCTGCTGTCAACTCCAGTGACCTGTGAGATCAGGGTTTCAGGTAGTGGTCGAAGAATTCGATGACGGCAGGCCTGAGGTCCTGTTGTTTCGGTTGCAGGTGAAAGCTGTGAGGAGCGCCCTTGATGATCAATAATTCAGTGGGGATATTTCCCTGTTTGAGCGAGGCGGCCAGGAGTTCGGACTGTTCAACGGGAACGAGCGCGTCTTTCGTCCCATGTAGAATGAGGAACGGGGGATCATCTTTCGAGATGTGGTTCACCGCGGATGCCTGACGACTGAGTTCTTTTTCTGCCTCTGTGAAGGAAGAGAGCATTTCGCGTGACTTCGCCAGTGCGATCAGATCATGCGCGCCGTACATGGGGACGACAGCCTGAATGCGTGAGGAAAAGTCGGCGTATGGTGCATCGGGTTCAAGTTGGGGATCATCGCCGGTCACAGCCAGCATGGCGACCAGATGACCGCCGGCAGAACCGCCGATGGCGCCGATGTATTCGGCGTCGACTTGATATTGGTCAGCGTGTTTTCTCAAATAGCGGACAGCAGTTTTGCAGTCCTGTAGATGGCCGGGCCAGACCTGCTTGAGATTGTCTGTGAACCTGGCTTGTTTCTTTGCCAGTTGGTAGTTGATGCTGGCACAGACGTAACCCGCTTTTGCGAGATTCGTGCCGATGTTGATTTCACGACGGGCGCCCTTGTCTCCGCCATGCCAACCGCCGCCATGTATGATGACGATCGCAGGGTAAGGACCTTTCTGATAAGTGGGGTCCGGCAGATAGAGGTCCAGTTTTTCTTTGCGATCCTCACCCAGGTAGCTGACGTCTTTTTTAACGGTGATATGAGAGAGTTCCTGTTTCACGCGTTCGCTGGGTTCGATGAACGTCACTTTGTCCAGTCCTGCCAGTGCCACGAGATCTTTGATGTCGAATTCCTTGAGCAGTCCGAAGCAGAACAGTTCGGGGGCCTGGCTGACCGCTTTGTCTTGTTCGAGGATCTCTTTGAGTGAACCGAAGGAGTTCTGCAGACTGATGCCGTTGATCGTCTCAGGTTCGATTGCTGCTGCAACGAGGGTGAAGAGACTACTGCGGGGACCTGTCGCCTGAATTTGAACAGTCGATTGTCCCTGATCTTGCTTTAACCATTGTGCGATGCCGGTGAGCTGATCGGCTTGGATGCCAAGCGGTCGTTCTCCGACGGCAGCAACCAGCAGCCCGTAGAGAAAATCGCGCTGGCTGATTTTGGATTCGCCGAAATAAAACGGATCGACGGCGAGTACATTTTCTCCCTTTGAGAGAAGTGTTTCCACGGTTGCCGCAAGACTCTGGCGGCCGGCGTCGGCAACGACGATGGTCGTCGATTTCGCAGGCTTGCGTGAAAACTGGACGGCGGGAACGGTCCAGTCTTTGTCGACGTTCAGTTTCCAGAACGTGACAGTGGTGTTGTCCTGTGTTTTCTGGCTGACTTCGGTTCCGGTGACTTTTGCTGGTGCGGAATGTACGATTTTTTTGAGCGACTCCCGTCGTTTTTCTGGAGAGGTGTTTTTTGCCGGGCGTGGCAGGTTCTGACTGAGTTTCAGTGCCAGGCTGTGAAAGTCGGCGTTGTTGGCAGGCAGTTCCACTTCGAGTTCTTTGGCAGTGTAGAGTTCGTCTTCACAGGCGATTTCTTTGACTGGCAGCGGTTTGCCCGGATCGGAAAAATGAGCCGAGAGCATGCGATAGAGGGCTTCGCGGTTGTCTTTGAGAAAGTTATGGGTACCAGGGTCATCATTGATGTGTTTCTGCAGGTTGTTTTCTTTGTCGTATAATTTGAAGATCGGAAAAGCTGCCTTGAGTAGCGGTGGCTGGGCGTAGCCCGATTCGAAGCAGCAGTTGTCTTTGGAATTGTTGGTCAGCAATGTCGGACGGGGGGCCCGCATTGCGGTAAGGTGAGTGTAGTCTGCGTAGAGGGCGAGGTCGTTGGGTGTCTGTTCGGAATCCCCCAGGTCTTTTGTATGATAAATGCGTGTCTGAAAACTGGAATAACCGGCGACGGGATTAGAGAGTGTGACGCGTTCGTCCAGCGAACTGATGAAGATGGTTTGCCAGCCTCCGCCGGATAGACCGGCGACGGCGACTCGGTCTGGGTCTGCGTTCGGATGTGAGAGCAGGACATCGAGTCCCTTTTTCATCGCGAGATAAAACGGCGCCAGTCCACTCGTGCCACACAGGTCGAGCTGATTCATTTTGTAGTGCGTGAACCCGGGAGTATTCAACTGCCCCATGCCCAGCCATTCGACATTGAGCGCGAGCATACCCCGTTGGGCCTGGTTGATGCAGCGGATCTGTTTGTAGTCCGCTGCTTTGCCGTCTTTGCGGTCATGGCCGTTAACATTCATCACCACGGGGACTTTGCCCGTCAGTTCTTTTGGAAGATAGAGCAGGGCAGGCACCCATAATCCGGGCAGCGCTTCAAATCGCAGTTTTTGGATATTGTATCCGGGGCTGCCTTTAATCGTTTCGAGCCAGACGACATTCAGTTTGGTGTCGCGCCATTTGGCGGCTTCGCCTCGGTACACAACTTTATTTAAAACGTTTTTGCGAGTGCGTTCGGCAGTTTTTTCCCATTCGGCGACACTGCTGACTTCGGGCATGCCAGGAACTTTGGGGGCGATGAAAGCCTGGACTTCTTTCCAGGGCTGATCTTTTTCCAGGATCGGTTCTGCCAGCCAGGTTTTCAGGTTGGGTTCGGCTGCAGTTGCTGTTGAAAGGGACAGGGCAAGCAGGCAGCAGAGGACGAGGGAACGATTCAACAGTTGGCTGGGCATGGATGGAACTCCCGTTGTTTTCAGGTAGGATCTGGAAAGCAGGTTCTTTTTATTCTGAGAGGAAATAGCGGGGAAAACAAGCTTGTTAAGAAAATTAAGGAAGCGCGCAGCAAATTGCAGCGCGCCCGCGATAATCGTTTTGGCGTTCTTGATCAGGATTGTTTGCCGAGTTCGATTGAACGATTGGTGGCGGCGGAAACGGCGTTGATCAGACTGTTGCGGAGTCCGCCGGCTTCTAAAGCGTGAATGCCGGCAATGGTGGTGCCGCCGGGGCTGGTGACGGCGTCTTTAAGGGCACCGGGATGTTCGCCGGTTTCGAGTACCATTTCGGCAGCTCCTTTGACGGTCTGTGCTGCCAGTTGGGTGGCGATGTGTCGGGGAAGTCCCATACGGACGCCACCATCGCTGAGAGCTTCGATAATTTGATAGATGTAAGCGGGGCCGCTGCCTGATAAGCCGGTGACGGCGTCGAGTTGGGCCTCGGGAACTTCCACTGCAGTGCCGACGGTTGACAGGAGTGACTCGACCAGACTGGCGTCTGTTTCCGAAGCCTGACCGCCGCGAGCGAAAGCGGAGGCGCCCTGTTTGACCAGGCAGGGGGTATTGGGCATCACGCGAATCAGTCGTTTTGTCTTACCCAGTTTTTCGACAAACAGGGAGAGGGGACAGCCCGCTGCGATAGAGACCAGCAGTTGCTGGTCGGTAAGCGTTTCCTTGATTTCCTCAAGTACTTCAGCGACATGCTGTGGTTTTACTGAGAGAACTATGATTTCGGATTGTTCGACAACGGTCAGATTCGATTCAACTGCCTGAGCGCCTGTTTCCCGGGTGAATGAGTCTCTGGCTGCTTCGTAGGTATCACTGGCGGAAACATGGTCTGCTGAGGTAAAGCCGGACGAGATCAGACCGGCGGCGAGTGCGGTTGCCATCCGACCAGCGCCGATGAAGCCGACGTTCCTGTTTTTGCTGTCTGACATACTGATTCTGCTTTCTGAAGCCTGTAGATGGTTTTTCAGTCTGAATTATACCCCCAAATTTGGTCCGTCCTTGAATTTTCGGGTAGATAGTCCCTGATAGCGGGGGCACAAACTGCTAGAATATCATAGTGTGGGTCATATTAATTAATGAATTGTAACACCAACCGTCAGAATGTGCATCAGAGTGTGTTCAGACGCTGGTTCACCATAATATAAGCTGATTGCGAGATGAAGATTGCTGGCTATAATAAGTCGGATACTGCAACTGGAAATGAAAGCCAAACGATAATGTCTGACTTGATTCCGCCTCCCATCCGGGTGGGGGCGGTCTCCTATCTTAACTCGAAGCCTTTAATTGAAGATCTAGAAGATCTGGCTGAGAATGCTGAACTGATGTTGGATTATCCCAGCCTGCTGGCCGATGATCTGGCAACAGGGCGGATTGATGTCGGCTTGGTTCCTTCCATAGAGGTGATTCGGAATCCGGATTATGAAGTGATTTCGAATGCCTGTGTGGCCACGCAGGGTCCTGTATTGAGTGTGAAGATGTATAGCCGGGTTCCCCTGGGGCATATCAAACGGCTGGCGCTTGATATGGGATCGCGGACGAGTGCGACGCTGGTGCGGATCATGCTGGCCGAGCAGTATGGTGTGTTTCCGGAAGTGGAGCCACTGCCGATTGAGCAGACAATCGAAGGGACGCAAGCCGATGCGATTTTATTGATCGGTGATCGTGCAATTCATACTCCGGAAACCGAGTTTGTCGCGACCTGGGATCTGGGTGAAGAATGGTTGCGCTGGACGGGCCTGCCTTTTGTCTTTGCGATGTGGGCTGTACGGCGGGACCAGGAGACGGGCACATTAGAGACGGCTTTATGTCGCGCCCGTGATAAGGGTGTGATGCTGCTGGACGAGATCGCACGGCGGGAAGCACCCAAGCTGGGCATCGATGTGGCAGTCGCCGAGAGTTACCTGAAGAATAATCTGAGTTTTTATCTGGGACCTGCTGAATGTTGCGGGTTACGTCTGTTTCAAGAATTAGCCATTAAAACGGGACTGGCTCCCGAGGGGGTTCCTCTTGTCTTCCGAAATTGCATCTCTGCTGGATAAAGCGGTCGCCGGCGAGCGTCTGAATCGAGAAGAGGGACTCAAATTAATGGAGTCTCACGATCTGGTGGCTTTAGGCAAAGCGGCCAACGAAGTCACGAAACGTCTGCATCCGGAGCCTTATCGGACCTATAACATCGACCGGAATATTAACTATTCCAATTCATGTACCGCAGTCTGTGATTTTTGTGCCTTCTATCGGAACCCCAAAGACCCCGATGTTTATGTGCTTAAGCCCGAGCAGTTGTATCAGAAGATTGAAGAGACCATCGAACTGGGCGGCGATCAGATTCTGCTGCAGGGAGGCCTGCACCCGACGCTGAAGCTGGAGTGGTATGAAGACCTGCTCCGCGATCTGCGCGAACGCTATCCGACGGTCAACGTGCACGGCTTCAGCCCACCAGAGCTGCATCACTTCACCAAAGTCAACAAGCTGCCGTTACGGGAAGTTCTGCAACGACTCAAAGCAGCTGGTCTGGGAAGTCTGCCGGGGGGCGGGGGTGAGATCCTCGTGGATCGTGTTCGTAAAGAGATCACGCGCGGCAAAGCATTGACTGAAGAGTGGCTGGAGGTCAATCGTGTCTGGCATGAGCTGGGCGGGATTTCGAGTGCCACGATGATGTTTGGTCACATCGAAACACTGGCTGAACGGATTGAGCATTTGGATCGTTTGCGCGATCTTCAGGATGAGACGGGCGGTTTTTCTGCGTTCATTTGCTGGACACTGCAGCCGGATCATACGGACATGGATTATGTGCCTCCTGCGGGGGCGTTTGAGTATTTGAAAACACAGGCGGTGAGCCGGCTGTATCTGGATAACTTCAAAAATATCCAGTCTTCCTGGGTGACGCAGGGTGAAAAAACGGGCCAGATGGCGCTGTTTTTTGGTGCGAATGACATGGGGAGCCTGATGATTGAGGAAAACGTCGTTTCCCAGGCGGGAACCACGCATCATCTGACGGTTGACACAATTCGGCGTTGTATTTCCGAATCGGGATATATTCCGCGGCAGCGGAATGTCTTTTATGAATATATCGATGATCCTGATTCTAATGGTCCTGCCAAGGGATCAGGTCGCGTTCCTCTGCCGGTACTCAACTGAGAGAAAATCAGCCAGAGTGACGTCTGAAAAGAGCCGATTCGCCGTGATAGGCTATGCTTGCTAGTAATAATAACATATAAGTAAGCCTCTCAATTCAGTGTAACAGTGTGAAACTGATCCTCTGACGACCGCAGGCATTAGGGATGATGGACGGATATGATTCACGTCGAGCAACTTAGCAAGAGTTTCGATGATTTGCGTCGTGGCAGTATTGTTGCGCTCGATTCCGTGAGCTTTGATGTCGAAGCCGGCGAAATCTTTGGATTGCTGGGACCCAACGGTGCCGGCAAAACGACGTGCCTCCGCATGTTGAGCACGGTCTTGCAGCCAACCGGGGGCGTAGCGACGGTCGCCGGGTACGACGTAATGACCCAGCCACAGGATGTGCGAACCCATATCGGTTTCATGTCCTGTAATACCGGCATTTATGATCGAATGACTGCCTGGGAGATGGTAGAGTATTTCGGTCGTCTCTATGACATTGAAGAAAACGAACTGCAGGAGCGGCTGGATCGTATCTTTACGACGCTGCAGATGAATGACATCAGAGACATGCTCGGTTCGAAGATGTCGACCGGGATGAAACAGAAAGTGTCGATTGCCCGGACCATCATTCATGATCCACCCGTACTGATTTTTGATGAACCGACGTCCGGACTGGATGTTCTGGTGGCGCGTGCGGTTTTAAAAACCATTGAAGCGCTGCGTGAGGAAGGCAAGTGCATTATCTTTTCCACTCACATCATGCGGGAAGTCGAGAAGTTATGCGACCGCGTGGCCGTCATCTATAAAGGAAAAATCCTGGCGATTGGCAGTATCCCGGAACTGGAAGAACAGTATCACGAGTCGGATATGGAAGAATTGTTTTTCAATTTAATTCAAGAGCATGAAGACCAGCTGGCGATGAAGGCCCCATAAATCAGATGATACAGTGGAAGAATATTAGACTTATTTTACTGCGTGAGTTGCGTGATCAGATGCGCGATCGGCGTACGCTGTTCATGGTGGCCATTCTTCCGCTGCTGCTGTACCCGGCTATGGGAATTGGTATGGTACAGATGACGGTGCTGTTTTCCGAACAGCCACGCAATGTGGTCGTGCTGGGCGCCAACGATCTGCCGAAGCATCCGCAGTTACTGGACGGAGACCGATTTGTTTCTAACTGGTTCACGATGCCGTCCGATGCAGATAAGTTGCGTGTCATTACCGACAGTAATGCCGAAGGGGATTCTGCAGAGGATAAAAATCGAGAGGAACTGCTGAAGCAGGCCCGCGCACTGGAAGTGGTTCTGAAGAAACATCAGGAACTGCTCAGTCAGTGGGATGAGATTGAAGATCAGGAAGATCTGCAGCAGGAAAACCAGTTAGCGCGGGAAATTACAGACACAAATGCCCGGCTGAGCAAGTTATTTGCGGAGAGCCAGATTCAGGTTCTGATTCTGATTCCCAAGGGGCTGTCCAAAGAGATTGAGCAGGTCAGCGAAAAACTGGCACGGCATGAGCCGATTGACTTTGACCCGGCGGATTCATTGCGGCCTTTGATTCTGGAAAACAGTGCCGACGAAAAATCAATGATTGCCTACCGCCGTGTGGAAGAGGTGATGCGGGCCTGGGAGAAAGCAATTCTGCGAGATCGATTGAGCCGGGCGAATCTTCCGGAATCGTTGCCGACTCCGATCAATCCGGATGCCATCGATTTGGCCCAGGATGAACAACTGGCGGCGAACCTCTGGAGTAAGCTCTTTCCGGCGCTGTTGATCATTATGGCGGCAACAGGCGCCTTTTATCCGGCAATCGACCTGGGAGCCGGCGAAAAAGAGCGGGGCACGATGGAGACGTTGTTGATCTCTCCCGCGAAACGTACCGAAATTGTATTGGGTAAATTTTTGACGGTTCTGATTTTCAGCGTTTCGACGGCGCTATTGAATCTGGCTAGTATGGGATTTACCGGGCGGCATATGGTTAATGTGGCAGGAGCCGGGGCGCTTTCCAAGATTGGCGATCTCTCCTTCCCCTCCTTTTCCGCGTTGTTCTGGATTGTGTTGCTGTTGATTCCCCTGTCGGCCTTATTCAGTGCTCTCTGCCTGGCGCTGGCGACTTTTGCCCGCAGTAGTAAAGAGGGACAATATTATCTCACGCCGTTGTTGATGGTGACACTGGGGCTGACCGTGTTCTGTCTTTCACCGGCTGTGGAGATCAATGCCTTTTACAGTTTGATGCCCGTGGTGGGTGTGGCGCTGTTATTGAAGGGGATGCTGCTTTCATCCGTGAATGCGGGCATTCTGTATGTGTATGCGATTCCCGTTCTGGTGACGAGTGTGGGTTACAGCCTGTTGGCACTATGGTGGGCCATAGATCAATTTCAGCGGGAAGATGTGCTGTTCCGAGAAGCGGAACGGTTTGAAGTGGGCCTGTGGCTCAAGCATCTGATGCGGACCAAAGATGCGCTGCCCAGCTTTGCCGAAGCCGGTTTCTGTTTTGTGATCATCATGTTATTACAGTTTGGTGTGATGAACACCATGGGCGATGCAATTCGGATGGCCAGCGATGCCGAGCGTCCGTTACGGATGATGCAGTTATTAATGATACAACAACTGGCGATTATCGCGACCCCGGCATTAATGATGGGGATTATGCTGACGACCAGTATGCGAAAAACATTCCGACTCTATTTTCCAAGTATCGGATTTTTGGCCGTCGGATTTATCCTGCCGTTCGCGTTGCATCCGCTGTCACTTGAGCTGGCAGTGAGTCTGGACTGGTTTTTCCCGTCTCTGCCTGAAGGAACCGTGGCAGTTCTGAAAAGTATGTCCGATCCAAATCAGCCGATCTGGTTGATCCTGCTGGCATTTGCATTTGCGCCGGCTGTGTGTGAAGAACTGGCGTTTCGTGGTTTTATCTTAAGTGGCTTCGGTCGTCGGGGCCGGGCGTGGCTGGCGATTATTCTGTCGAGTGTGACCTTCGGTGCGATGCATATGATTCCTCAGCAGGTGTTTAACGCCACATTGCTGGGGCTGGCGCTGGGAATGATTGCCGTTTATAGTCGCAGCCTGTTGCCGGGAGTGATCTTTCACTTCATCTACAACTCGCTTTCCGTGCTGCGAGAACGGATTCCTGCCAACTGGGTGCCCGAGAGTGGTTTGCAGCATTTTGTCACAATGGGACCGGAAGGTTTGCGGTATTCGTGGCCTTTATTGCTGATTTGTGCCATCGTGGGAGTTGCCTTGTTACGTTGGACGGTGCTGCAGTCAAAAACAGGAACCGATGAGGATTTGACGCTGGGAGATTCCCTGAGTTCTTCCTCATTCGACCGCCGCCTGACAGATACCAAATAACCGTCGGTCTGGTATAATGCCGCGGTTGTTTATTCTCTTGCACTCTACTTCCGTTTTGATCAAAGCAGTATTTTGAAACGTCAGATTTTAAAAGCACGCTGGGTATTTCCCGTCGATGGACCACCGCTGGAAGAGGCCGTGGTGGAAGTCGAGGACTCTCGGATCGCAGCCGTGTATGCCGGCAGTCATCCAGAGGCGATTGATCTGGGTAATACTGCACTGATTCCCGGTCTGGTGAATGCGCACACGCATCTCGAATTCAGTCATCTTGCACAACCGCTGGGACCGACGGCTCCGTTTACCGACTGGATTCGCTCGATTATGAAGTCGCGCTTTGAATTGACTGTTCCTGTGGAACAAAGCATTCAGCAGGGAATGGCAGAAAGTTTAGCGGCGGGCACAACCTGTCTGGGAGAAATCGCGACGAGTGCCGAAAGTGTGCAGCAACTGGAGCAGACCGCGCCGGCGCCGCGTGCGGTGGTATTTCGGGAATGCCTCGGTTTCTCGGCTGATCGAATTGCCGGTCAGGAACAAATGGCGGCTGATTATTTAGAACAGCAGACAGCCGGAGAGATGCATGATCGTTTGCGACGGGGCTTGAGCCCGCATGCGCCTTACTCAGTTCATCCCGATTTATATCTGAAACTGATTCAACAGGCCCGCGATCAGGGAGCGCCGGCCGCCGTCCATCTGGCTGAGACAGAGGCAGAACTCGATCTGCTGGAACGCAAGCAGGGACCGTTTGTTGATTTATTGACCGATCTGGGGCTTTGGGATCCAGAGATCCTGAAACAGGGAATGCGGTTGTATGATTATCTGGTGCCGCTGGCTGAGCTTACTTCGGCGCTGGCCGTGCATGGAAATTATTTTGGAGCCGAGGAACTGGAGTTTTTGAAGCAGGCCCCACAGATTTCGGTCGTCTATTGTCCGCGGACACACCACTATTTCGGTCATCCGCCTCATCCGTGGCGGACCCTGATCGGACAAGGTATCAATGTAGCGCTGGGAACGGACAGCCGGGCTTCGAATCCGGATTTGAGTCTCTGGAAGGAACTGCTCTTTTTGCGGGCTGCTTTTCCTGACGTTTCTACGGGGCTAATTCTGGAATGCGGCACATTAGCGGGAGCACGTGCTTTGGAACTGTCTGAGGAGATCGGCTCGGTGACGGTGGGGAAACGGGCCGATTTGGCTTTGGTTCAGTTGCCAGACCGTGCTGAGGAGCTTTCAGGCAGTGATCTTTTGTTAAATTCCCAGTCACATGTTTCTCGTGTGATGCTGAATGGGTGCTGGATCAATTGATTTCGCAAGAAATACCGTTACCCTATAGTCTCCAGTTGGCGCAAATTGGTGGTGTCTCGCCAGGTCTTGCTGACCGGATTTTCTATTGTCGTTCTAGAACTCGATCCTGGAAGGGGGTTCTGAGCAAAAATCTCTCGGGTTGTTGGGAATACATAAAAATGGAAGAAACAGTGTCAATCGAATTTGGTCAGTCAGTTCCCCAACAGATCGTTTCCTTATCGGATGAAGAATTTCTGCAGGCGATTCAATGGAAATCGAAACCGAGCGGGGACTTGATGAAGGGCGCCCAGACGGGAGATCTGGCTCGGTTCACGAAAGGCCTGTCCGCGCGACTGAAGGAAACGGCGAAACAGAAGAAGCAGGTCAAACATGCTGCGGAGATGATGTGGGCTTCGCTGTGGTCGGAAGAGACGGAAGACGAAACATGTCGTACGTCGGATTTGATCAAGCTGATTAAGTCCGTCCAAGAGTTACCTGGTAAGAATAAAAAAACATCAAATAGCGGAAAGCGAAAAAAGACACCTGAATTGAGTTGGGATGAAGTCAGCCGCCTGCTGCGAGGCTGGTTGAGTCAGGTGACGACTTCCGAACCTCTGCGTCCGTATGAGTTATTACTGTTAACCGAACTATTGGAAAATGTTGGCGCTCGTTTAGCACCAGAGACACTGATCAGCGTGTGGCGACAATGTTTGTTTGCCGCTGCCTCGCTCTGTTTTAATCTGGAAGAGACCGATTTTTCAGAGACACCGGAAGATCAGGTGCTTCTGGTTTCCGGCGAGTTGCCTTGGCGTCTCAGTTTTCTGTTCTCGGAAATTTCAGGGGCGAAACACTTCCGGCAACTGGGACAGCAAAATCTGCGTGAATGCTTTTTTGATCGCACCGATAACGATGGCACTCCGCATGCGGATTATCTGCCGCGAATCGATTTCTGGCTGGCAACATTGACGCGTTCTCTCTTTATCGGGCAGGTTTGGAAAAAGCCGGTCTTGGACAAAGAGGCATTGGAGCGATTTCAAGTTTCGGTTGAGAAATTGGCAGCGGCCTGCGACGTTTCCGGTAAAATTGCTTTGTGTCCAACGCATTCCGTAGCGCATCTGAACCTGCTGACATTAGCGGCTTATTTTGCAGAAATTCCAGGCAGAAACGCCGAGCGGCTCTATCTGAAGTCATTGTCCGCTGATAAGAAAAAACGGGAAAGTTTCATGATTCAGGCAGAGGACCAGGCTTCAAGTCAGTCGGACTGGTCTGCACTGGCATTGATGCGAAATTACTGGTCGGATGCGGCGAATCTTTTGGCAGTCTCCTGGAATGGTGAGTTACCGGAGTTGAGTCTGTCGGCGATGGGGAAATCCCTGCTTGGAGGGAGTTGGGACTTCTCTCTCACCGTGGACGGAAAGGAAATCACCGGGGACGGCGAATGGAGTTCGGTCTGCTGGAACTCTGATGAGGATGCAGACTATCTGGAACTGCAAATGGATCTGGAGTCGGGCTACACGCTGGAACGCCAGATTCTGCTGCCACGCAATCAGCATTTTGTATTTCTGTCTGATATCGTAACAGGAACCGAAACTACCAATCTGGAATATCGGTCTGTGATTCCGGTGACGCTGGGAATTGCGGGAGCCTTGGATGACGAAACCCACGAGATGGTGCTCAAAACGAAAGGGCTATCAGCGCGTGTATTTCCGATTGGTCTGCCACAGGAACGGGATTTCTTTCAACCAGGTAGCCTGACGCTGAATGATCAGAGTCAACTGGTTCTGCATCAGCAGGTTTCCGAAGCGAATGGTCTGTACGCACCACTGATTATTGACTGGGAGCCGGGATTAAAACGCAAACCGGCCGACTGGGCGAGCCTGACCGTGAGTGAGGGGGGAAATATCTCAGCCCGCGATGAAGCTTCCGGTCATCGCTTGCGAATTGGTAAACATCAGTTATTGGTTTATCGCAGCCTGAAAAAAGGAGCACAGGCGCGAGCGGTTTTAGGGCATCATACGAATTATGAATCAGTGATCGGTCGGTTTGATACCGATGGCGATCTGATGCCTTTGCTGTATGTGGAGTAGTGGTCCATGAATCCTGAATTGACAGGTGATCAATATCTGGCGAGTACGCCAACGAGCGTGCGGACCATTTTGGGGCGACGTTTCATTCCAGGTCTGATAAGACTGTAGAATTCACGAAATAGAGTGAATCTTCTCTTTCTGGATTGGCAGGGTACTCAGCGACTTCGAGAATTCTTACAATGGAATTGAATCGGGCAATCCGAAGCAAGCCACTTGTCGGCAGAGACCAGTCAAACTGAAGCGATCAGAAATAAGAGAAGAATTATGTCTGAAAATGTATTTGCAGCCTTGGAAGAGTTACAGCAACAATCGCCGGAAGCCGTACTGGACCGGTTGATTGAAACATTGACTGAGCAGAAAAACTACCATCGTCTGTTTGATGCATTGCTGATGAAAAAGAAACAGGAACTGGGTGTTGAGTTACTGCAGCCGACCTCGTTTGATCCGGTTCCCGAAGAACAGAAAAAAGAATTCGAGCAGGCATACATCGATGCGGCTCGCAAAGTGGGTAGCCTGTTTCTTGAGCAAAAGCTCTATTCCGATGCCTGGCTCTACTTCCAGACGATTCAAGAACCGGATCTTGTGGCCGAGGCATTGAATAAGATCAATCCGCGGACGATTCCAGAAGATAAAGTGGAAGAGCTGATTCAGGTTTGTGTGTATGAAGGTGCGAACCCGGAAAAAGGGTTTGAGATAATGCTGCAGGTGAATGGCATTTGTAACACGATTACCGTGTTTGATCAGATGAATGCCCAGCTCAAGCCGGAAAGCCGTCAGAAGGTCGCGCGGTTACTGGTCGACCAGCTTTACAGTGATCTGGTGCAGTCACTGCAGTATCAGGTTCAGCAGAAAGTTCCGATGGCACCGCCGACTGAGAATCTGCGGGAGCTGATGGCAGGCCGAGACTGGATGTTCGAAGGGGGCGCCTATCATATTGACGTTTCGCATTTGAATTCCGTCGTGCGGTTTGCCCGACTGTTGAACGATGACGACCCGAGTCTTGCCAAAGTCATCGAGCTATGTGAATACGGTTCTCAGTTGGATGAGCAGTTTCAGTATCCAGGAGAAGCGCCGTTCGAAGATTTTTATCCGGCCCACCAGCATTTCTTTAAAGCGCTGACGGGAGAGGAGAGCGATCGGAATCTGGGAATCGCTTATTTCGAAAAGAAGCTCGAGCAGGAACCGGATGACGAAGACAAGCAGATGATTGCTTATGTATTGATCGATTTATTAACGCGCGTGGATCAGAACGAGCGGGCCATCGAGCTGGCGGAAACCTATTTGAGTCAGTTTGAAGATCCAAATACCTTTTCGTTCACGGACTTGTGCCGCAAGACCGATCATCTGGATGTATTGCAGCGCGTTGCACGTGGCAAGGGTGACCTGGTGACCTTTGCGGGAGCGTTGCTGGACACACAGAATCAAACTCAGGAATCTTAACGAACGGTCGGAAATCGAGATTTCGCCATGTCCCACCTGCCCATCAACCGTAGTGCCTGGAATCGGTTGGCAGAGGTTCGCAGCCAGTTTACCAAGGTCGCGACCGATGAAGAGTGCCGAGCTCCCTTGCAAACATTGGATTCCCGCGGCTGGTTACCCTCATCTGTCGAAGGGAAGCAGGTGCTGTGTCTGGCATCGGGGGGCGGCTGGCAGTCGATTCTGTATGCGTCTGCCGGAGCACAGGTCACCGTTGTTGATTTGAGCAACAAGATGCTGCAGCTGGATGAACAGGAAGCTCGCCGACGCAGCTTGCAGGTGCGGATTGTAGAAACTTCAATGGATGATCTCTCCGAGTTGCACGATGCACAGTTTGATATTGTGCATCAGCCGGTGAGTACCTGTTACGTGCCGGATGTGGAGGCCGTTTATCGTGAAGTGGCGCGGGTCCTCAGGCCGGGGGGCCTGTATATCAGCCAGCATAAGACGCCGACCAGTTTGCAGATTACCAGCCGCGATCAGCAGAATCAGTATGTACTTGGACTGGAATATTATCAGCAGGGTGCTTTACCAAAGGCCGATGATCGTTCATATCGGGAAGAGGGAGCGACGGAATACCTGCATCGCTGGGATCAACTGGTGGGCGGTTTGTGTCGTCAGGGATTTGTAATTGAAGATTTACGCGAGCCGATGCGTGCGGACCCCAGTGCCCCAGTCGGACATTTTCGACATCGGGGACGCTACGTCGCGCCTTATGTGCGGATGAAAGCGCGACGCGTGGGATCTTCCACGAATGAGGAAAGCCCGGCTGCAATCTGGGTTCCTTGAGGCCGCGTTTTATTCTGTGTCGTATTGGATCAGTGAAAAGACGTCGCAACCGTTCATTTTCTCACGCCCTTTCAGGAATGAGAGCTCAATCAGAAACGCACAACTGACGACTTCGGCCTGGGAATGGTTTGCCAGTTCGATACAGGCGGAAATAGTGCCTCCGGTAGCGAGCAGGTCATCGACAATGAGTACGCGATCATCGGAATGAATCGAGTCGGTGTGCATTTCCAGAGAATCGGTGCCGTATTCCAGTTCGTAGTGAAATGCCTTGGTTTCGAACGGAAGTTTTCCCGGTTTTCGAATCGGGATAAAGCGTGCTCGGAGAGCAAGCGCGAGTGGCGCTGCAAAGATGAAGCCGCGAGCCTCGGCTGCCAGGACTGCCGTGATTTTTTTGTCTTGGTAATAGGCTGTCAGGCGGTTGATGACTTCTTGAAAGACGGTTGGTTCAGCAAGCAAGGGGGTGATGTCGCGGAAGAGAATTCCCGGTTTAGGGAAGTCAGGGATTTCACGAATATATTTTTTCAGATTGATCGAATCATTCATTCTCTGGTTCAGCTTTCTGAGTTTCGGTAGTAGATTCCTCTGCCTGAATCAGTTCAGGCAGTTTGGCAAGGTTTTGTTTTGCTTTGTTGATCTCTTTTTGAGCCACTTCGTTCGGGTCCTGGCCATATAAGACGATGAGCGCTTTCCAGACAGCTTCTGCTTCTTGATATTTCTTTTTTTGGAATAAAGCGTCTGCATTTGCCATGGACTGCGTCAGCATGACATAACGCTTTGCGGTTCTATTTGCATTGTCTCTTAACTCTTTCAGCATTTGTTCGGCAACAGCTCGCATCTCTTTTTGCTCTTTGTCAGCATGCAATGCATCCACTAAAGCAGAGAGGACTATTTCAGCTTGCACAAGATTTCCCGCATCTCGATAATGTTGCGCCAGCATAATGAATCGCTGTGGTTCCGTTTGCGTAACAGACCGCAATTTGCGCTTGCCGCTCATGCCGGCTTCGGTGCGAGTAACGTAGACCTGAATTTGCTTTAATTTCGGACGTACCTGCGACTCCCATTTATTGGGATCAGATTCCAGCAAAGGGATTAGATATTTATCACGGGCGGTATACCATTCGGGATTTTCAGGCTGATTAAGAATCAGTTCCGCTTCATTGTACATCTCCTCCTGTGTTAACTCTCGTTCCTGGAACCAGTAGTATCCTCCCAGCACGAGGAGCAAGAGTATTCCCAACAGGAAAAACGTATTATCAAAGAGCCGACTCAGTCTGGAGCCTGTACTGTCTGCTTCGAGTTGTGCCCGCATTAAGCCCTGCATCAGGGTCCCGGAGCCGGCTTCCTGGTCGGACGCGGATTGCACAACGGTGGGAGTCACTGAAACATCGCTTGTTCCTGAGAGGGCGTAGGTATCCTCCGAAGTTGACATCTCGTATTTGTTTAAGACTTCCTGCAGGCGGCGGGAGAGCACATAGGCATCGGGAAAGCGTTTTTGAGGATCTTTTTCCAGTAACTGGCAGACGATTTCTTCCAGCCAGATGGGGAGATCATCGACGTAACGGCTGGGCTTATCGAACTGTCCGTATTTTTGTTTCTGGATGATCGCCAGCATGGTTTTCCCGCTGAAGGGAGGCTTGCCGGTAAGCATAACGTACATCACAGCGCCCAGAGAATACAGGTCGCTCTGTCGGCTGACGCGTTTTCCTTCCGCCTGTTCGGGCGACATATATTCGGCGGTGCCGATGATTCCGCCGGTGACCGTCAACTTTTCGGTGGCGAATAGCTGGGCAACTCCAAAGTCGGCCAGCTTAACAGTGCCGTCCTCTTTGAGCATCAGGTTAGACGGTTTCAAGTCGCGATGAATGATGCCGGCGTCGTGTGCTGCTTTTAGAGCCGAGCAGATCTGGATCGATATTTCGACAACGGTTTTCCAGTCGATGCGCTTCTCACGACGGAGTCGTTTGGTGAGCGTTTCCCCGTCGACGTATTCCATGACGTAATAGTAGATGTCGTTTTCAACGCCGCTGTCATAGAATTCAATCACATAAGGATTGTGCATTTTTTTCAGGGCTTCGATTTCACGGTGGAACCGTTCGACGAAGCCAGGTTCCCGTGCGAGTGCACTGGGGAGAATTTTGATGGCAACCAGTTGATCGGTGTGAACGTTGGTGGCGAGATAGACGGATCCCATACCGCCGGCGCCAATTTTTTTTCCGATCAGATACTCGCCCAGTCTGTCTGGGGCAGATTCGTGTTCTTGCTTGTTCAAGGTAGCTACTCGATTTTGAAGTGAATAAACGGTTGCTGAAGTGTGGCGTTATTCCGAGAATAACTGGTTGCAGATTGTACAGTGTCCGAATGCAGCCGGGCGTCTATAATCGCATCGGTGATTGCGTAAGTAAATGCTGGTATTTTCTATTATGGTTGAATTTATGTCCGATGCAAGAACGAAGGCGGTTCTGCTGATTGCTCATGGCAGTCGGCGCGATGCCGCAAATCAGGATCTCGTCACGCTGGCAGAAATGCTGCGGGAGCGAAATCTGTTTCCGATTATCGAGATTGCTTATCTGGAGCTGGCAGAGCCGACGATTCCGGAGGGAGCCGCACGTTGTGTTGCTGCGGGAGCCGACGAAGTTTTGATGCTGCCATATTTTCTGTCGGCGGGAGTACATGTGCAAAATGATCTGGACGAGTATCGAAGTGAATTCTGTACCACGTATCCCGAAACGCGATTTCGGCTGTGTGCGCATCTGGGCTTGCATCCGCTGATGCTGGAGATCGTGCTGGATCGGTTGAAACAGACAGAACAGGAATCAAACTGATTCGCAAATAAAAAAGGGCACTCCGAAAAGTGCCCTTTTTTTCTCGCAATGAAGAACCAGTTGTAAAACTAGTTCGTTTTGGTATCAGAAATTTTACCGAAGGCTTTGAAAGTGATAGGCTCACCACGTCCGGCAATGGTTACAGTGAACTCTTCAGAGTAATCGCCGGGTTTGTTGGGAGGCATGATCGTCAGCGGTAAAACATGGATTGGTTGAGTTGTTTTAGGCATCCGGATTTTGAATGCTTCATCATCTGACTCACATTCGATCTTGTTGATTTCGAATGGCTTTTTACCACGCAACACTACGTTGACCGTTTTTTCCTGTCCGGGAATCATCATTCCCAGTGAAACGACTTCGGGGGTAATCGTAATATCCGACTCGACCCTTGCTTCAACCAGCAGTGGGACGGTTGTGAAATTGACGTCGTTTGTTTTCAGCATGATCTGCTCACGAATGGGACCCAGGGGCGTTTTGGGTGACAGATTCAGTACGATATTATAATTCACGCGTCCGCCGCCACGACCGGTTTCGACGGCTTTCACAGTCAAAGAGGGGTCTTTGGTTTCGATGCCGGTGATGGCCCAGTCGTCACGGCCCGCATAAGCCAGTGCGACAGTGGTTTCAGCGCCTTTGCCGACTTCGACAGAACCGAAGTTAGCAGCTCCGGGGGTGAAGACAACGTCGGTTCGGATATACGCGGTAATCGGAATCCGGATTTCGGCATACTGTGGTGCATCAATGGTTACGATGACGTTCGAATCTTTACGTCGCTGGAAGCGGGCGGTATCCATTTTGACCTGGATATAGCCCTCTTCGCCAGGTTCCAGAATGCTTTTGGATGGTTCTGCTGCCGAGCAGCCACAGGTGGTGCGGACGTTCGAAATATGAACCTGATTAGGATAGATATTTTTAATTTTCAGACGGTATTGTGCGTCAGAACCACGGGCAATGACACCAAAGTCAATTTTGTCTTTGTCGAACATCTTCTGGGCCCATTCCTGGGCGAAAGAAGGAGTGGCGCTCAACACAAACAAAAACAGGCTCAGAATACCAAATCGGAAACTACTCTTTTTTAACATTATAGAATCTCACTTCTGCAAAAGTATTAACTTCGATGTATGAATAAAGTTGAGCTACTGAGATTGTTAAAAGGCAGGCGAGTGGACCGACTTTCAGCACACAACTTTTTCATCATTTTTTGTGCAGAATCCATTCACTAGAGACGTTTCACACTACTTGTAAAATCGGGCTTACATAAACTCTTGCCGTTGTCTGATATCTCAGAATTGGGAACAGTTCATCAGGCCTAAATCAGATCGCCAGCATTATAGTGCGTTTATGCATCCGAGATCAATTTTGATATTCAGAACATAAGCAAATGGCGTATGTGTGACAAATACATCAGTCGGCATCGACACTTTGGTGGTGGCAATTTAGTTCGCATACGCTGAATTGTCAATGTTGTCTCTTTCTGGACGGATCTGCTAGTCCTTGCCGGCGCAAGCGGATTAATCTGACTCGATTTAAGCCCTTTGATGCGGATGTTTGTGATGTCACAACTAGCTTCTGTAACACGATTTGAGTGAACACTGGTTGCATTCCTCTTTTCCAGTAAAACTGGTGAATCTAGACGTAATCGTTTCACTTGAACAACACAAGATGCTGTATTTTAACAGGTGTTCCTAAACTGGTTGATGTGTTTTTTTTGCCAGTTCGTAAGGACTCTCACAGCAGTTCAGCTCAATTCTTCAAAAACCGGCTTTCTCTGATTTCCCGTCCGCACGCTCAACGGGGAGTGATACGTTTGAAAGTAGAGTGTGCTGCATTTGAAGTCACTCTGACAAATACACAATGAGTGGCAGGCCAACATTGCGTTCGTCTGACAACTTGATAAGGGAGACGGGATGTCTTCTGCTATCAGACTGGTTTGATTCTCCAGGTGTGAATGAACTGGTTCGTTTCATGCAAAAATAAATGCGTTTTGTTTTAAGAGTAGATGAAGATGAGAAACGTCACTGTGTGATCAGTGACTCGAGAGAACTTCAGTTCGGTCTCATTTAAACAGGGAGTATTAGGTTAAAATGATGAACATAAAAACTGCCAAGGCAGGTCTGACCGGACTGTTGGTTCTGGGGCTGGTCTGGTTGGCATCGCCGAACCAGGTCGAAGCTGGTCACCACAAATGTGGTAAAGGTCATTGCGGTCGAGGTGGCTTGTCTCTGTTTCATTCGGGCAAATGTTGCAGCCCCTGGAAGTTGGGACATAAACATAAATGTCGAACCGGTTGCGGGGAAAGTTCCTGTGGCTGTGGTTCAGGTTCAATTGCAGATCATTATTATCAAGGAGCCGTCTATGGTTTGGGAAACAGTCCGCGCGTTGGTTGCCAGTCGTGCCAGTCGGGAGGTGGTGTTGCTGGTTTTAATGGGATGCCAGCCGGTGAGGGTGCATCGCCGCCGTTAGCCATGCAGCCTATGCCAATGGCGCCGCCAAGAAGGCCGACGATCCTGCATTATCCGGGAACAAGGGGGACGGCGTATATGCGTCCCACCCGCATGATGCCGGCCGATGGTCCTGAAGGCCACCCCCGTGATGCGGGGTTGGATATCTATGCACCTGGTGCGACAGATATTCGCGTGGTTGCCTTGAATCCCCAACGGGATGAAATGGTTGGCTATCGTGATCCTGCAAACGAAGATATCTGGGAATTTGTAACGAAGCGTCCTTTGATTCCCGGTATTCAACACGTTTATCAGGTGTATGCGATCTTTCCTGAAACGGGAAGAGTTCCCCAAACCAGACGGGTCCGTTTAATCATGGGGCGAATCGTTGAACTCAGTTACAAACCTTACCCGAAACACTGATCGCACATTGAAATGTTGTGCGGGGAGCCAGGAGAGTCTAGCGCCGATCTAGAGCGAAGACCTTCCTGAAATAAGCTCTTGTTCAATTTGATTTGTCCTGTTGCACCCACGCCCTGTTTTGAGCGCGGTAGTATTTTGAGTCATCAAGACTGGCTGCAGGTTAGCCAGAATGATTCGACTCAGCTATCATGTTCAGAACAAGGCGTGTTTTTTGTGACGACACGGCCGACTCCCTTTATTCCGTCGAGTGTTGAAGCAGGCTGATTTGTGAACGAAGTGGAATATCTGAGAATCATCTCAGGCCAGAGACAGGACTGGCGCGCTCAAACGCTCAAACCCTGTCTGTGGGTTTGCAGTCTGTTTTACCGCGCTGTGGTTTCGTTTCGAAATCGGATGTTCGACTGGCGGCTGCGCGCGATTGAGCGGCCTCTTGTCCCGGTCATCAGCCTGGGCAATCTGACAACAGGAGGCACGGGCAAAACCCCGTTCGTGGCATATCTCGCTCGTTGGTTTCAACAACAGCAGATTCAAGTCACGCTGTTGAGCCGCGGGTATCGTGCTTTACCGGGCGAAGTGAATGACGAAAAATTATTGCTGGATCGGCTGTGTCCTGGCATTCCGCATTATCAAAATCCGAATCGCTGTGCTTCTTCAAAGCAGGCAGTAAAGGAGGACGCACAGCTTTTGCTTCTGGACGATGGATTTCAGCATCGCAAGCTGGCGCGTGATCTGGATATTGTACTGATTGATGCCGTGTGCCCTTGGGGGCATGGCTGGCTCTTACCTCGTGGTTTGATGCGCGAACCAAAGTCGGCGTTACAGCGGGCAGACTTTGTGATCCTGACACGCGCCGATCAATGTTCGCCGGCGACTCTGGAACGTCTGAAAGTGGAAGTTGCCGAAATGCTCTCTCCTGATCGGATCGCTTGTGCTGTATTTCGACCTCAGGAACTCGTGAATGTTGCTGGTGATACTGAGTCACTGGCATCTGTTGCCGGGAAAACGGTATGGGGGTTTTGTGCGATCGGTAACCCAGAGGGCTTTCGGCAGACGTTGGAGAATGCCGGTTTCGTTGTGGCTGGCATGCAAATTTTCCCGGACCATCATCACTATTCGAGTAGCGATCTGGAGGGGATTGGAGTTGAGGCTGCCAATGCCTCTGCTGATTTAATTCTTACGACGAGCAAAGATCTGGTTAAAATTAGTGAACAAAAACTGTCTGAGTTACCGGTCTGGGCTGTGGAAATTGGTGCCGAGATCACAGAGGGACGCGAGGCTTTCGAAGGGATTCTACAAAATCTCGTTCAGGAAGTGTCTTCTGACTGAGCCTTTGTTCTGGTGTGATTGCACTGCAAACTTCGTTTTTGTCACATAAAAACAAATACATATCGGACTTGTGAGGTGCTTTGATCTGGAAAATTGAGGTAATCCTGATTCGGAAATACTTGATTTTGGGTCTTTGTTCTGTCATCCTGAGGTCAGGCGAGAGTTCACATAGTGACGTTTTCGCTTGGAGATTGATAATCTCACCTGACTTTATAACCTGCCCAAAACACGGATCTTCTGCATTGAAGCAGAATTCGTCTCCTTCCCCCATGATGGTCTTTTCAAACGAACTTCAAATATAAGAGGTGTTTTAATCATGCAAAAAATCAATATGAGCCAGATTTTGATCGCAGCTGTTCTGGTTTCCGGTATGAGTCTTCTCAGCCCGGCCACAGTTTCTGCAGAGGGTTGGGGATCGATTACGGGGCGGATTGTTTATGATGGCGATGTACCAAAGCCTGCCGTTGAGCGTAAAAAAGGCGATCCGACCGTCAAAGACACGGCTGTTTGCGCTGCTACAGATCACCTGTTTAATGATCTCGTGATTAATGCTGATAATAAGGGGGTTCAAAATGCTTTCTTATACTTGCGTAAAGTCAAAGAAATTCATCCTGATCTGAAAGAATCGAAAGAAAAGACCGTGGTCTTTGATCAGAAAGGTTGTACTTTCTTTCCACATGCGATGGTCGTTCGCACGGATCAAAATGTACTCGTGAAGTCAAATGATCCCGTGGCTCATAACACACATACCTTTCCCTTCCGTAATGAAGCAGTAAATTTCATTCTGGCCCCCAATGATCGCGTAGGAAAAGAAGTTTCCAATCCGATCGGTGAAAGACTGCCTTTCAAGGTGACCTGTGACATTCACCCCTTTATGACAGCCTACTGGTTTGTTGTTGATCACCCCTATGCTGTCGTTTCTGATAAAGATGGAAAGTTTACGATTAAAAATCTGCCAGAAGGAGAAAACGAATTCCGTGTCTGGCATGAAAAGGGGGGGTACATCGTTCGCTCATTGGATGTGGATGTGAAAGCGGGGGAAACTGTTGATGTGGGTGAGATCAAAGTCAGTCCTTCCAAATTTAAATAATCAATCTCTATGATCTGAGAGATTTACGATACGGGACACGTCCAATGGGGCGTGTCCTTTTTAATGCCTGGTCACTGTTGTCGAAGATGGTGAGGTCGTCATAACCATGCAAATGCTTCGTGGTTTCATCGCACTGCTTGTGTTGGGAGCGACTTGTTTCTCGACAGAGTTCTGTCTGGCGCAGCCGGAACAGCAGGGGACGCCGCCCAAATTTCGCGAAGCAGTTTCGTTAGATGTGAACAACACGGTACTCAAAAAAATGGGTTCCGTACGTGATTATCTGGCAGAGCAACAGTGGGAAGATGCGGTCAACATCTTAGTGCAGATTTCCAATGAATACGGCGACTCACTGTATCCGGAATCGCCGGGCCGCTATCTGCGAGTGTCTGAATACTGCCAGAATCTGCTGGCTGGCTTTCCGCGTGAAGCAATCCGCGTTTATCGTGAGAAAACAGATCCCCGTGCCAAACGCTGGTGGGATCAGGCGGTTACAGAATCGACCGTTCAGCCGCTGTTAAATATTGTTGAACAGGCATTGATGAGCAGTTATGGGGATGACGCCTTATATCGGCTGGGTGAGATTGCCTGGGAACAGGGTGAGTTATCTCAAGCCCGTGCTTACTGGCGGAAACTGATTCCCCCCGCCGCTATGACGCAGCAGAGTCAGTATGATCCGGGAGTATTTCTCTATCCCGATACCGATTTGCCGGTACCGTCTATCCTGGCGCGGCTGGTTCTGGTCAGTTTTTTCGAAGGAAATTTCGAACGGGCCGCCTTGGAACGAGACGTGTTCCGCAAGAACTACCCGGAAGCGATCGGTATGCTGGCGGGCCGGGAAGGAAATCTGGTTACGATTCTGTCTACGATTCTGGAAGATCGTGCTTTGGTATCGTTACCTGCGACGCGGTTGGAAATGCAGACGTTTGCCGGTCATCAAACACGGAATTTCAGGGGCGCAAAAAAACTGGACGTGGGTGCGATTGCGTGGTCTTTTCAGGTTCCACTTGGTTGGACTCAGGAGTTTCCCCGTAAACCGGCCTTCGAACGCCGGGTTTCTCCCGGGTTCTATCCCGTCGTGGATGGAGAGCATGTCTATTTTAACGACGACGAACGGATTTATGCATTGAACTGGAAGACTGGTCTGCCTGCATGGTCCGAGGGAGAACAGGCCAGCCCGATTATTTACCCGAGTGTTCCAGGAGGGACACCCCGACTTCCGTTTCGCCCCGTGGTGGGAGTGCCACGGTTTACAATGACGATTGCCGATGGTCGGCTTTATGCCCGCATGGGGTCTCCGGTGACATCGGTTGCCAAAGACGAGCGTCTGGGATTGTTTTCAGATCTGGTTTGTCTGGATCTCGATCAGGGGCAGGGAAAACTACTTTGGAAAATTTCTTCAGCGCAGTTGCGTGAACAGAATTTTGTCTGGTCGTTCGAAGGAGCCCCGGTGATTTCCGGCGACAGGCTGTTTGTGGTTCTGCATCGTGGATTTCCTGAAGTACAGACCAATGTCGCGTGCTTCTCGACCGCGACCGGAGAATTGATCTGGAATCAGAAAGTCTGTCTGGCGTTACGGAATATTGAAGAGGGTACAAACTACATTACGCATCTGTTACTGACGCTGGCAGAGGGGCAACTGTTTCTCTCGACCGATATGGGGGCCATTGCTTCGTTGAGTTCGCGTGACGGAAAGATCAACTGGCTGGTGACCTATCCCGGGGAAGATCGCGTTTCCAAGCACGCACTTAGTAATCATATGGAAACAGGAATAGTGCCTTGTTTGTATGATCGGGGAATTCTGTTTGCTGCCCCCCAGGATTCGAGTGAACTGATGGCCTTTGATGCTGACACGGGATTATTGCTCTGGCGACGCGCATTGCCACAGCAGGTGCGGAACTTGCTGGGGGTGAATCACTCCACGCTAATCGTCAGCGGCAACCAGTTGTTCGGTATTGATCGGACAACCGGTGCTGTCAGATGGAAGGTTGGCTCTCAAGACCCTGAAGGTTTTGGTTTTGGGCGCGGGGTTCTGGTGGGAGAATTTGTTTACTGGCCTTTGCGGGAAGAAATTCTGGTCGTCAATACTGAGCGGGGATCGTTAAAACAACGCATCGCGTTGCGGGCCCTGCATGGAGAAATGGGGGGTAATTTAATCATTGCCGGCCCACGATTACTGGTCGCTCAGCCTCAAAAGGTGACGGCATTCGGGCAATATGGACAGGTGCCGTCGGCAGGGGACGCAGAGAAAAAAATCTCTGCGTTGTTAACGAAGTAGTTTTCAAAGTGTTTTTGTTGATAGATCTAACTGTAACTTTAAAAACAAGGTGAAAGACATGAAGGTTTTGTATCGTAAACTCTCGATTTCCATGTTGAGTCTGGTTTGTCTGTGTGGTTTGTCTGCCAGTGTTTCGGGACAGGTTTCAGGTCCTCCGGGAAAAGTCGATGTCGGTGATCGTGCACCTGCATTTACTGCTAAGGACGACCAGGGAAAAGGCTGGAAATCAACCGATTATGTCGGCAAAAAAATTCTGGTCGTCTATTTTTATCCCGCAGATATGACCGGGGGCTGTACCAAGCAGGCTTGCGGATTTCGGGATGATATGAAAAAGCTGCAGGGAAAGAATGTAGAAGTGATTGGCGTGAGTGGTGATTCTCCCCGAAGTCACCAGTTGTTCAAGAAAGAGTACGACCTGAATTTCACTCTGCTGGCAGATGAAGATGGCGGCGTGGCGAAGAAATTTGGTGTGCCTTTGAGAAAAGGGGGATCCATCAAGCGGACCATTGATGGGAAAGAAGAAACTTTGACCCGTGGTGTGACAGCCGCACGCTGGACCTTTGTGATTGACAAAAACGGGAAAGTCGTCATGAAAAACACGAAAGTCAAAGCAGCCGATGACAGCAAAGCCATTTTGAAGCTTGTAAACAGCTTGAAATAGCGGCTTTCAGATACTGGACAGGCATGGAACTCACCTGCAAAAATCATGAATCGTACTCGACAGTCAACGTACTGACGGCATACAATTGATGATGCAGGTGAGCTTTTATTTAAAGTAAATCAAGTCGGAGCAGTATGATGTGTCGTATTCGTATGAGCAAAGTCTGGTCAGGGTTCGTTGTTTGTCCTTTAGGGGCGGCGATGATGCTGGCAGGCTGTGGTAATACGGAGCAAGCTGCGAATTCGGTGGCGGAAGCGTCGGCGCGTCAGTCGGGTGAAGCGGCTGCGGCTCCCGGCAATGAAGCTGGCGAAGGTCAGCCGGACTTGAGTCAGACCGAAGAAGTGTCCATTGAATCGGGCATGGAGATCGGTGCCATTCCGTTACCGTTTGATGTTGAAGATGTGACTGGCCCGAATCAGGGGAAACACCTCTGTTATCGCTGCCTGTATGGTGAGCGGCCTGTGGTCGGGATTTTTGTTCGTGATCTGGGTCAGAAGACCAAATCGCTGATTCAGAAAATCGATCAGGAAGTGGCTTCGCATCAGGATGAGAAACTGGCGGCGTTTGTCGTCGTGTTAACCGATGATCCTGCGTCTGCGAAGCCGGAGCTGGAACAGGTGGCGCAAGAGACAAAAATCAAGCATGTGCCTTTAACAGTGTTTGAAGGCGCTGTCGGCCCGGCAGGTTATAATGTTGCAAACGAGGCAGCAGTGAATGTCATGATCTGGGAAGGCGAAGTGAAAGCAAACCGGGCTTACCAGAAAGGACAGCTAAACGATGCCGGCATCCAGGAAGTCATTGCAGATACCAGATTGATTGTTCAAGGATCCTGATCCTGACGCGTTCCAACCGGAAAATGGATTTCGATGCACGCTCGAACTCTGTTTTCAATGAAACTATTTTTTGCAGGAAGTGGAATTTCTTCATTTGCCTATGTTTTTGAATACTCAGTCAGACAGATTGACCGGACAGCGTACCTGTTGCGTCTGCTTGGTGGCGATCGTGCTGATTTTACTTACCGTTTCGTCTACTTCCGCCAAAGCACAGGATTTGCGCAATAGAGGGTCTTTGCGGAGTGAGATGCTGGAAGCCGATCGGCATGCGTTGTTTCCTACCAGTCGTCTGCATTCCAAAAATTATCGGGATGCGTTACAGCTGATTCAGGAGAAAAAGTACTCGCTTGCCATTCCTGAGTTGCAGGCGATTCTGGAAGCGCCGGAGGACTATGTCTCTCCTGAGCGAGGATTGGAATTTTTCAGCCTGAAACAAATGGTTCAGCAGGTTCTCGCGGATCTGCCGGAAGGCGGGAAACGTTTTTACTCACTGCAATATGGTCCAGCCGCCGAACAGCTTTTGAATCGGGCTGTGGCGCAGGATGATATCACTCTGTTACAGGAAGTAGTTCGCCGTTATTTCTTTACCAAAGCGGGGGCTGAGGCCGCTTATACTCTGGGCGCGTATTACTTTGAGCGGGGAGATTTCAGGGCAGCGACGCGGCAATGGGAGATGCTCAGCGATCAGCATGATCTGGGGAAATCCAAAGAACCCCTGCTGACATTCAAACTGGCGGTTGCCTGGTATTACCTCGGAAACCAGGGGAAATGTCGTCAGGCATTGAAGAAGCTGGTCCGATTAACTTCCGGAAAAACGCTTGAGTTTCCGAATGGAACGAAAGTGACGCTGAATTTTGCCAATGATAATCCGGTGGACTGGTTAGCCGGTTTCTTAGGCATTCCAGACTTGAGAGCTGCGCAGGAGCAAAAGAACTGGACCATGTATCGTGGCAGTCCTTCGCGTCTGGCATCGGCGCTGTTTGCAGTGCCGTCTGCAAAACCGGTCTGGCAATACTCGACGATCAAAGATCCTGTTTTGAGCGATCAGAAAGAGGTTCCACAGCTTGATGTGATGTTGCAGAAGTTAGGCGATTATCGTCGCAAGCACATTGAAGGAGTCTTGCCGGCTGCCAGCCCGTTGATTGTTCAGGATCAGGTTATATTTCGAACACACCGCAATTTGAAAGCGGTTTCCTTAGCGACAGGAAAACTGACCTGGCAAACCACAATGTCGGATGCACTGTATCAGGAGTTATTGAACGATCCCCAGAATATGGATGAAGAGTCATTAGGGATGCCTCAGACTCCTTTAGAAAAATATCTGGCTCAACGTGCCTGGCAGGATTATACCGCCGGTCATTTGAGTTCGGACGGGAAGCTGATCTATAGCGTGGAAAACGTCGGATTCATTGCCGGCTTTTATCACTTCAGTCGGCTGGATCGCGACAATATACTAGTGCCCAATTCCTATAACCGTCTGATGGCCTTTGAAGCCGACTCCGGAAAATTTGTCTGGGAGGCAGGGGGCCCGCGGCTGCAAAAGCCGATGAGCTATTCCGGCCATTATTTTCTCGGGCCTCCATTGCCGCTGGATGGGAAACTCTATTGCCTGGCGGAAGAAGGGCGGGAGTTTCGTCTGCTCGTATTAGATGCACAAACGGGGGAAACACTCTGGACGCAGTCGCTGCATCGCAGTGAGTATCCCATCGCCCGTGACTTCACAACGGACCGCCGCCCGATGGATCATATTCGTCGTCGGATGGGATTAAGCCCTTCGTTTGCACATGGCGTGCTGGTTTGTGAAACGGGTGAAGGATGTACGGTCGGCATTGATATCGTGAACCGCAGGCTGCTTTGGCGAAAGGTTGATGTAGGGGGCGAAGAAATCACGTTGTACGCCGCCTTTGCCCGTGATTCCAACAACAACAGTGAAGGCTGGTCTGAATTTACGCCATTGATTGCAGGTGGGCGTGTACTGGTTTACTCGCGCAAACTGCAGGATCTTCAATGCCTGGATCTGTTCGATGGTCGATTGCTCTGGTCACGACCACGGCGGAAAAACCTGTTTATTGCGACCGTTCATGAGGGCAAAATTCTGCTGGTGGGCAACGATCGGATTGAAGCGATCAAGTTGAGTGATGGTGCGCCTGCCTGGCCGAAGTCACAGCCGATTCCTGCGCCCAGTGGTCGTGGGATCGTAGTCAAAAATACGTATTATCAACCGGTGGATACGGGGGACGTTCTCAGTATTCGTCTGGACGATGGTCTGATCCTGGCCCGAACCCGTGTTGAGATGGATTCGCTTGTCGGTAATCTTGCTGCCGCCGGGGGGATGCTGGTGACTCAAAACGAGACAGAGGTGGCTGGTTTCCGATCTGTGGAATCGATTCGGGAGCAGATTCGTCTTGCCGATCAATCAAAACAGCCTGCGGATCTGGCACTGGCGCAACTTCTGCGTGGCGAACTGAATCTGTTTGCCGGTGATGTGAATCTGGCGATGCAGAAGATTGACCAGTCGATTCAGATCAAGCCTACCGTTCGTGCCCGACGGCTCTATGCAGATATGTTACTGGAAAGTCTGGATCATGATTTTGATCAGAATCAAAACCAGATTGCCAAGATGGAAACATTGCTGGTTGATGATGTTCAGCGCAAGCGGTTTTATCAGATTCTGGCACAGCGGTATCAGCAAGAGGGGAATCTGAATGCAGCACTGCAAAACTATCTGCGTCTGTCAGAGTTGAAGGGATTGCTGGATTCAGAACCGATCAAAGGGGGCTCGTTTGCGCGAACGGATCGTTGGATTCGTTCGCAACTGGAAATTCTGCTGGCACGTGCCACAGAGCAGGAACATGCTGAGATCGATGAGTTCTTTTCGCGATATTACACAGAAAAACTGCTGCGTGCCAAACGGGAGGAACTGGAACGATTTCTTCTGTGTTGTGGAAATCTGCCTGAGGCCGAGCAGGTTCGAAAAGTTCTGGTTGAACGCTTAGAGCGTGCGATCAATGCCGGTGCTGAAACGGAACCGGCGTTGCTGCGTCGCCAGTTGATGCGGCATCTGGCAGATCTCAGAACGTCAAAGCAATCTGTGATGGCAGCGTTTGCGACGGCGAAGCTGGCACAAATTTATCTTGATGCGAATCGTGTTTCACAGGCGACTGTGTTGATGGACGAACTGGATTCCCGCTGGCCGAATGTGATTTGCCTGGATGGAAAAACGGCGCTCCAGTTAACGGCACAGTGGCGTTCTGAGTCGAGTTTCCAGGAACAACAGCGTGCAGAAGAAGACTGGCCTGACTATCCGGCCCAGGTTTATCGCGGTGAACAGTCCAAGGGGCAGAATACCGCGCGGCCTGTTGAGATCATCGGTCTTTCGAATCCGCTCTTTAGTAATTATCGTCTGGAAGTAGGGCCGGCCAAAGAGTTGCTGTTCGCCTACGATGGACAGGGAAAGCAGCAGTGGGCCTTTTCTCTGGTCGATGCCGAAATTGATCTACCTGACCAGCCTTATTATTCTGCGCGGGTGTTCGAGCATTATCTGGTTGTCAACTTCGGTTCGCTGTTTGTGGTACTGGATACGTTAAACCGGGATGTCGAAGATCAGCCGACGATGTTGTGGAAGCAGCGATTGATTGCCGGGCCGCCCAGTCTGCGAGATTATATTTCGATCGAGCGTACGGGAGTGGCTCCGGTATTGCGCGAATATGTCACACGGAATGCCGACCGCGAACTGTTGGGACGCATTGGTACGATCAATCAGGATTTTCTTTGCTATCAGCGGGGCACTGAATTGATCGCGGCTGACTTGTTAACCGGCGATGTTTTGTGGAAGCGACAGGGAGTGATTACCAGCAGCAGGCATTTTGGCGATGCGGATCGCGTGATTGTGATGAGATCGACCGAGCGTTCGGAAACACGGTATGTTGTCTTGAGTGGTCAGAGTGGAGAAGTGGTCAATGCCTTCAAGCTGGGGCAAGGCGAGTCTCCCATTTTTGCATTTGAGCGGTATATACTGACTATTACTAAAGAAGCGGATGACGTGCGTCATCTGAAATTGAAAGATCTCACAACGGATCAGGAAATCTGGAGCCAGTTTTTAGACAAGTCGTCGACCTACACGCTGGGGCAAAATTATGACCTGGTGATGATTCAACCAGATGGGACGATTTCTTTTCTGGATTTGCGGACCGGTGAGGAAAAATATGAAGTCAAAGGGAAACCGGCTGACAGTGTGCTCAATTTACTGTTGCTGGAGAACCCACGGCAGTACCTGGTTTTTGTGAGCCTGCCTTACGTTGCAAAAAAAGGAGTCAGCTTTCGTCCCATCGGCATGACCTCGTTTCTGTTCAATGGGATGGTGTATTCCGTTGAACGAAAAACGGGAGAACTGATGTGGTCGATGCCTCTGACTACACAGGGAATCGATTTTACTCAGTTCCTGGATCTGCCGGTGATCACCTTCGGGATTCGTCGTATCGAGGGGCGGCCTTCCAGCTATGGCACGCTGGTTGATCTGCAGGCGGTTGACCTGCGAAGCGGAGATGTGGTGCTGAAGGAAACGACGCGCAGCAATCGACAACGGATCTGGACAGTCCCTGATGTCGAGCGTAAAAATATTCTGATTGAACCGTTTCAGATCCGGCTCAGCTTTGAAGAATCACCGGTGGAAGCCCGGAAACCTGAGTAGCAACGAAGGGCAAAGGTACTCACGGCGTTTGTGAAGCTTAATAGCTTTCCCGGTCGTCATCATCGTCATCGTCAAAATCCAGATCGTCCAGATCATCGTCGCGATCGGGATGCAGCGGGTTGTCTGGTGAGAAAAAGAAATCTCCCAGTCCCATCGGCATCATGTTTCCACCCAGGCTCTGCTTACGTTTTTCAGACAGTGATTCAAGGTCGAGTGCATCGTCGCCGAGACAGCTTTTGAGTGATTCCAGCCAGACGACATCTTTACTGAGGGGGTGGTCTTTATCCTGGGCGGCGCGTTTCAATGCCAGACGCAGCACATTGATGCCGTCGCGGGTCGAGAAATCCAGCTTCAAGCTGTGCGACTGTTGCAGGAAGTCGACGGTTAAATCGAGCATATGTTCGTCGGCAAAAGGGAGATGATAGTGCAGAATCATTTTTTCATCTTCCCGGTTGGGATGCTCGAGCGAAATACTGGGTTGCAGACGGCTGAGGATATAATCGGGAATTTCAAACGTGGATTCGTCTTCGTTCATGGTGACAGCGCAACGGAATTCCGGATGTGCGGGAATGGTGACGCCGGCGACGATCGATTCAATATAGCGGCGATGGTCGAGCAGGGGAGCCAGGCTGGCCCATGATTTTTCATTCATGCGGTTGCCTTCATCGAGCACACAAATTCCGCCACGAATCATCGCGGTAACCAGCGGAGATGTGTGGTAGGCAATCTTACCACTCTCGGCGAGCACGGGAGTGACGAGCAAATCTTCCGGCCGTGTGTCCGCCGTACATTGATAAATATAGAGTTCCTGATCGCGCGTTCGCGCACCTGCGATGGCAAGCGACGTTTTACCGATGCCCGGCGTTCCTACCAGTCGAGGCGTCAGGGGCATATCTTTTTCGTCAATCACCAGCCAGCAGGCCAGAAGCTGTTTGAGTGCTTCATGTTGTCCGATCCATTCGCCGGATGTCTGGTCGGCGCGACCCAGGTGCAAGCCGACTCCGTCAATTTCCACTCGATGTGCCATTATCATTGATTTCTATGGTTGGTCAGTTCAATCACGGGTTGAAACTGCGACAGGCCTTCAGAAAATGTAGTTTTCAGTCAGTTATGATTATAGGCGTCTCAAGTCACTTCTGATAAGTCTGGTCTTCCAACTCTTCGGTCATCAATCGAAATTTGGTGAAAAAAACGAAGGAGGTGTTTTTTCGGGAATTCATTAAGTTCTTGATCTAAAAGAAGATAATGGTTTAAAAAATCAATCGAACACCTGGTGGTCAATTAAATCTTTTTGAGAAGTCAAAATAATGTTGGTAGAATACACAGGTTTCCCACATTCGATTTTTTAATAACGTGTTTTGCGTTATTTCATATCTGAAGTGAGAGCACACATTCTCAACTGTTTTGAATTCATTTCTTTCGTAGTGTGCTCCATTTACCTTGTGATTCTAAAAACGCCAATTTAGAAGGGGGTAGTGCGATGAATAAACCAGTTCTCGCAAAGGACATTATGGTCACGAAGTTAGTTACCTTAACTCCGGACATGGATGTACTGGAAGCAATTGGGATGCTATTGAACCATCGTATTTCAGGAGCCCCTGTGATTGACCCGGAGAATCGGGTGTTAGGCGTCTTTTCCGAACGCTGTTGCATGGACGTGCTGATCAAAGCAAGTTATGAGCAGCTTCCCTCGTCTCAGATCTTTCCCTTTATCGATACCGAGGCACGCTGCATTTCGGAGGAGACCGACCTGCTCACGATCGCCCAGATCTTCCTGAGCACGGCGACCCGGCGATTGCCAGTGGTACGTGATGGTGCGCAGTTGGTCGGTCAGATCAGCCGTCGCGATCTGCTGCATGCGGAAAATAAGAATCTACAGTTCCGGACGAACATCCCAACCGAGAAAAACCTGCTTTATTTAAGCGGTTTAATGACGCGGGATGAATCGCCGATTTCCTGATCTACTATTGAGGATGGGATAGAATATTACTGAGAATGCCTGATAAAAAACCAGCTGGACCCGTTTCAGCTGGTTTTTCTCGTACCTGACGGTTTGATTTTCGCAGCCGGTCAACTAAAATCGGGCCAGTTTCTGCTCCCGTTCGAGGGAGCCACAGGAGTGTGTTGCGCTCAATCGCCGTGTTTTTTTCACAACCGCGAGGGGGGACAGACTCTGATAAACACCGGTTTGATCAGCATTACTTGAAGATTCTATTCAGATAAAGCCAACTATTCGAAGGACTTGTAACATGGACCAGGAAGAAATTTTACTCGACGCGGAAGAGAGAATGGACAAAGCGGTTCATGTGTTGCAGGGACAGCTGCAGGGCATTCGAACAGGTCGTGCCACTCCGGGACTTGTGGATTCGGTTCGCGTAGACTATTACGGTTCGCCGACCCCTCTGAAGCAGATGGCCAACGTCAGTGTACCGGAACCGCAGCAGATTTTGATCCGTCCGTTCGATGCCCAGATGGTGGGTGAGATTGCGAAAGCCATTCAGGCCAGCGATATGGGCCTGGCGCCGAATACGGACGGGCGTGTGGTGCGGTTGAACATTCCCCCACTGTCGACAGAGCGTCGCCGTCAATTGGTTTCA
This sequence comes from Gimesia fumaroli, assembly GCF_007754425.1. Classification (NCBI taxonomy): domain Bacteria; kingdom Pseudomonadati; phylum Planctomycetota; class Planctomycetia; order Planctomycetales; family Planctomycetaceae; genus Gimesia; species Gimesia fumaroli. The sequence continues at coordinate 799,724 of NZ_CP037452.1, forward strand.
CGCGTGAAAGAACTGGCCGAAGAAGCCCGGATTTCGATCCGCAATATTCGTCGCGATGCGAACAAACACGCCGATCAGGCTGAAAAAGACAAAGTAATGGGTGAAGACGAGCGCGACAATACCAAGACCGACATCCAGGAGCTAACCAAGAAATTTGAAGGCAAAGTCAACAGCATGGCTGATGCAAAAGAAAAAGACGTGATGGACGAGTAGTACAGTCTTGACTTGGTATCAACTCTCACAAAGCGGATTCACAGTTGCATTTGCAAAAACATCCTCAGGAATACGTTGGATAGGCAACGTATTCATTATAATCACATTCTATTTCAACCTCTGTATAAAAAGAGACTGGTTCAAGTTTCCATGGCAAAGAAGACAATTGAAGACGTAGACGTTAAAGACAAAGCCGTATTGATGCGTGTGGATTTCAACGTACCTCTGGATGACAATCTCAATATTACCGATGATCGTCGTGTGCGGATGGCTCTGCCTTCCATTAAATCGGTCATTGATCGCGGCGGACGCGTTGTTTTAATGAGCCACCTCGGTCGTCCCAAAGGGGATGCCGGCGATGCGAAGTTCAGCCTGAAGCCGACAGCCGCCTGTCTTGGGGAGTTGTTGGGGCAGGAAGTCGGCTTTGCCACGGACACTGTGGGGCCGGACGCCAAAAAAAAATCGGCCGACCTTCCAGATGGTCAGGTGCTGATTCTGGAGAACCTGCGATTCAACGAGGGTGAGAAAAAAGGGGACCCTGAATTTGCGAGCAAACTGGCAGCATTCGGTGACATTTACTGCAACGACGCATTTGGAACCTGTCACCGAACGGATGCTTCAATGGTGGCGGTGCCGGAAGCCATGAAAAAAAGACCAAAAGTGGTGGGCTTCCTGGTAGCCAAAGAAATTCAGTATCTGACCGACGTGATTGCCAACCCCGAACGTCCGTTTGTGGCAATTCTGGGCGGTGCGAAAGTCTCCGACAAAATCAAAGTCATCGATAACCTGCTGGGGATCTGCGACAAAGTGCTCATTGGCGGGGCGATGGCATACACCTTCTCTCTCGCACAAGGCGGGCAGGTTGGTGACAGTCTGGTCGAAAAAGACAAAGTCGATCTGGCTAAGGAATTGATTGCTAAAGGGGGCGACAAACTGATGCTGCCCGTTGACACACACTGCGGCGACGACTTCAACGCCAACTGTAACAAAGTGGTTGTCAAAGCGGGTGAGATTCCCGATGGTTTTGAAGGCCTGGATATCGGTCCTGAGACCGCTAAAATATATGCGGAAGCTGTCAAGTCGGCGAAGACCGTGGTCTGGAACGGACCGATGGGCGTGTTTGAAATGCCTCCCTTTGATGCCGGGACAAAAGCGGTTGCACAGGCGATTGCCGACAGTGATTCGACGAGCATCATTGGCGGCGGTGACAGTGCGGCTGCGATTCAACAACTGGGCTTTGCCGATCAGGTGTCGCACGTCAGTACTGGCGGCGGTGCCAGTCTGGCGATGCTGGAAGGCCAGGAATTCGCGGCAGTCAATCTGCTGGACGAAGCCTGATTCCGATTCTTTGAAACAATTGATGAAGATAACTCAAAACACAGCCTGTTTGTTAACGGGCTGTGTTTTTGTTTTGAGAAGATACTCGAATCACAAGAGTGAACTGTGTAAACTGAGTGATAGAGTTTCTGTCTAATGATATGGGACGAGCCACCGTTTTTAATATAGCAATATTGTCACATTACCAGCGGCGGGGTCCCACTGTCGGCTTGTCCGACAGTGAGAGATTTTTAGCGACGTTCCATCAAAACGGTATCTATTATTAGGTGTCTGGAGTATTGATTGCGGAGATCAGATCGCCACTGTTGGACGAGCCAACAGTGGCACACGCCAGTCGAATATAGCTTGTAATTTTGAGTTGTTGAGGGAGCTGAAAAACACTGTTGGGCAAGCCAACAGTGCCACCCGTTGCTTCCTGAATTCATGAAAACTCTGTTTGAGAATGGGGAAGTGAGATGAGCGCGGCATTATTCACTACAGAAGAGATAAATCGGTTTCAGCAGGATGGTTTTCTGATTGTAGAAGGGCTCTTCAGTCAGGAAGAGGTGACTCTGCTGGGGCAGATTGGTCGTGCTGATCTGGCGATGCAGCAGGCAACGTTTAGTCGTGCGGATGGTGAAGGAGGCGCGGTCAAGCTGAGTGTGGAGAATGAACTGCGTGATGATATCTACGGTGCAATTGCCCGCAGTCATCGTGTAGTCGATCGCATGGAAGCTTTGCTGGGTGATGAGGTCTATCATTACCATCACAAGATGATTCAAAAAGAGGCCAAGGTCGGCGGCGCGTGGGCCTGGCATCAGGATTACGGCTACTGGTACAACAACGGCTGTCTGTTTCCGGATATGGGAAGTTGCATGATCGCCGTGGATCGGGCGACCGAAGAAAACGGTTGTCTGCAGGTGCTCAAAGGGAGCCATCTCATGGGGCGAATCAATCATGGCCCAGTGGGAGATCAGACAGGAGCCGATCTGGAACGGGTTGAGGCCGCCTGCGAGCGTTTCGAATTGGTTTACTGCACGCTGGAGCCGGGGTCTGCCGTGATGTTCCATTCGAATCTGTTACATCGCTCTGATCAGAACAAGAGCGATCATCCGCGGTGGGGCTTTATCTGCTGCTACAATACGCGGCACAACGATCCTTATAAAGAATCGCGGCATCCGCGGTATACCCCGTTGGCGAAATGTGATGATGGGATAGTGTTAACGGTGGGGCGGGCGCAGTGGGAACAACTGCAGTCACATCCTTCGGTCTGAATCAAAACGTCTGCGTTCGAGAACACTATGGCCGAAGCATCAGAACGACCAGACTGTGATCGGAGTCAACAAAGTGCGCTGATCAAAGAGATGGCGCGTGAGGTCGGCTTCGATCTGGCGGGCATTGCACCGGCGGTGACTCCAGCGGGGTATCATAGTTTTCTGGACTGGCTGAATCAGGGTTACGCCGGCGAGATGAATTATCTGGAGCGCCGTAAAGAAGCGTATGAGCATCCGCGGTATGTGATGAGTTCGGTGCAGAGCGTATTGATGTTGACGCTCAATTACCGGACGGAAGAGCCGCCGCCCCTTTCGGGAACCGAGGCGCGGGTTTCCCGCTATGCCTGGGGGACGACCGACTATCATAAGGTGATCCGCAAAAAACTGAAACAGCTTGCCCGCCTGATTCATACGCAGTTTCCTGATTGCGAAACCCGCGGGATTGTAGATACGGCGCCGTTGTTGGAACGCGACTTCGCACAACTGGCAGGCCTGGGCTGGATCGGAAAAAATACGCTGCTGTTGAATCGGAATGAAGGAAGCTGGTTTTTTCTGGCAGGTCTGTTGTTGAGTGACGAGCTGGAGTATGACGCGCCGCAAGAGACGTCGCATTGTGGAACCTGCACGCGCTGTCTGGAAGCCTGTCCGACCGATGCATTCGTGGAAGCGGGAACACTGGACGCGCGGAAATGCATTTCCTATCTGACGATTGAACTGCGTGATCAGCCGATCCCGGCTGAGTTGCGACCGGGAATGCAGGATTGGATGTTCGGCTGCGATGTCTGTCAGGATGTCTGCCCCTGGAACCGGAAAGCACCCATCAGTCATGAGCCTGCGTTTCAGCCTGTGGAGACATTTTCCCCCGTGGATGCCTGCGAATTATTGACGCTGGATGAAGGGGGCTTTCAGAAACGGTTTCAAAGTACGCCGATGTCGCGGGCACGGCGGGCCGGTTTGTTGCGGAATGCGGCGATTGTACTGGGGAACCGGGGAGAGGCGGCCGCGGTGCCGGTGTTGCAAACAGTGCTGTCGGATTCGGAACCCTTGATTCGAGGAGCGGCGGCCTGGGCGCTGGGACAACTGGGAGCATCTGAGGTTGCTGCTGTACTGGAGCAGCAGTTGGTTGTTGAGTTAGAGACGGAGGTGGTGCACGAATTACAGTGTGCCATTACGGAAATTCGAAACCGGGGTGAATAAACTCGAAAATGCAGGTAGAATGACAGGGGATCTCATGGAAAAGTAAAGGGGCTTGTATTACGATCTTCACAGAGATCTGTACCAGAAAATACATCAGTGTGCATCGAAATATTTCAGTAAGTGGGAGTCAGAAATGGGTGATCAACTTCTCGTCGGAGTGAATGGGGCCGGTGGTCGGATGGGACAGCGCGTGGCCGTGCTGGTTTATCAGGATCAGGATTTGAAACTCGGGGCGGCTTTAGAGTCTGACAATTCTCCGGTGCTGGGAAAAGATGCCGGTGAAGTGGCGGGCATTGGGCCGATTGGGGTTGAGATTCAATCGGAACTGACGGACCGGGTGGATGTGATCATTGATTTCTCGTTACCGGCGGGGCTGATGAAAGTGGCCGGGATTTGTGCAGAGCGGCAGATTCCTCTGGTGGCAGCGACGACAGGACTGACTCCGGAACAGCGCAATGAAGTGCTGACCGCTTCGCAGACGACGCCGCTGATTCTGGCGCCGAATATGAGTCTGGCCGTCAACCTGATGATGAAGCTGGTCCGCGAAGCCGCACATTCCCTCAAAAATTCTCCCGGCGGCGTGGATGTCGAAGTAATCGAACGCCATCACCGGTTTAAAGAAGATGCACCCAGCGGGACGGCGCTGCATTTTGGTGAGATCATCGCCGATGAAATGGGACAGACCGAGCACATTCATGGGCGGCACGGTCGTCCGGGGCCGCGGCCTACCTGCGAGATTGGCTATCACGCGCTGCGAACGGGCGATAATGTCGGCGAGCACACCATTGTGTTCGGCATGATGGGTGAGACGATCGATCTGACTGTCCGCGGGCATACCCGGGACAGTTACGTCTATGGTGCTTTGGCTGCCGCTAAATATCTGGCAACACAGGGCGCGGGCCTGTATACGATGGCCGACGTTTTGGGTCTAAATTAGACAACCTGTTTTGACAGGTTTTCCTGTTTTGCCAAGTCTGTGAAACAGTCAAGATTGGTATACACGGCAACCGATACAAGAAGAGCGCTTGCTGCCTTACGGTAGCGCGGGTTTCTCTTCAGTTAATGGACGGTGTTTTGCCGTATGACAAGAATTCAGGGATTGAGCTCGTATTTTACTGTCAATCAGATATTCACCCCTCGAAGGAACGAGAGATGAGTTGGCTTAAGTCTCTATTATTCAAACACACTCTGAATTTATTCCGTCTGGTGTTTGCGCCGATTACCCGAAGATGTGCTTTTGCCTTCAAGTGGAATCAGACAACGAAAGCGATTGCCGGTCTGTCGGCGAGCATTTTTTCGATGATGGCACTGCTTTCGTTTTTCGGATCGTTGGAAGAACCAGCGGCGTTATCTGAACCGGAAACGATTTCCCCGGAACTGGGGGCCAGCGATGAGCTTTCCATGGAGTTCGGTCTGGATGCGGCTCTACCGCTTCAGGAGCCTGGCCAGGAACTTGAAGCGCGTCCTGATCAGGTCAGCTCGATTCGACCAACCTCTGTGATTCGGGCCGTTTCCGTCGAGCAGGCTGTGGGAACCGCCCAGCATGAGGGAAGCGTATATCATGCAGTCGGTCAGCAGAATGCAGAAAGACGTGTTGTCCAGGTGGCAGGCGAATACCCCGTTTATCTTTCCAGAGAGAAGCAGCCAGTCAGCCAGTTTCAGCCAGTCGAGGAAGAAGGGGCAGCCTGGCTGACAGGAGAAATCGAAGAGATTGACGACGTGCCAGCGAATGGTGCGTTTCGTCCTTTCAGGAATTAAAGAACCAACATCTTAGTTTGGATGTCCTACGCGAAATCATTCCCGGGAATTAGACTTTATGTATCAGAGTTACTGGAATTTGCAGAGTGGTCCTTTCGAAGAAAAAATGGACACCACCTTTTTTTATGAGAGTCATCCGCATCAGGCGGGATTGCTGAAGCTGCAATATCTCATCGAAAACAGCAAAGGTGCCGGTTTACTCGTTGGTGGTTCGGGAATGGGGAAGTCGTTTCTGTGTCATGTACTGAAAAGCCAGCTTGCTGAGTTGCATCAGCCATTCGTGCATCTGGTCTTTCCTCAATTATCGCCGATCGAACTCATTTCATATCTGGCTGTCGAACTCGGTGCCGAGGAAGCAGGTATTGAGCCAGTAACTCCCGGCAAAGATCGAATTGTACGGGCCTTGCACAGGCAGTTGCTGTTGCTGTGTGAGCAGGGGCACAAGCCTGTGATCGTGATTGACGAGGCGCATCTGATTGTTGATCAGCGCATTTTCGAAACACTGCATCAGCTGTTGAATTTTCAACAGACGTCCGAGATTGATTTCACACTGTTGTTAGTTGGCGATCAGTTGCTGTTAAGTCATCTGCAGCGGTCGGCCCAGTTGGACGACCGGATTGCCGTACGTTGCCTGCTGAAACCATTTTCACCTGAAGATACTCGCAACTATGTTGAGCATCGCCTGGAAGTGGCCGGCCGCAATGAGCCGGTGTTTGATGACGAAGCCTATGAAACTCTGTTTGAGTTAACGCAGGGTAATCCCCGCAAGATTAACCGTCTGTGTGATCTGGGGTTGTTAGTCGGATATGCTGATGAACTGCCTGTGATCACGTCCGATGTGCTGGAAGCCGTTGCTGAAGAACTGGTGACGTCGATTCCTGACTAGACTGTGTCCAGTTTTACTGTAGCGTCTCCAAGGCTATTTGGACCGAGTATATTAGATTGAGGCACGCTATGGTAAAATGTGATGCGATCTAGATTGTTTTTGATCACTCTCTCTTTTCGAATCGGCCAAAGATTGTGTTGCCTTTGAAGGTCTGCTGCTGCGCGTTCTCTTAACGGCTGCGCGAATTCGATTCGTCGTGCTGATGAAAAAGTCCCGAACCCTTTTGAGGCGGGGGTGTCTGTTCTCCCACACACTTTTTAAACAGGGAAAATCCATGTTCCAATTCTTCACCAGACAAAGATCATCAGAGGACTCGTCAAGCAAGGGCGGGGTGGGATCGTTGTCTGGAGTGTGAGACACAAATATTCATTCATCAGTTCAACCCGCCCGATTCCCCAATCGGGCGGGTTTTTTTATGTACATAACTCATTGGAAATTAACGTCACCATTTTTTCGTCGCATCAACTGATCTGGAGCTGCACGGGCACAAAAAGGCTGCTGAGGCTGCTCACCTCAGAGGGCTGGCCAGTGGATGCGATCTACTCCTCTTTGAGAAAGGAGGCTATGAGCAATGGTTCAGAAAGTTCATGTCAACGTTGGTACGATTGGTCACATTGACCATGGGAAAACGACTCTGACGGCTGCCATTTTGGGAGTTCAGTCGGAGATGGGGTTGGCGCAGGTCAAGTCGTATCAGGATATCGCCAAGGGTGGTATCGTGCGCGATAAGAGCAAGACGGTGACGATTCTCGCTTCGCATGTTAAATACGAAACGGAAGATCGCACCTATGCCCACATCGACTGTCCCGGCCACGCCGATTATATCAAGAATATGATTTCCGGTGCGGCCCAGATGGATGGTGCGGTGCTGCTGGTTTCTGCCGCCGATGGTCCGATGCCTCAGACGCGCGAGCATATTCTGCTGGCACGGCAGGTGGGTGTGCCTTATCTGGTCGTGTTTCTTAACAAATGTGATCTGGTGGATGATCCCGATCTGATCGAACTGGTGGAAATGGAAATTCGGGACATGCTGACACAGTACGGCTTTCCCGGAGACGATGTTCCCTTCATTCGTGGATCTGCAAAACAGGCGCATGACCATCCGGCGGATGAGGGAGCGGCACGGTGTATTCATCAACTTCTGAATGCACTGGATCGTTCTATCCCTGATCCTGTGCGGATGACCGATAAGCCGTTCTTGATGTCGATTGAAAATGTATTTTCGATCTCAGGGCGTGGCACGGTTGTGACTGGTAAAATCGAACAGGGAGAGATCCGTGCTGGTGAATCGGTAGAGATCCTCGGTCTGAGTGATGAGACGCGTGTTGATACGGTGACACAAGTCGAATCGTTCAGTGCGCTGGTTGAGACCGGTCGTGCTGGTGACAATGTCGGCTGCCTGTTGCGCAAGACCGGATACGACGAAGTGTCGCGAGGCCAGGTGCTGGCGGTTGCGGGTTCGGTGACACCGTACCGGGATTTTGAAGCGGAAGTGTATGTGTTGAAGAAAGAAGAGGGTGGTCGTCATACGCCGTTCTTTAACGGATATACGCCGCAGTTTTTCTTCCGCACGACCAACGTCACCGGGACCGCAATGGTTCTGGGAGACGTCGATATGGCTTTGCCCGGCGACGGTGTGACTCTGAGTGTTTCGCTCACGCACCCGGTTGCACTGGCTGAGGGAGATCGGTTTGCCGTCCGCGAAGGAGGTAAGACCGTTGGTTCAGGTGTGGTCACAAAAGTGATTGCCTGAGAAGACACGCCCCTGATCTGAACACTCGGATCAGGGGCGTATTCAATTCGTTGCTGCCGGATCTTCAGTTAGTGCCATTGCCTGTTATCGCATACAATTCCTTTTACGGTTTGGCTGCGCGTGCTGCCAGTAAGAGTGTGAGTGCGCTCGCCGACAAATGTTGTGGCTGGCTGACATCACTCAATGATGCTGAAGGGCACGCGGGAATCAAGTGGAGATTCACAGATGAAATGGAATTCAAGTCGATGAAAGCGGATGAGAGTGCAATGAAGCGGTATCAAAACGATACAATTGAGACGTTGATGGAAGAGGCGATTGAAAACGGGGTTCTTGTAACATCAGGCAGGGCAAGAGTTAAAGCGATGCTTATTTCAGGCAGGCTGAACTTAGTTTCTGGTGAAAATCGTGTTTGCTCGCGCGCGCGACGCTAACTCCGCATGTTAGGGAGCGGCGGCTGTGAGTCAATCGGAAATAAAGGTCTGTTTTTCAGGGGTGAAATGGTGGTTGTCTGAGACGAGGCACGATCCAGCAGATTTTTTTGTTAGAGAATAGCGACGTGCATTTGACAGGGTGCGCATCTGCTCGTGTTGTTTAAGAATATTTCTTTTATGATGTGAGTGAAGTGGATTCGCGAACGTATTTTTGGATCGGTTCCCGTGAACTCTGAATGAAAATGCAGTTCAGCCCTTGCGGACAGACGGGCATCAGCATCACAATAGGCGAATTCTTTTTAGCCCGCATACGGGTTTGATATCACGTTTTCAGAGCCGCCTTGATCAATTTGGTCTCACGGAATGCTCTGGTAGTCATCAAGGTGGATGTAACGATGTGGTCTTCGCGACTGTTCTGGAAACTGTTTCTGGTATATGCCGGTTTAAATATTGCGTCTGCGATCGTTTTTGTTTTGATTGTTTCAGGACGCCAGCAGGATCAGGTTGAAGAACAGATTAAGCAGCGTCTGCACGATTCAGCGATCATCATGCGGAGCAGCCTGGACGGTATTTTCGAGCAGGGACTTTCTGAGCAACTGCAGGAAAAAGTGAAAAAACTGGGTGAGAAAACCGGCACGCGATTGACTCTGATTGACATGGACGGGGTGGTGATCGCCGACTCGGATCAGGAGACTCTGAAGCTGGTCCGGGAGATGGAGAATCATAAAAATCGGGTTGAAGTTATTCAGGCGATGTCGACCGGCGAGGGGAGTTCAAAACGGCTCAGTCCGACGTTGAGTGAACCGATGTTGTATTACGCTCTGCTGTTCAAGGAAGAGGGGAAGCCCGAAGGAGTGGTGCGGGTGGCCATCACCATGGCGAAAATCCAGCAGGAAATTTCTTCGATTGAGAAGCTGATCTGGAGCATTGCTTTGCTGGTCAGCTTTACGGTGATGCTGCTGACCTATTGGGTTGTGGCCCGGATGATTCGTCCCCTGACGATTCTGACCAATGCCGCCGAGGCGATTGCCGGCGGGGATTATGAGCAAAAGCTCTATTTTCCGCAGCACGATGAACTGGGTATTCTGGCACAGTCGTTCAATCATATGAGCCAGGAGATGGCCGAACGCGTCAGGCAGTTGCAGGCCAGTGGGGACCGATTGAGCACTGTTCTGGAAGGAATGGTCGAAGGAGTGATCGCGACGAATGAGCGGCAGCATGTCTTGTTTGCCAACGAATCCGCCGGTCGCTTGCTGTTTTTCTCTCCGGAAGAAGCGGAGGGGAAGCCGCTGTTTGAATCGGTTCGCAATCACCAATTGCAAAAGTCAGTGACAGAGGTCTTGAGTACTTTGGAACCCCAGCGGATGGAAGTCGAGCTGGAGAGTACCAGCGATCGCATTTTGGGGGTGACGACGACGCCGCTCCCCGGAACTCCCTGTCCTGGCCTGGTGATCGTGTTGTTTGACATGACTGAGTTGCGCCGGTTGGAGTCGCTCAGGCAGGAATTTGTGGCGAATGTATCGCACGAATTGAAAACGCCTTTGAGTTCGATCAAAGCGTATACGGAAACGCTGATTCGCGGGGCGATGGACGACCCGGAGATCAACAAGACGTTTTTGATGCGGATTGAAGAACAAGCCGACCGTCTGCATCAGTTGATTCTGGATCTGATCAGTCTGGCGAGTATCGAATCCGGGAATCAGGTGTTTGATATCATCAGCATTGAGTTGCGGCCGTTTGTGGAAGCGTGCCTGGTCGACCAGCAGAAGGTTGCCGAGTCGAAACACATCGAATTTTTGATTGAAGAAAAAACGCCCGATATCAAAGTCAAAGCGGATGAAGAGGGGCTGCATCAGATTCTGGGGAATTTGATTAATAATGCGATCAAATACACTCCCGATCAGGGGCGGATTACGATTCGCTGGGAGCTGGATGATACAGGCATGGTCCTGCTCCAGGTGCAGGATACAGGGATCGGGATTGCAGAAAAATATCAGGCCCGTCTGTTCGAGCGATTCTTCCGCGTCGACAAAGCCCGCTCGCGCGAGCTGGGTGGCACCGGGCTGGGGCTCTCGATTGTGAAGCATCTCGTTCAGTCCTTTCAGGGAACGATCAGTGTGACCAGCAAAGTCGGTGAAGGAAGCACGTTTTCTGTGCGGCTTCCTCGTGGCTAATTCTTAATAGCGGGTTTCGTAAGTCTTTATTATAAAACGCTTTGCGGGAACTGTTTTCTCTGCGCCCCATGTTCGGGAAAGATTAAGTACTTCACGGTATCTTAATATTATCTTAACAATTTGCGGATATGGTAATGCACGTTCGAGGCAGGGCTGCCATCCGTTGTCTGGTTTTGGCGGGTCTGTTTTCTGGCACCTTAATTTGCACGAAGAACAATCTAGTTTTACCACATATCGCATTGGGAGAGACGCACGAAATGATCAAGACAAACATCGGGAAAGTATGCGGGCTGATGTGCCTGGCTGTTGGGGTTTCCCTGATTGGTGTTGGCTGTAATGGAAACAGTGACAGCGGAAATGGACCTGCTGCCAAAGAAGCTGGGAGCGAATCTGAAGGCGGCGAAAAGCTGTCCGGCAAGGTACAAATTGATGGGTCAAGTACGGTTTATCCCATCAGCGAAGCCGTTGCCGAAGAATTCCGAACTGTGCAGCCCGATGTGCATCCCATTGTGGGGATTTCGGGTACTGGTGGCGGGATGAAAAAATTCATCGCCGGCGAAATTGATATCTGCGATGCTTCACGTGGGATGAAAGAAAAAGAAGCTGCCGCCTGCAAAGAAAAAGGAATCGAGTTTATCGAGTTGTCAGTTGCCTTTGATGGTCTGGCTGTGATTGCCAATCCTAAGAATAACTGGTGTGATTGTTTGACCGTCGGTCAGCTCAAGGAACTGTGGCGTCCTGAAAGTGGCGTGAAACAGTGGAAAGACCTGAATCCCAAATGGCCCGCCAAAGACATTAAGTTGTACGGACCTGGTACTGATTCCGGAACCTTTGACTACTTCACCGAAGCAATTGTGGGTGAAGAAAAAGCCAGCCGCTCTGATTACACCGCCAGTGAAGACGACAATGTTCTGGTAACCGGCATTCAATCAGATGAATATGCCATCGGCTACTTTGGATATGCTTACTACGATGAAAACAAAGATAAGCTGAAACTGCTGGCTGTCGATGGTGGCAAAGGTTGCACAAAGCCTTCTTTGGAAACCGTACGTGACAACTCTTATGCCCCGTTGTCCCGTCCTCTGTTTATCTATGTGCGAAAGTCAGCATTAGAGCGACCTGAGGTAGCAGCGTTTGTGAAGTTTTATCTGAAAAACGCAGCACAACTTGCCAAAGACGTCGGTTATGTGCCGGTCTCTGATGAAGTTGCTAAAGCAAATGATGAAGCCCTTAAGGGAGCATTGTCGAAGTGACAGACGAACGTTCAAAAGAAGAACAATCGATTGAGATGGAACTTGGCGAGGCAGCTGCAATGAAGCTGCCTCGCTCTACCTCTTTGGAGCGGGGAGATGGTCTGTTGGTCAGGCTGCGCCCGTTCTATGAGGGTTTGATTCATTTCAGCCTGTTTATATGTGCCAGCATTTCGGTGCTGGTAACAGTGGGCATTGTGATTGTCCTGCTGTATGAGTCGGTACAGTTCTTCTTTGATGTGTCGATTATCGAGTTCCTGACGGGCACGAGATGGACGCCTCTCTTGAAGCCACAACATTTCGGGATTCTGCCTTTGATGTGTGGAACGATGCTGGTTGCCGGGGGAGCAGCGATTGTAGCCGTTCCGATTGGTCTGGGAACGGCCATTTATCTCAGCGAGTATGCGTCTCCCCGTTTTCGTGATATTGTGAAACCGATGCTGGAAATTCTGGCAGGCATCCCTTCCGTTGTTTACGGATACCTGGCGATTGTCTTTGTGTCTCCGATCATTCAGTATCTATTCCCCAGTGCGGGCGTGTTTAATGCTGCGAGTGCTTGTATTGTTGTGGGGATTATGATTCTGCCGATGATCATTTCCTTAAGCGAAGATATTTTGCAGTCTGTTCCCTTATCTTTGAGAGGGGCCGCATTTGCGTTAGGCGCGAATAAATTTGAAGTGACGGTACGCGTGGTTGTGCCGGCTGCGTTATCGGGAATCATTGCCAGCTTTCTGTTAGCCATTTCCCGCGCGATTGGCGAAACGATGGCGGTGACATTGGCCGCTGGTGCGACTCCCAAGTTGACGCTCAATCCGCTGGAGAGCATCCAAACGATGACCGCCTATATCGTACAAGTGAGCCAGGGAGACACTCCGACAGGTACTGTGGAATATCGCACGATTTTTGCCGTCGGTTTGACCCTGTTCATTTCCACGATGGCCATGAATATTATCGCACAATACATTCTCTCCCGCGTAGGAGAAGCATACGAATGAACCAAAGTAATATTGACCTCTACACAACCAAGCCGCGTGGCAGAGTGCCCAACTTCCTGTTTATGGCGTTCTGTTTTCTGGCGACGATGACCTGCGTATTGATGTTGCTGGTTTTGATCTGGAATATCATTGTCCAGGGAAAAGGCTGGTTGAGTTGGGACTTTCTCGAGCGACTGCCTTCCCGATTTCCTCACAAGGCGGGAATCAAGACTGCGTTATATGGAAGTATCTGGCTGATCGGTTTGACGGCATTGTTTTCCGTTCCCTTAGGAGTGGGCGCAGCCGTCTATCTGGAAGAATATGCTCCTAAAAACCGCTGGCGGAAACTGATTCAATTAAATATTTCCAACCTGGCAGGTGTGCCTTCGATCGTATATGGGATTTTAGGGCTGGGGTTGTTCGTGCGGGCTTTGGCCTTCGATCGAAGTATCCTCTCTGGTGCGTTGACTCTGACACTGGTGGTGCTGCCGATTATCATTCTGGCTTCCCAGGAAGCGCTGAGGTCCGTGCCTGATTCGATTCGCCGCTCTGCCTACGCCTTAGGGGCCACACGCTGGCAGACAGTCTGGTATCAGGTATTACCGGCTTCATTACCGGGAATTATGACGGGCGTGATCCTGGCCCTGTCTCGCGCATTAGGTGAAGCAGCTCCTTTAATTGTTGTCGGCGCAATGGCTTACGTGCCTTTTGTTCCGGAGAAACTTTCTGATGAATTCACCTCGTTGCCGATTCAGATCTTCAACTGGACCGCACGTCCTCAGGAAGATTTTCATCATCTGGCGGCTGCCGGCATTCTGGTACTGCTGGTTTTATTAGTGAGTATGAATGCGATTGCCGTATTTGTGCGACATAAATATGGGAAAAGAATCCGCTGGTAGGACCTGCGTTTTGAGTAGCAGAAAAAAAACGAAAAACAGGCACACAGAATTGATTAAAAGTAACTATAATTGGACTCAGCAAGGATTTTCAATCCATGGCTTCTACACCCTCGGTTAAAAAAGATATGCAACCATCCGATAAGGCGACTTCCGATTATTCAAAAGCTCCACTCGTTCGTCCTTCGATTCCTGATGGAAAGAGCATGCGGACTCCAGACGAATTAGCGCAGGCGACTGAAAAAATCAGCGTGCGAGATTTGTCATTCTATTATTCGGACAATCGTGCGTTAACGGACATTTCGCTTTCGATTCCCGAGCGTTGTGTGACTGCGTTTATTGGTCCGTCTGGTTGTGGAAAGTCAACGTTTTTGCGTTGCCTGAACCGGATGAACGATATGATTGAAGGAACACGGGTTGAGGGTGATATCTTACTGGAAGGTCAGGATATTTACTCTCCTCGAACCGATATTGTCACATTGCGAAAACGGATCGGGATGGTGTTCCAGAAATCAACGCCGTTTCCTAAGTCGATTTTTGATAATGTGGCCTTTGGTCCCAAGATTGCCGGGATCCGCAAGAAAAAAGTGTTGTACGAGATTGTCGAACAATCGCTGCAACGGTCGGCTCTGTGGGACGAAGTAAAAGATCGTTTGAGCGAATCAGCGCTGAATTTATCTGGCGGCCAGCAGCAACGATTGTGTATTGCCCGTGCGCTCGCCAATGATCCCGATATTTTGCTGATGGATGAGCCGGCGTCTGCTTTGGACCCCGCTTCGACGGCCCGCATTGAAGATTTAATTTTTGAGCTTAAAGAAGAGTATACCATTGTCATTGTGACGCATAATATGCAGCAGGCGGCACGCGTGTCGGATCAGGCTGCGTTTTTCTATCAAGGTTTGCTGGTGGAGTCAGGGGCGACGGAAGAGCTCTTTACGAATTCCAAAAAGCAGCAGACCGAGGACTATATTACCGGCAGGTTTGGGTAAGCCAATGACGAAACATTTACAGCGCGATATGGAATCGCTTGAAAGAGAAATCATCACTCAGTCTTCACTGGTGGAAGAGATGATTTCCAAAGCCAGCCGTGCACTGTATGAGGTGCAGGTTGATCTTGCGAACGAAGTCATTGAAAAAGAACGTGCTATCAATGAAAGCGAAGTCAAAATTGAAGAAGACTGCCTGAAGATTCTGGCGCTGCATCAGCCGGTGGCTGTCGATTTGCGTGAAACGGCTACTGTGCTGAAGATCAACAACGATCTGGAACGCATCGCTGACCTGGCAGTGAATATTGCAGAGCGGACGATTGGATTGTCGCATTACCCGAATTTTCGCATCCCTTCCTCGCTGGAGTCCATGACCAAAGTCACGGTTTCCATGCTGCGTGATGCCATTGATGCTTTTGTGGATTTTGATACTGAAAAAGCGCGTGATGTCTGTAAGCGGGATGACATCGTTGACGGATATAATCGTGAGATTATCAATGAGATTTATCTGTTAATGCAAACCGATGCAGAATTAATAAAGCCGGCACTACATTTCTTTTCTTCAGCGCGTCACATCGAACGTATTGCCGACCATACAACCAATATTGCGGAAGATGTGATTTATCTGACGGAAGGCGAAATTGTTCGTCACCGTCATAAAGAAACATTTTCTTCCTGATTTATTTTGTTTAGATGGTGTAAGAAAAAGATATGTCAAAGAAACGCATTCTTGTGATTGAAGATGATCGTTCTCTCTCTGAAGTTCTCGCATACAATCTGCGACAGGAGAAATACGATGCGGTTGTAGCCTTGGATGGGATGGATGGGCTGCGTCAGGCACAACTTAAAACTCCGGATCTGATTATTCTGGACCTGATGCTTCCGCAAATGGATGGCCTGGAAGTTTGTCGCAGGCTCCGGTCTGACCCTGTAACCTGCAACGTACTGATTCTGATGCTGACGGCAAAATCGGAAGAGACAGATCAGGTGGTCGGGTTTACGCTGGGCGCGGATGATTATGTGACGAAGCCTTTTAGTGTGAAAATTCTGCTGGAACGAATTAAAGCATTGCTCAGACGCCGTGAGAGTAACGGCGAGGCAACAGATACGATTGTCAGCCAGGGAGTGATGATCGACCGCAGACGGCATCGTGTGATGATCGATGATGTGCCGATTTCACTGACGCGGAGTGAGTTCGAATTACTCGAAGCTCTGGTTCGTCAGCCGGGGCGGGTGTTTTCTCGAGCGGAGCTGATTGATGCTGCTCTGGGGGATGACGCATTGGTTCTGGAGCGAACGATTGACGTGCATATTCGGGCATTACGTCAAAAGCTGGATAAGCACTCCGAGTTGATCGAGACCGTACGTGGTGTCGGGTATCGGTTTCGTGATCCTGATACGGCATTTAAGAAGCAGACCACATAAAGTCTGCATGCGTTCCAGAATGTCTCAGGCCTGCCTTTAGCGGGCCTGTTTTCGTATCTGGTGAGAGGGATTAGGGGCTCCTGATGCTTTGCAGGCATTTGCCTCATGGGCGGCACGAATTTGATCGATATGGTGTTTGGATGTGCGCTGTTTTGTTCGGGTTAACCCTGACGAGGTGAAAAATCTTTTTTCCGAGTAGTTGACAGTTCTGCAAATACCGATATACTAGTTCTAGTTGAGACTGAGTCTCATACTCGACTTGCCGTGAGGTCAAACCTGAAAACAGGGTTAAAGCGTTTCCCACCTGTGGAACCCTGTTATTATTACCACGCGATACACTCTGAATAAAAAAGCGTCTGTCACATTGGATGCAACAGACGCTTGGGTATAACGAGATATGTCAACTGTTACTGAGAGCAAGTTAGAGCACGCTTCTGCAGTTCAGACTACTGAAGTTGCTCCGCGTCGCCGTTTTCTGTGTCACTGTTTGAAAGTGACACCAGAAGAAGTGCAACAGTGCATCACTGATTCCAGTGCAGAATCAGTTCATGAAGTAACGCGTGGCTGCGGTGCTGGAAAAGGTTGCACCGCTTGCCACTGTCGCATTAAAGACTTGCTGGCTGGATTGTGCGATGATTGCGGTCAATCCAAGCGGCGTTGTCTCTGTGCCGCTACCGGTTCGCTTGGTTAAGCAGAACTTACTCTCTGATCTGCTCAGCGAGGTAGTTCTGGATACCGACCTGGGTAATCAGTTCAAGCTGTGATTCACACCAGTCAATGCTTTCTTCGGATTCTACAACCATCTGGTCCATCAATTCCCGGCTGCCGGCGTCTTTTTCCTGATGGCAGAGTTCGATAGCTCCGTTATAGGTGGCGACCCCTTTGGTTTCCAAAGCGAGGCTGTTGCGGATTTGTTCTTCTGCGGTTTTTCCGACTTGAATCACATCATAACGGGCAATTTCCGGGACGCCATCCAGGTAGAGGATCCGGTCAATGACTTGCTCTGCGTGTTTCATTTCTTCAATGGATTCATCGTAGAAATGCTTGGCCAGTTTGTCGAAGCCCCAGTCTTTGCACATCTTTGATGAGATGAAATACAGGTTGATTGCCGTCAGTTCGATAGTGAGTCCATCGTTCAAGGCATCGATGATTTTCTGGCTACCCTTCATTTGGTTTTGCTTTCTTTCGTAGTTGCTTAGTTCTGCCGACGTTTAATAGAGCCGGACAAGATCAATTTCAGTCTGATATACTACAGGTAGTATTCGTAAATCGATGGATTTGTTCCAGACTGAAACTGATCAAAATCGCCTATTTTCCTGTATTGAAACAAGATCTCTCCCGTTCCAGAGTCCAGGCGTCCGTTCTTTGAAACCGATTCTCAATAGCAGCAGCTGACCTGATCAAGGTGCCAGCTTCATGAGTTCTACTTTGCGAAATTCGATCGGATGGCTTTCGGACTGGAGGGAAATCGTTCCTTTGTCCAACATGATTGGTGATCCCTTTTCGATGAGCTTTTTGGCGTCTGCATCCTGATCGTCCAGTTGTGGTTTCGTATATGAGAGTACGGTTTCCCCATCGATGATGTGTTTGATGATTTTGTTTCCACGCACTTCGACCTCGGCGGTTACCCACTGGTCGCCATGATATGTTTTGGAGCTGGAGTTGATGCAGTGTGGCTTAAACAGTTTTCCGTCCATTACGACATGTGTGCCTGGAGTACACAGGTTTGCTGTGGGGCGTTTTCCGGTGCCTTTGCCTCCCAGTAACTGGACTTCAATAGAAACGGGAAACTTCTGATCTTTTGACATGCTTTCGGGGCTTTGTCCATGGACCATGATTCCGCTGTTACGAAATGCCCAGCCGGGACCGCCCTTTGATTGTTCTCCTGTGAAGCGATATTCAACGCGGATGATGTAATTGGAAAAGGAGTCTTTATAGAACAGGTGCCCGAACTTTTCGGCGAACTCATCGTATTGGTCGTAGCCGACTTTCAGAAGACCATCTTCTACGCGAAACGTGTTGCCGAAATTGTCTCCTGCATCGTAGCCGCGAATTTTGACGGTCCAGTCGTCGAGATCTTTTCCGTTGAACAAGGTGATCCATTTACCTTGTGCTTTGGTTTTTTCTGCTGACAGTGCATCCTGCAGGCAGAGATTCAGAAACAGACACGAACAAAGTAGCAGGACGGATGCTGATTTCACAAAAGTGTTCCTTTGACATTGAAGTATGAACCGGGGAGTCCCAAGACTCTCGATGATTCTTTGCAGGAGAAAGTAATGGCACAGAAGATGAAAGGAAATAGTGTCCTCTCAAGAGAAAGTGAGTTCATTATAATTCATCGTTCAGGAAATAGCACGGTTTTATTAAATGATCTTTCGCGAATTGGAATGGGATATCTGTGGTGTGGCAGGTAAGGGAGTGCTTGTCGCTGGTTCAGTTCAGGCCTCGTTGACTTAAATAAAAAACGCCCGTTTTTAAGAACGGGCGTTTTTCAAATCAGTCTACATACCAGGAAGCTTACTCAGCTTTTTTAGCTGGCTCTTCGCCACCTTCTGGTACTTCTGCGCCGGCGTCACCGGTTGATGATCCTGCTTCGGCAGGTGCATCTGCTGCGGGAGCATCTGCAGCGGGTTTTTCTGGAGTGTTTGAAGCGGGGGTGCCGCAACCTACGGTCCAGGCTGAAAGACTGACAGTCAGAAGCAGGGCGCAGAGCCGGCTTAATTTTGTGAAAGACATGGTAGTGTCCCTTCCGAATCGTTGTTGTAAAAAAAATGAGTCACTTGTTTCCTGTATTTCGACAGGAGTCTAAGAGCATTAAAAAATGCAGCACTGTAGATTTCAAGCGTCATGCAGGTTTTAAAGTCATAATTCAGTTTGAAATCGTCAGAAGTGAAGAGGTTTTTCTTTTTAGGGAGTGATAATACTGTATTCGCGCTGGCAGTTGTGTCGATCGCGCAGGCTGGGGTGGATGTCGTTGTATGGTTTGTTCGGGGTGAAAATCCTGTTTAGGTGGGGTGCCAAAAAAAGTGGCAAAGGTCAAGATTAAATTTTGAGAAACCCGGGATTTATGGGAGAATGTGCCGAAAAGCATTTTTTAGAATTCTCAAAATTTTTATGAGAAACTTTGATATAACAGTTTGCTAATTCAATAAGTGTTTGTCACACTTATCTCAGGTTAAGGGAATCAAGTCGATTTAGAAACCTGTTTTTGGCGACTGTTGGCTTTTCTTTTTACCTGCGATTATTTCCTTATTTTTGCGTTATAATACGCTGTGCGTATTTTTTTCAGAGTGTCATCATGTGAGGGCCAATTTGCTTATCATGGTGATCAGTTACAGAGTGACAATAGACTCCGTTTTATTGTCGAGCGACTTTTAAGTTAGAGGATGGGCTTTATGGCCACTGGAACAATCAAAAAAATTACTGAAAAAGGGTTTGGCTTCATCAACGATGGTCAACAGGATATCTTTTTTCATCTCTCTTCACTGGATGGCATCACATTCGATCAACTGGTTGAAGGTCAAACTGTCGAGTTTGAAACCGAGAAGAGTGATCGAGGCCTGCGTGCAGTTCGAGTTACTACTTCCGAGTAGACAACACATTTCAATTCCACATCTCGACCGGATTTTGTAATACTCCCAGCCCCTGTATTTCAACTACGGCTTGGTCTCCAGGCTTAAGGTACACAGGTGGTTTGCGAGCCATTCCAACTCCAGGAGGTGTGCCGGTAAAGATGATATCGCCTGGTTCGAGTGTCATGAATTGAGACACGAACTGGATTACCTCTTCGATGGTAAAGATGAATTTATCGGTGCTGGAATTCTGCAATACCTCTCCGTTCAAAGTCAATTTGATGGGTAGGTTGTTGGCGTCATTAATTTCATCTGCCGTTACCAGGTAAGGGCCAGTCGGAGCGAACGTGTCCGCTGTTTTTCCTAACAGCCACTGTCCGCCCGGTCGGCCTATTTGCCAGTCGCGCGCCGAAACATCGTGGCCGTTCATGTAGCCTGCGATGTGTTGAGGAGCGTCTGCCTGGCTGACGTTGCGGCAGGTCTTACCGATGACAGCCACCAACTCTGCTTCATAATCAACTTCTTTGGCGATAGCCGGGATGCGGATCGGATGCTCTGGTCCGGTGACTGCGCTGGAGAACTTGCTGAAACAGACGGGCTCATCGGGAAAAGGCATTCCTGTCTCTTCTGCATGGTCCCGATAGTTTAAGCCTATGCAGAGTACTTTTCCTGGTTGGGGAATTGGTGCCAACAGAGTTCCTGTCACTTGTTGATTCGTTTCTTCTGCCTGCGCGGCGGCTTTTCTGGCACGTTCCAGTCCATCTTCCAGACTGAGAATGCCTTTGAGCGATCGTGGCAGGCTCTCGTCGAAGGAACGCAGATCGAAAAATGTCAGTTCGTTTGACTGGTCAACAACAGAGACAACTGTGGTGCCTTGTTCTGTTTGCAAAGTAGCTAACTTCATTGCAGGGTTTCTCCTCAGCGCAGATATGAGTGTAAAACATAAACAAGCATCTATTGAATTGCAGGAATCTTATGCTGCAGTCAGTTGTGGATGTAGTGAACGTCAGGATCATATCTGTGAGATTTATGAAGAATTGGTATTTGCGCAGGTTTTCCCGATTGGGCTTTCAAATAACCAAGATGGTTGATTTTCTTCTTAACCAGGGAATGTTATGCTGTGGGCAGTTAGCCGCCTGTTCTGAAACGAGGCGCGCGATCGAACGATTTCTGGTTCCATTCTTTCAAATTCGGATGACCTCATGACCAAAGCGACTTATAAAGATGCCGGCGTTGATCTGGATCTCTATCAGAAAGCGATGTCTTCCATTCATCCTTTAGTAGCGAAAACGCATGCTGCTCAAAAATCGCGTGTGATGGATTTACCGGGAGGTTTTGCCGGACTGTTTCGTTTGAATAATCCGGGATCAGGAGCAGCTGCACGGAATTATGAAGATCCGGTCATGGTTTCCGGAACTGATGGTGTGGGAACCAAGATCAAGGTGGCAATTGAAGCGGAATCCTATAATACAATCGGCATCGACCTGGTTGCGATGTGCGTGAATGATTGCCTGTGCCTGGGAGCGGAACCACTGTTCTTTCTGGATTACATCGCGCTGGGAAAAGATGATCCGGAACGACTGGTTGAGTTGATGGAAGGTGTCACGAAAGGCTGTGTCCTCTCCAAGGCTGCTCTGCTGGGAGGAGAGACCGCCATTATGCCTGATTTATACGGCGATGGCGACTTTGACATGGCCGGGTTTTGCGTTGGTGTGGTCGAGCGGAATCAGATCCTGGATGGCCATGCGATTCAGGCCGGTGATGTTGTGCTGGGGCTGGAGTCGAGTGGATTTCATTCTAATGGTTACAGCCTGATTCGTAAGGTTGTGTTTGAAATGGCGGGTCTGGGAATTGATGATCCGATTGAAGAACTGAACCAGCGAACTGTCGGAAGTCTGTTATTAGAGCCAACTCGCATCTACGCCGGCGCGATCGAAACGATTTCCCAAAATTATCCTGATCAAATCATCTTTAGCGGTCTGGCCCATATCACCGGTGGAGGGCTGGTTGAAAACGTCGAACGCATTCTGCCGCCGAACCGACGTATCGAGATGAAAAAGTCATCCTGGGAGGTGCCTGCAGCCTTTAAGTGGTTACAAGCTCTGGGCAATATTGACGAAGATGAGATGTTCCGCGTCTTCAACATGGGAATCGGGATGGTTGCCATCGTGCGAGCGGAACAAGCCAGTGAAGTCCAGGAGAAACTGCAATCCATCCAGTGCCCTGCACACGTGCTCGGTAAAGTGACTGAGGGGGATAAAGAAGTGACTCTGGTCTGAGAGTCACTTTCGACCCTGTTCTAAAGTTCTGTCCTGCTGTCGTTTCCCTCTTAAAACCAGGTCGCTTTGCCTGTGCTTCTATTTCAGCGATAGAGTCTTTTTCCCTTCGTCCGGAACGTCTTTACGGTGCCTCGTAAACGCTTTGTCGTTTACTGAAATCTCCGAAATTCGTGGTGCGCGATCAAGTTCTCAGGCAGGTGGCAGTAAATTGCATGATGGGTTTACATTTGTATCCTTTTTGCTGGTTTTGGGGGCGATTTCATTCATCTGAAACGGCAATTCCCAGATTTTTTAAGCTCAAATGACTCTAAGCATTTTCTTTTGTAATCACCGGGCATGGTTTGGTTCGAAAACTATTAAGTGATATCGATATCTTGATGTCTGTACCTATGTGCCTTTTGAGCTGTTGCTCCCCGTTTTGGCTCATCGAATGCTTTTTTTGAAATGCAGGAAAAGAATCAAATGGAACGCCCCGCTCCCACCGGTTTTGAGAGAACGTTTGACGATGACGACATCATTGTCAGTAAAACGGATTTGAAGGGCCTGATTACCTATGCAAATCACACGTTTATTGAAGTCGCTGGTTACACTGAAGAAGAGTTGCTGGGAAAGCCTCACAATTTGATTCGGCATCCGGATATGCCGCGTTGCGTGTTCAAATTGCTCTGGGATACCATCGAATCAGGAAATGAGATTTTTGCGTATGTCGTTAATCTTTGTAAAAACGGTGACCATTACTGGGTGCTGGCACATGTGACCCCCAGCTTTGACTATTCCGGGAAGATCATTGGATATCATTCCAGCCGACGCGTTCCCGACCGGACGGCTGTTTCAAAAGTAGAAGCGCTTTATCAATCCCTCAAACGCATTGAAGATTCCAGCTCTGACTGGCGTATGGGAATGCAGCAGGCAACAGCTGCTCTGGTATCCCAATTGGAAGAAGCGGGAATTCAATACGACGAATATGTGTTTGCCCTCTAGGAGACTTAGACCGCGTTAATCGATTTATCAAACCGAAACTTTCAGTTTGAAATAACAAAGGTGACAGATGTTAGAACTGGAAACAGCGAAACCGAATACTGCAGACAGCAAGCCAAGTGATTCAATCTCTGCAGAGGAACGCGTTGAGTTGGAGCGTTATCGGCACTGGATCAAAAAATTAGCGGATGTCTGTGAAGCTGCTGCGCGGGGAAATCTGGAAGCACGGCTATTGAACGTTGACATTGATGGCGACATGGAGCGTGCGATTCGTTCTGTGAATAGTCTCCTGGATTATACCGATGCATTTGTGAGAGAGTCAAAAGCATCATTGACAGCTGCAGCCAATGGAAAGTTTTATCGCAAGGTTCTGTTGAAAGGGATGCGGGGAAGTTTCAAGCAGGCTTCCGAAGTGATTAATTCTGCTGGTGAGAAAATGAAGCACCAGTCGGAAGAGATCGAAGAGGCAGAGAGCAAGCGTCTGGAAATGGCGGATGATTTTGAAAAACAAGTCCAGGGGATTTCCACAATTGTTTCCGCAGCAGCCACACAACTGCATGCCACGGTACAATCACTGACAGCAGTAACGGAAAGAGCCAGCCGGGAAACATCAGATTCTGTCGAGTTTGTGAATCAAACCAGCCAGAACGTGGATGTCGTAGCGGAATCCACGGTGCAGCTAAATCAGTCGATTCAGCAAATTGATTCCCGCGTCAAAGAGTCAACAGAAATTGTCCAGCAAGCGGTCAATGAAAGTGAGCATGCCAAAGAATTTATGTCCGGGTTGGTGGAAGCGACCAATGACATTGGTTCGGTAGCGAAAATGATTGCCGACATCGCCAAGCAGACAAACCTGCTGGCATTGAATGCCACGATTGAAGCAGCCCGTGCGGGTGAGGCGGGAGCCGGTTTTGCTGTGGTCGCGTCTGAGGTGAAAAATCTGGCGCAGGATACTGCGAAAGCCACGAATCAGATTACCGATCAGATTCGTATCATTCAAGATGTGGTGAATGACGCGGTTTCGAACATTTCCACTGTGAGCAATACGATTCGCAAAGTGGATGAAATCAGTGAATCGATTTCCTCATCGATTTCAGAACAAAGCGAGTCCATCGCGACCATTCACCAGAACGTGGAAGACGCAGCCGAGAAGACAGTGCAAACGAAGGAAAGTATCCAGCGGGTTGCTGTGACGGCCGATGAGACCAGTCACTCGACGCGCGATCTGTTAGCTGCAGCAAACGATATTTCCCAGCAGTCCGAAAGTTTGAACAGCGCGGTTAATCAGTTTCTGGCGACGATTCGTTCGAGTTAAGAATTGGTTCAGAGCTTCAAGTGGATGTTGTTCTTTTCCAGATGGCGAACCAGCAGCCAGGTAATCCAGAAGAACAGAATGAAGCTGCCCCAGGCATACCATGCGGGGCAGTCTTTTGTTGCAAACGGCTTAACGGATTCCATCACGAGGTCGTGTAGAATATAAGCGACCAGCGCGTTCGTACCCAGTGTTCGAAACAGGGGCAGATGCCAGTTGCCTCGATCGCAGGCCAGATGGAACAGCAGATAAACAAACAGAGACAGGCCCGCAGAAAAGACCAGGTAGGATATGGTGCCTGCCCGCTGACTCATCATCCAGTAGTTCCATTGTCGTTGCTCTTGTGCCGGAGGTTTGACGAATGGCGGTTCAGCCAGATACGCCGTGAATGGTTCTCCCTGTTTGGCTTTGATTTGTGCTGCATCGGGAATCACAGGGTGGGGGGCGAGCTTGTGTGTTTGTATCTCTGGATTGGTCTGATCTGCGACCGGAACATCATAAAAGCGTGTGCCGCATGAAATGCCCCAGCCCAGCAGCATCAATACCGCCGACCAGAACAGAAATGGTTTGATGCGCGGCAAACCTTCCGCTTCCACGATCCAGTCGCAGGCGAGGGTGCCGATGATAGCGGGAATGCTCCAGGTCAGAAAACCGAGTGGTCCGCCATCGATGCCGTTCGGCGGGGAATTGACCCAGGTAAAGTAAAAGTAATAAGACAGCACCACATGCGCAGCCGCAGAGAAAACCATATATGCAATCCGGATACTGGCCCGCGTGCGAATGACGGGTACGATCCAGAGTGAGGTGACCGCGATGTGCATCAGCGTTTGAAACCAGTTTCGTTTGAGCGGACCTGAGATGGCATCCCACATGCCGATGGACTGGAGTTCGCTCCATGTTTTGGCAATCGGAGAAACGCGATAGATGATTAAGGAGACGAGTACCAGTCCCAGTAATCGTCGGACCACGCGCATATATGCTGAGACAGCGCCTTCGGTTTGCACCCGTCGTCCAAAGGTCAGCCGAAAGGCAAAGCCGACCGCGAACATAAAGTGCGGCATGATCGTGTCAGCATAACTGCAGTAGGTATTGTGATGCTTCAGCACGACCGGGCAGACAACAAAGAAACCCATGTAGTTGACAAGAAACATGCCGGCGACCGTGTAACCGCGAAACTGGTCCAGGGAGACAATACGTTTCCTGATCTTCTCAGCCGGTGCAGGGGAAGCGGTGTCTGTCATGTTGTTCCGTCGATTCGCAGAGATTAAGGAAAAAGCGAAGAGAGCTGGTATTAATCTCTACTAATATACGGTTTGCTGGACGAATTGAAACAGAGTAGTTCTGAATTTGCTGATCCCTCAACAGATAATAATGTCAAGAACTTCGGTGAGAAAGATGAACCAGATGACGAGCCAGACTCCAAAATTGACACTTGCCTGAATGATAGCACTGATCAGGCCCAGGATCAGATCGGTGATTCTATTCCCGATGAGATTCAGATGAAAGTTTCCAATCAATAATAGAACTGCTCCCACGAACATGGGTCCTATCATCAGGAGATCCATTCCATGTGGGTTGATGTTCAAAACCTGTTTTGCGAGATAGGCCAGTAACATGATTAGAAATTCTCCGCCCCAGAATAGAGAGTAAGCCAGAAGGTGGAATCGTTTAAAGCGGGGGTCATGAAGTTGTTGCATCGTAGTGACCTCTCATCTGAATGCTGAAATTTGAGGGACGGCGCACCGGTTGTGCGACCGGTTCTCTGATTCAGGCGGGAGAAGTGGGGAAAGATCACGCGCGGATCTGGAATTTTTTAAGAACGCAGTTCAACGAGTCTGTTTCTGCTCGCGACGGAATGTGCCGGGGGTGATACCGGTCTGTTTTTTAAACGCGACATTCAGATATTCGGGATGGCGAAATCCGGTCCGTTCTGCAATTTCGATCAGAGAGAGATCGGTCTCTTCAAGTAGTTGTTTAACTCGATCGAGACGAATTCGCATGATTTCTTCGTGAGGAGAGCGGCCGATAAATTTTTGAAAGCGGCTCTCAAGTACGCGACGGGAGAGGGGAACCGATTTGAGTACATCCTGCACATTGATGCCATCACAGGCATACTGACGGATAAAGCAGACGGCGTCGGAAATGAATTTGTCATCAATGGCCTGGATGTCGGTGGATTGACGCGTTTCGATACCCAGCGGTTTGATAAGATGGCATTCTGAAGAGACAGTCTGGCCGGCGATCATTCGGTCTAAGAGGGCGGCTGCTTCGTAACCGGTGAGTCGTGTATTGGGAATGACACTGGAGAGAGGTGGTTCGGAAAGATTGCAGAGGATCTCGTCGTTATCGACCCCGATGATGGCGACTTCTTCGGGGACAGAAACATTGATGGTACGACAAACGTCGAGCAGCTGTTGCGCTTTGATGTCATAACAGGCCATGATGCCAACTGGTTTGGGGAGCTGACGAATCCATTCAGAAAGCCGTTTCTGTTCCTGTTCCCAGGGGATCGTTTTTTTGCGTCCCTTTGCTTGAGGATAAATATGACAGGTGAAGCCTGCGTCTTTGATACAGGATTGAAAATGGTCTTCGCGCCAGCGGGACCAGTTGAAACGGTCGTCACCACAAAAGGCATAATGCTGGAAGCCACGTTCGACTAAGTGTTGCGCCGCCAGGGAGGCAATCGCGCGATCATCGGTTTCGACCCAGGGTAGAGACGGCGCGAGGCGGGCGGCACTCACATCCACGGCGGGCACGCCACTGTTGACGACGGCTTCGGCGATTTTTTCATTTTCAATGCGGGCGATAATTCCGTCGCCGTGCCAGCTGTTGAGCCAGTTGACGGGCACGGAGCCTCTGCCATGTTCGGGCAGATAAATCGACCAGGGATGATGTTCGTGGATATAGGACATCACGCCGCGTAATAACCCCCGTGCGTAGGAATTCGACGATTCTATCAGGAGTGCGATCGAGGGGCGTTGTTTCATGGTCTGTTTGTGGAATGTTCCGTGTTTTGTTGACGTAAATGTAATATTCTTAAGGGGATGAGAGAACGTATTCAGGCGGAGACATCATTCCTGCCTGTATAGATAGCGAATCGCGAATTCCATTTCGGTGAAAAACCTCAATTTATTATGCGCAAGTTTACATGGTACTTGATATGAGACGTTTTACAATGAATAAATGAACTTTGATCCACTGGTGAATTCGGGATCGCAACAAACAACAGGGATATTCGCAGCGTAGAAGGAAAGTCATGAGTGAGAAAAAAATCAATGTCGCGCTTGTCGGGCTCGGTTTCGGGGCAGAATTCATTCCCATTTACCAGGCACATCCCAACGCCAATATGTATGCCATCTGTCAGCGGTCCGAGGAGCATCTGAATAAAATCGGCAATACATTTAATATAGAGAAACGTTATACGTCTTACGATGAATTGCTGGCTGATCCGGATGTGGATGCCGTCCACATTAATACGCCGATTCCCGATCATGCGCCTCAGTCGATCAAAGCGTTGAAAGCGGGAAAGCATGTTGCCTGTACGGTGCCGATGGCGACGACCGTGGAAGAGTGCGAGCAGATTGTGAACACGGTCAAAGAGACCGGTTTGAAATACATGATGATGGAGACCGTGGTTTACAGCCGCGAGTTTTTATTCATCAAGGAGATGTATGACAAAGGGGAACTTGGCAAGATTCAATACATGCAAGCCAGTCACCCGCAAGACATGGAAGGTTGGCCGGAATACTGGGAACGTATGATTCCGATGCACTACGCGACGCATGTGGTGAGCCCTGTGTTAGGGATGGTCAATGGTCGCGCCGAGTATGTCAGCTGTTTTGGTTCCGGTACAGTGAATGACGACATCGCCGAGAAGTCGGGCAACAAGTTTGCGGTTGAAACCTGTCATATCAAAATCAAAGATTCTGATATCGCGGCTCACATTTGGCGGTTCCTGTTTGACACAGCACGACAGTATCGGGAATCGGTCGACGTGTATGGCACGAAAAAATCGTTTGAGTGGCCTTTAATTGAAGGGGAAAACCCGGTTCTGCATACCGCCAAGAAGCCAGAACCTGAAATTCCGGAGCGTGTGGAAGTGCCCGACTATGCTCATTTATTGCCACCGGAAATTCAGAAATTTACGCGGGCAATTCACGATGCCGACCATCTTTCCTTCTTACAAGGGGCAGGGCACGGAGGTTCGCATCCGCATCTGGTGAATGCGTTTCTGAAATCACTGGTAATAGACAGTGAACCCTGGCCGAACGCTCCTTTGTCAGCCAACTGGACCAGCGTCGGCATTCTGGCACATGAATCCGCGGTGGCGGGGGGGGAACTGAAAAAACTGCCTGAGTTTACGCTGGAATAAGCGGCGTCTTGAAATACGAAGTTCTTTCACTTGATCTGATCGACCCAATTCAAACATATTACCGAGGGGAATGGTTATGGCTCGTTACTCCCTGTTTTTGATGCTACTAGCATGTGTAGCGCCTCTTTGTGCTGCTGAGGATTATACCGTTCATCAGTTTGACCGGATGCAACTGGGGACCAAATTCTATTCCGAGGGCGCAACCTTCGGTGATTTAAACAACGATGGTCATCAGGATGTGATCGCGGGGCCCTACTGGTATGCAGGACCCAAATTCGAAACGAAGCACGAATTCTATCCGGTCAAAGAATGGAATGTGAATGGATATTCCGATAACTTTTTCGCTTACGTACATGATGTCAATAAGGACAACTGGCAGGATATCGTGATCATCGGTTTTCCCGGTAAGGCGGCATTCTGGTATGCGAATCCACAGGGGAAACCGGGACACTGGAAGAAGCATCTGGCCCATTCGGTGGTCGATAATGAGTCGCCGACCTATATCGATCTGACAGGAGACGGCGAACCGGAGCTGGTGTTTCATACGGCAGGTCAGCTGGGATACGCGGGGCCTGGGAAAGATCCGACAAAGCCCTGGCAGTTTCATCCCATTTCTCCCAACCTGAAGTACGGTCGCTTTACACACGGTTTTGGTGTGGGGGATGTGAACGGCGATGGAAGGGCCGACATCCTTGAAAAAAATGGCTGGTGGGAGCAACCGGCTGATTTTAAGAAGCCGGGCTTCTGGGTTCGACATCCTTTCAAATTCACCGGAGCCGGCGGCGCCCAGATGTATGCCTACGATGTGGACGGGGACGGCGATCAGGATGTGATCACCAGCAAAGCGGCCCACGCGTATGGACTCTCCTGGTTTGAGAATCAAAAGCAGGATGATGAGATCACGTTTGTTGAACATGTCATTATGGGGAGTCGTCCTGAAGAGAATAAATATGGCGTCGTGTTTTCTCAATTGCACGCCGTTGATCTGATCGATATGGACGGCGATGGCATTAAAGATATCGTGACCGGAAAACGCTTCTGGGCGCATCAGGGACATGATCCCGGTGCGAAAGATCCGTCTGTCAATTACTGGTTTAAAATTGTCCGTAACAAAGACGGTGTTGATTTTCTCCCTTTTCTCATCAATGACAAATCGGGCGTCGGAACGCAGGTGGTTGCCGGTGATGTCACGGGAGACAAACTGCCTGATCTGGTAGTGGGAAATAAATCAGGCACCTATCTGCTGGTCCATAAGCAACAGAAAGTTGACAAGGAAACCTGGGAGAAGGCTCAGCCTAAAAAGTATGTGCCTCCGAAGGTCTCCACGAAAAATGAATTGAAACCAGGCGAGTTTTACGCTACGAATTCCAAAGGCAAACGCGTGAATGTGGATTTCGAACTGGGCAATCTGAATGACTGGATTTCCGATGGGATTGCATTTCAGGGGCAACCTGCCAAAGGGGATACGGTGCATGCCCGCCGGAGTGATATGCGGAGCAATCACCAGGGGCAGTTCTGGGTCGGAACGTATGAATTCCTGGAAGACAAGCCGATGGGAACGTTGACGTCGGCTTCGATTAAAGTGAATCATCCTTATGCTTCCTTTTATGTGGGTGGCGGGGCAGATGATTCCACGCGTGTTGAAATTGTGGATCAAGCGACCAATAAGGTGATTACGAAAGCCAGCGGCCGCAACAATGAGCGGATGCATCAGGTGCTGGTCGATCTTTCCAAGTACCAGGGGAAGGAAATTTTTATTCGTCTGGTCGATCAACATCGGGGTGGCTGGGGGCATATCAATTTCGACCATTTTCGTTTTCATGACAAGAAGCCTGCGCGATTAGCGGTTGTCAACAGTGGTGCGCCTCCCAAGACGCATACTCAGAAATACGATGGTCTCCCCGGAAAGAAAGCCGCCGAGGTAATGACGGTACCGGAAGGGTTTTCAGTCAATCTGATTGCCGCCGAGCCCGATGTGCAGCAACCGATCGCGATGACCATTGATGATCGCGGGCGTCTGTGGGTGGCGGAGTCCTATGCGTATCCGAGCAAGCAGCCGGAGGGGAAAGGCAAAGATCGGATTCTAATTTTTGAAGACAAAGACGCCGACGGCAAATTTGAGACTCGAAAAATTTTCAAAGACAAGCTGAATCTGGTCAGCGGCCTGGAAGTCGGCTTTGGTGGTGTCTGGGTGGGTCAGGCGCCGTATCTGTTATTCATTCCTGATAAAAACGGCGATGACAAGCCGGATGCCGAGCCACAGGTTTTACTGGATGGCTGGCATTACGAAGATACGCACGAGACATTGAATTCCTTTATCTGGGGGCCTGATGGCTGGCTCTATGGTTGTCACGGCGTGTTTACTCATTCTCGGGTTGGCAAGCCGGGAACTCCCGATGATCAGCGGCAGCCGATCAACGCCGGTATCTGGCGGTATCATCCCACACGTCATGTGTTCGAAGTTTTTGCGCACGGAACCAGTAATCCCTGGGGCGTTGACTTTAATGATCAGGGACAATGTTTTCTGACTTGTTGTGTGATTCCGCACCTGTTTCATGTGGTACAGAATGCCCGCTATCGCAGACAGGCGGGGCAGCACTTTAATCCTTATACCTATAACGACATCAAGACCATCGCCAAGCACCGGCACTGGACCGGCGGTCAATGGAACCAGTCTGACCGCGTGGCTTCCGATCTGGTCGGTGGTGGACACGCCCATGCAGGTGCCATGATTTATCTCGGTGGCAGCTGGCCGGAAAAATATCGCAATCAGTTATTCATGAATAATATTCATGGTGCCCGATTGAATCAGGATGTATTGGCACGCAAGGGATCGGGCTATGAAGGGAATTTCGCCCCCGACTTTCTGTTAGCGAATGACCGTTCGTCACAAATTCTGTACCTGCGAACGGGACCTGACGGGCAGGTTTATTTTATTGACTGGTACGATACGAATCAGTGTCATCATCGAGAATTCCAAAAACACGATCGTTCAAACGGACGGATCTTCCGGGTGGCTTATAAAAATGCGAAACCGGCTCAAGTGGATCTGCAGAAACTTTCCAGCGATGAACTGGTCAAGCTGCAGTTACACAAGAATGACTGGTATGTCCGACAGTCGCGTCGCATTCTCCAGGAACGGGGGGCAGACCCGGAAGTCCACGCTCAGTTGGCTGAGATGGCATTCAACAATGATGATGTAACACGAAGGTTGCGTGCGTTGTGGACGCTGCATGTGACGGGCGGCCTCTCGGAACAGAAAGTTCTGCAGGCACTGAAAGATCCGAATGAATTTATGCGAGGCTGGGCGATTCAGCTGGCACTTGAAACCGGAACTCCTTCCAGTGCGGTTCTGTCACAGTTGGCAGAGCTTGCGGTGAAAGATCCTTCTCCCGTCGTGCGGTTGTATCTGGGTTCCGCCGCGAATCGATTGCCCCTGGATCAGCGTTGGGACATTTTGACGGGGCTGGTCAGCCATGCAGAAGATCAGAGCGATCACAATCTGCCTCTACTATACTGGTATGCGATTGAGCCTCTGGCACCGCATAATATGCAGCGGTCATTTGCATTGGCGAAAAACTCCCGGATTCCGTTAATTGAATCTTATACATTACGGCGGATTGCCGACATCGGAACAGAAGAGGCGGTTGCATTCCTGGTTCAACAACTGGGAGAGGCAAAGACAGCCGACCGCCAGAGAGTCTTTCTGGATTCAATTAACAGCGCTCTGCGTGGACGCCGTAAATTTCCAATGCCTGAACCGTGGACAGCGGTCGGTAAGAAGTTGATCAATAGTCAGGACCCTTTGGTCCGATCACGGTCATTATCATTGGCCGTGACTTTTGGCGATCCAGCGGCGATGCAACGTTTGAGAGAAATCGCAGTGGACCAAAAGAGTGATTTGGCAGGCCGCAAGGCGGCTTTGGCTTCTCTGCTGGGAGCACAAGACCCTCAACTGGTCCCGATTTTAATTGGTCTTTTGGATGAAAAGAATTTACGCCGCGAAGCACTGCGGGGTCTGGCCGGTTATGCGGATGCAGAAACAGCGCCTGCGATTCTGAAACGCTATCCGCAGTTCGATTTGAACGAAAAGCGGGATGCACTCAATACGCTCGCCAGTCGATCCGATTATGCACATCAGCTCGTGGCGGCTGTGGAAGCGAAAGAGATTCCATCGAAAGATCTGTCGGCGGAAATTATTCGTCAGTTAGGTAACCTGAAAGATAAAAGTCTGAACGAGAAAATTGGTAAGGTCTGGGGCATCGTGCGCGAGTCGGCGGCGGATAAGAAAAAACTGATCGCCAGCTATAAAAACATGCTTTCACGACCGCATCCAACGCCTGATCTGCATTTAGGACGGGCTGTGTTTGCGAAGACCTGCCAGCAGTGTCATAAGTTATTTGGAACGGGTGAATCGATTGGTCCGGAACTAACTGGTTCCAACCGGGCCAACATGGATTATCTGTTATCCAATGTGATTGATCCGAGTGCCGTGATGGCGAAGGATTATCAGCCGGTGGTGATTGTGACAGAGTCCGGGCGGATTGTAACCGGGATCATCAAGAAAGAAGATAAGAATGCGGTGACGGTCGCGACTGCCAATGAAACGGTGATCATTCCCCGTGATGAAATCGATGAAATGAGCCTGAGTGATAAATCGATGATGCCCGACAATTTGTGGAAGCAGTTGAGCCGGGTTGAAGTGCGATCGCTGGTTGCTTATCTGGCGAGTTCGCAACAGGTGCCGATGCAGGCGACCAAAGATAATTTGAAACTGTTCTTTAACGGTCAGAATCTGACGGGCTGGACGGGGGACAGCCAGCTCTGGTCTGTTGAAAATGGCGAGATTGTGGGTCGTTCACCGGGCATCAAGCGGAACGAGTTTCTGGTGAGTGATCTGCGTGTCGGCGATTTTGAGTTGAAGGCCAAAGTCAAACTGACTCCGAATGCAGGCAACAGTGGAATTCAGTTCCGCAGCAGTCTGGAATCGGGCGGGCACGTCAAAGGGTATCAGGCGGACGTCGGCAAAGGCTGGTGGGGCAAGCTGTACGAAGAACATGGTCGCGGCCTGCTGTTTGAGAAATCAGGTGAGGAACATGTGCAGGAAGGGGAATGGAACGAGTATCGGATTGTCGCCGTTGGTCCTCGGATTCGGACCTATATCAATGGAAAGCTCTGTACCGACCTGAATGATCCGCAAGGGGCGAAAGCGGGAATCATCGCATTCCAGATTCATTCCGGCGGCCCGATGGAAGTGCGGTTCAAAGATCTGGAATTACAACTCGGGCCGATTGCCGATTAACGAACGAGCAGGCTGGTTCTCAGGGTGCTGTGGGGGACCAGCCTGTGGAATTCCACCTGGTATCGACATTGATGCGCCGCAGATAGGCACTGAGTTGTCCTGCGTGATGCTGCACGTGTCGTAGATTGTAGATGTGCAGTTCTCCCCGCGTGAGTTGGGACAGCCAGTAGAAACCGGCAGACTGTTTGAGCGACGCTTCATTCTCTGCGGCAATCGTCTCACGCATTTTCTGAAGACAGGCCTGCAAATAGTCGGAAACGAGTGCCTGTGTGATGGGGTGATTCGTTTTCGGTTTAAACCAGTTCTCATTGAACTCGTTGTGAAACTCTCTCAGCTGAAAACTGTCGTTGTCGGGAGAGAGGTACAGGTCTACGTAACAGAGCGTATGATAGGCAACATGTCCGAATTCCATGTTGGCTATGCGATTTTCCCAGCGATCAGGCGGGCAACTCTGAATGCATTCATTCAACATACTGAGCGCCGCTTCAAACTGTCCTGTAATGCTGGTCTTAATGTATTCAAGCATGGAACCTTCCTTACTCAAAGAAACCGCACTCTCTTAAATACAGCACGCTCTGTTTCACGCGATTGTGATGTTCTTCCAGTGTGAGTTCAGGCTCCCCTTCGATGCCTTCGATCTCCAGGCTGTAGGGGCCTTCAAAATTATGATCTTCCAGAATGAAACGGACTTTGAGAAAATCGACGCCCCCCGCTTCGCCGAGTGTCGTGAAATTCCAGTCTTTGTATTTGCAGTAGGAATCTTTCAGATGGACGTGTTTCACATAGTGGACCACTTCATGCAGCGATTCCAGAACGTTGGCATGTTTGTTGTAATAGTTGATGTTGCCCGTATCAAAGTTAAGCCTTAAGTGGGGATGATCCAGATCCTGCATCGCGCGAAGCATGCCGGCTGCATTCACGCAAATTCCCGGGTGGGTTTCGAAGCAGTAAGTGATTCCTTTCGAGGCGGAATAATCTCCGATCTCACGCAAGTTTTTGTAGAGATCCTCTCTCTGTGATTCCTGCTCAATTTCTCCGGCACCGCCAACGACCAGTTTGACTCCCAGCAGATGTGCCAGGTCGAGTTTCTGTTTTGTGATTGAGACAATCTCGGGGTCGAGCGGATTTCCACTGGTAATGTTACAGCTGGAAAGTTTGACGTGATGTTTTTTCAGGAGGTCTTTCACTTGCTCCACGTTGTCGGCTGTGGACGCATTGGTGAGCAGGGGCGTTTCTTTGAAGAACGAAGGAACACCATGGTTTTTGATATTCAGTTCCAGGTGGGACAGCCCGGCATCATGGATGTGTTCGATTGCAGCGATGGGACCAAAGCGACCATAGGAATTTGTCAAACAGGAGACAAGAGCGGCCATGCGTTTTACTTTCTCTAACAAGGAACTTCAAACAGTTATTGCAGTACTGCTATTAGAATGTTACTTTGACCCAGCATCAAATTCAAAGCCACTTGGCCAAAGTCCCTGA
Organism: Gimesia fumaroli; assembly: GCF_007754425.1. Lineage (NCBI taxonomy): Bacteria > Pseudomonadati > Planctomycetota > Planctomycetia > Planctomycetales > Planctomycetaceae > Gimesia > Gimesia fumaroli. The sequence goes on from NZ_CP037452.1 coordinate 835,555, forward strand.
TCCGGGCTGCCTCTTTAGAGGCATGGAAGAGGTTTTCTCATGGTTGAGACCCAGGAACAACTGAAAACGGCATTATCGCACCATCAATCGGGCGAACTGGATCAGGCAGAACAGATCTACCTGAGCGTGCTGAAGTCTGATGCCCAGCATTGGGAAGCCATGTATTATCTGGGGACGTTGCAATTGCAACGTGGGGAACTGGATCAGAGCATTACCAATTTTCTCAAAGTGACCCAGTTACAGCCTGAGTTGCCAGACGTGCACAATAATTTAGGCGTTGCCTACCATGCTGCCGGCAAGTGGCAGGAGTCGGGCCAGTCGTTTGAGCAGGCACTGCGGATTAATCCTCACTATGAACGTGCTTATTTCAACCTGGGGTCATTGTTGGAAAGCCGCAGTTTATTTACGGAAGCAGCGAAGTGCTATCGGAAATCATACGACTTAAACAAAGAGAATCTGGAAACCTATCAGAAGCTGGCTGATGTGCTCAAGTTGGCAGGCGACTGGGCTGAGGCGGGAGCAATCTATCGAGAACTGTTGGGAATACATCCTGATGATTTTAATCTGGCGATGAAACTGGCATACGTGCTGGTATTGCAACGACAGTATCACGACGCGATTCAATTATATGAGTCGATGTTAAAGACGCATCCGGAACATTATCAGATTCTGGTGAGTTTGAGTTACGTGTATGAATCGATGGGAAATATCCAAGCGGCCATTCAGTCTGCGGAACGTTCGATTCAAGTGGCGCCCGTCCAGCCCGAAGGATATAACAATCTGGGAAATGCGCTCAAATTGAAGCATGATATTGCAGGAGCCTGCGAGAATTTCAAGAAAGCGATTAGCCTGCGTCCCGATTTTGCGATGGCCGAGTTCAATCTGGCGACCACTTATATGCTGGATGGAGATCTGGCAGCAGGCTGGCGGGGCTATGAACGGCGCGCCGATATTGGCCCGGCACCGCGCGTGGTTTATGCGGGACCAAGTTGGCAGGGAGAGCCTTTAGCCGGCAAATCGATTTTCCTCTGGTGCGAACAGGGATTTGGAGACACGTTTTTGTTTGTGCGGTTTGCAATTGAATTGAAGCGGCAGGGAGCCGCGCAGGTTCTGTTGCTCTGTCAGACCGAACTGGCGGCGCTGCTGCAATCGATTCCCGAGATTGACCAGATTCTGATTGAGGGAAATGAAATTCCCGAATACGACTATCAGTCGGCGTTACTAAGCATTCCCCGTTATCTGGAAACCAGTCAGGAAACCATCCCCGTCGATGTGCCCTTTTTTGTTCCCCCAGCTGAACGGCGGCAATATTGGCATGACGTCCTGTCTGAATATGAAGGCAAGAAGATCGGTTTGAACTGGAGCGGCAATCTCAATTTTCCCAAGGATGAGTTTCGCTCGATACCATTAGAGACGTTTTTGCCCCTGGGTAAAGTCCCGGGCATACAACTTGTCAGTCTGCAGCAGGTCAACGGACTGGATCAGATTGCACCTTTACAGACATCTTGGAATCTATTGCAACCAGGAGCAGAGTACGAGGCAGAAACTGGTAACTTTACGGAGGTCGCGGCTTTGATTCAAAATTTGGACCTTGTGATTACCAGCGATACGGCGGTAGCACATCTGGCAGGTTGTTTAGGTGTCCCGGTCTGGATTCTGGTCTCTCAGCTTCCTGAATGGCGGTGGTTGCTCGACCGAACAGACAGTCCCTGGTACCCAACGGCCCGATTGTTTCGTCAGGCAGACCTGGGAGAATGGGAGCCTGCGATTTTAGAAGTGAAAGCGGCTCTGGAGGCATGAGTCATCGGTTTTGTGCCGGCAATTCTGCTTGAATCTTAAAAGGAGGACTAAACCTCTGCTTCTGTTCAGCAAGTTCCCCCTATCAATCTAAGGCATTATCTGGCCTGGGCTTTCGTGTTTGCATTTTGTCTGAAACTGCGATGAGAAGTAATCGGTTATTCCGTTTGGGGTGATTGTATCTGATGTCATACTGGCCACTCGGGAGTCACTTCGTATCGTAATTTGACGATGAATTCTTTTGAGGCTAAATTTAAGTTATCTCTTTCCCTGAAACTCCCCGGCAGCATTTCTTGAGTCATCGCTATTCTGCAAAGATGTTAGGATTTCACTTTATGAATTCCTGGCAGCTTCGATCAGTTTTCTATTTTAGTACGTTTAAAAAGAGCAAGTTCCATGGGGCAAATCTTAAGTGCATGCGAGAGAGAAGTCACGACACGCGATCTGGAAGAGGTCAGAGCACCAGGGTTTAAATTTGACAAACGCGAAGCGTTCTTGCGCGAAACAAAAAAATTCCCCTGTTTGCGACGGATTCCCGAGTTGAATAAACTGGCCGATACGATTGTCGCCAGCTGGTATCTGGAGCCTGCTACCATCAGTAGCCGTAAATGGCATCGCATTCCTCTGGAGCGTTCGATTGGTCTGGCGATGGTCAATTCCAAAACCCGAAAACTGGAATCCGATATCGAAGTTGTGGAAGGCCGCAACCTTTCGATCGAGGGGATTTCCTTTTCACATCATTCCCCCATCTATTCACGTGAAGTTGCCGTAACCTTTGATTTGAAAAAATCGGTGAAGGAATTTCTCGTTGTCCGTCTGGCCTGGAGTCGCTTTTCTGAAAATCAGACGTTTCAGAGTGGGGGCAAATTCCTGTATCAGACGAAACTGAAGGTCGGTTAAGCAGTTGATAGACTGAATTCAATTTGTCCGATATCAGTTCCATTTCGCCAGTTCTGCATGAACTTTTTGCAGCATCAGTTTGATATCGTCCTGTTCGGAAATGGGACAGCTCTTCAAGCAGCTTTCAAGCAGTTCCACAGCCAGACTCAGTTGTTTGGTTTTAAAACTCAGCGCTGCCAGATCTTTTTTGTGTTTGTTCGACAGCGGGCTGAGTGCAAACAGACGTCGTTGTACATTCCAGGCTTTCTGATAATCCTGGCGTTCTTCGTGGATGCGTTTGAGATTAATCAGTATGCGAACGATTATTTCCCGATGACTGGCTGGCTTTAAGAGCCTGAGAAGCTGGTTGTGGGGAAAATCTCCCAGTTCAGCCAATCGCTCGACGCACTCCTGTTCGTTATAGATGGCTCCTTTGGCATAAGGATCAACGAATAAGGGACCCGCATGAGTTTCGTATCGCACAAGGAACTGGATGGGCGCAGCGACTCCATGAATCTCAATCCCCAGTTCTTTTCCTACTGCCATATAAATGAGGGAAAGTGAAATTGGCAGTCCCTGTTTTGTTTCGAGGACATGGTTCAGGTAGCTGCCTTCCGGCTGATGATAGCAGGTAGCGTTCCCCTTGAGTCCATACTGTTTTGCCAGGCAGTCGACAAAATTTTGCACAAGTGTTCGATCATCGTTAGCCAGTGCAACACGGCCGGAAAGTTCGCAGGCCCGTGAGCGAATCCAGATCAGAGTGGGTTCAAACTGCAGGTCAGGCTGATCATCGCGGGCCAGTTCGAGGGCGGCGATCGTCAGATCGATGTAATTATCATGGTGCAGGAGTTTTGAAAATTCCTGATCCTGTTTGAATTGTAAAATGTGTGAGATGTCCATTGAAAGACAGGCTTAGTTTCGAGGTCAAGGGGAGGGCGTGTCGGAAGTAAAATCAATCAGAGGCGCGTTTATAATACGATTCTTGTAACTGATTTAAAGGAGTTGTATCAATGTCATTATTTCTGTGTACAGGGGAAATTTCCGGCATTTTGTAAATACCACAAGATTACGTCATCGATTTGCTCTACAGCATGATTTACTGTTCGCATCAACCAGGGCTTCTCAGGACGGACATTGATTGTTCAAATCGTTGCCAAATTAACAACTTCGAGTCGGCTGCATAGATTGACGCTCGTGGCATGAGTCGACAAAATGGGCGAAACCCCTTTTTCAGAACCATTTATATACGAGAAGAGTCTGGTACGTTCAATGCAATTTTTGCCTGTGGAAGAGCAATTGGCTGTCATCCGTCGTGGTGTTGAGAAGATCGTTCCTGAACAGGAACTGGCGGAAAAATTGAAATGGAGTCGGGACACCGAAACCCCTCTGCGGGTGAAATACGGGATTGACCCCACAGGGATAGACCTCCATCTAGGACATACAGTTCCCATGAGAAAGATGCGCCAGTTTCAGGAACTGGGGCATCAGGCCGTCATTATTATCGGAAATTACACAGCCCTCGTAGGAGATCCCAGTGGCCGGGACGAAACCCGGGCGCGTCTCACCGCCGAGCAGGTGGAAGCAAATGCGATTGATTATCTCAATCAGGTTGGCAAAGTCATAGATCTGGAACATGCCGAGGTTGTTCGCAACGGCGACTGGTTCAGCAAAATGAATTTTGCCGAAATTTTGGAGCTCTGCAGCAAAGTCACCATCGCGCAGTTGTTGACCCGTGATGATTTTTCCAAGCGATATCGTGAAGAAGCGGCCATTTATCTGCACGAATGTCTGTACCCGATCATGCAGGCCTGGGATTCGGTTGAAATTAAAGCAGACATTGAACTGGGGGGCACTGAGCAGCTCTACTCATTCATGCTGGCCCGCGATCTGCAGAAAGATCAAGGGCTGAAGCAGCAGGTGAGTGTGATGTCACCGATCCTGGTCGGCACCGATGGTGTACGCCGGATGGGCAAGAGCCTGGGGAATTACATCGGTATCAGCGAAGCTCCCTATGAGAAGATGAAAAAATTCATGCAGCTTTCGGATGACAGTATGCCGATGTTTTACGAACTCTTAACGGATTTTCCTCTTGAGGATGTGAAGACCATTCTGCAAGGGCACCCCAAAGAGGCCAAGGTTCGACTGGCGAAAACGATTATCACCGAGTACCACGATGCCAGTGCTGCTGACGAAGCGGCCGAACGCTGGCAGCGAGAGATCGGTTCGGGCGGGATGCCTTCTGAGATTCCGGTCGCGCAGATTTCAAAGTCGGAATTAAATGATGATGGGACATTGCCAGCGGCGAATTTATTGAAACAGGCGGGGTTGTGTGATTCGACCAGTAATGCCCGGCGTTCGATCCAACAGGGTGGAGCCAAGATGGGCGAAGAGAAACAAAAAATCGAAACCCATGATCAGGCAATTCCGGTCGAAAACGGGCTTCTGCTGTGGGTGGGTAAAAAACGATTCTGTCAGGTCGAACTGGTAGATTAAGATTGTTTTGTGCTGTGCCTGCCCGGTTTAGGGGGCAAACAGGGGAAATGATTCCGCGCGCATTGCATTCGCCGACAATTCTTCGTAAAACGTTGGTTGAGCTGCTTTGTTAAGATACTTTATGTTCTCGGATCCCATGTTTAATATCGGGAGAGACATTCACTTTTATTGACGCACTACAGGAAGCAACAGTTATGGCAACAGGTTTTGGAATTGTCGGCTGTGGCATGATTTCGAATTTTCATGCAAAGGCCCTCGAAGAGATTCGGGGCGCCAAGCTGGTCGCCTGCTTTGATCGATTTGCAGGATCGGCTGATAAATTTGCAGAAGCGAATGGTTGCACGGCCTATCATGATTTAGATGAAATGCTGGCAGATCCCGCAGTGGACGTCGTCAGTATCTGCACTCCCAGCGGTGCGCATATGGACCCGGCAGTCGCCGCAGCCAATGCCGGCAAGCACGTGGTTGTCGAAAAGCCGCTGGAGATTACGCTGAAGCGTTGCGATGCGATTATCGACGCCTGCAAGAAAAATAAAGTCAAACTGGCAACCATCATGCCGTCCCGCTTCGGAGCCGCGAATAAAGAATTGAAAAAAGCGATCGAGAAAGGTCGCTTCGGCAAACTGACGTTGGGTGATACCTACGTCAAATGGTGGCGAACTCAAGAATATTACGACAGCGGCGGATGGCGTGGCACCTGGCAATTGGATGGGGGCGGCGCTTATATGAATCAGGCGATCCATAACGTCGACCTGTTATACTGGTTCATGGGTGACGTCGCCGATGTGAACGGTATGACCGGCACATTGGCACATAAACGCATCGAAGTGGAAGACACAGGCGTTGCGACGATTCGCTTCAAAAATGGTGCACTTGGTGTGATTGAAGCGACAACCAGCGTCTATCCTGGTCTGCTCAAGAAAACAGAAATCTCCGGTACCGAGGGAACTGTGATTATCGAGCAGGACGATGTCTTGCACTGGGAGTTCGCGAAAGAGAATACCCGCGACGAGAAAATTCGTACCGAGTTGGCAAAAAAGAGCGGCAACACCGGCGGCGCGAGTGACCCCTCGGCGATTTCCTATGCAGGACATATGGAACAGTTGAAAGACTTAATCAAGTCGATCAAAACGGGCAAGAAACCTCTGGTTGACGGTAACGATGGTCGTAAGAGTGTGGAAATCATTCTGGCGATTTACCAGTCTTCCTGGACCGGAAAGCAGGTTTCACTCCCTTTGAAACGAGATCCAAAAATCCCGAAGACCTCAAAGAAAAAGTAAAACTGAAACAGACGTCAAACCGAAAACAGGACGAGCTCTTCATGCTCGTCCTGTTTTTTTATGGGTTCTCTTCTCTGGTACGATGGGATTTGTAAAAAAATTGATATGATAGACAAAAGTTGCTTGAATGACTGTCTGAAGAGAGGGTTTCAATACCAACGGGACACTTTGGGGAGAATGCTATGCGACTCGGCTTCAAGTATTTCATGTTGGTCACCGGGTTATTTTTTACAGGCATCCTGCATGCAGACGATGAGAACAAAGAGGCGAAATCCGAAGCCAAACCGTTTCTGACAGTGCAGTTGGTCGACGAACAGGGCAAACCAGTTGCGGGCGCACAGACGGGGATGTTTTCTATTTTCAAAGGCTTTAATGCCGCGCATGTCGCCGACTGGAATTTTGGGCATTTCGAGCTTGAATCGGATTCCAATGGAATGCTTCAATTTTTCAATCCAGACAAATATCGCGGTATGGTCTATGCACGCCATGCCGGGCGGGGACTTGTTGCCGTCAAGCGTACGGATCTCATTCAGGACAAACAGTCGCCATTGGTCCTGAAGATGTATCCCGAATGTCATGTGACCTGGCAGATCAAATGTAGCCAGCTGAAATCGAAAGGGAAAAAGCTCGGCCGGATTCGGGGAGTCAGTGCTTCGGAGAATCTGATGTGCCAATGGTGTAATGGGCCGGATTCGACACTTCATTTCTTTCTGCCACCAGGAGCGTTTACGATTGTGGGCCATGGGGCGCATATTAGTCCGGTTGAAAAATCAATCGTGATCAAGCTGGGGCAAACAGAATTCGATGCAGGAACAGCTGATGCTGATGCTAAAAAGTGGATTATGCTTGAAGGCAAGCCCGCTCCAGAAATAGTCGATGTCGTGGAATGGAAAAATGGACCGCCGGTTAAGCTATCAGAGTTACGCGGCAAAGTCGTTATTCTGGAGTTCTGGGGCTGGTGGTGCGGTCCTTGCGTTTACTCCGGGATTCCGGAACTCTTCAAATTACAAGACGAGTTTGCAAATGAAGACCTGGCGATTATCGGCATCCACACACCGTATGGTGAAGATGACGAGGTGACTTCGATCAAAGCGATGGATGAGAAGCTAACCAAGATACGAAAGAATATCTGGAAGGGGAGAGAGATTACGTTCCCGGTTGCACTCACCCGCCTGCGAAAATTACCCTACTCTCCGGGGGGAGAGCCGGTTGCGAATTCGAAAATGAGTGTCAATTACGGAATCAATGGCTTTCCGAGTTCCATCGTGATTGATCGTAATGGCAACGTTATCGGGAAAGTGGACTTGAGGGAAAAAGCAGGCCGTGAGAAACTGAGATCACTTCTGGAAGTAAAATAAGAGGCTGCGCTCTGCCGGTCTAGCCTTCAGGATGCGCGGCGATCACCTGCTGTCGGTAGAGACGCATGATGGTGATAAAGCAGAGGAAGTCGTAGATGGTGTGCGTGGTGATCGGGATCAGCAGGTTCTGGGGTGAGAAAAAGACGAGCAGCAGGCTCAAGTAAACGCCCATCAGCGTGGCGACGATGACGTACAGACGTGTGATGGAGTGGACAATCCCAAATAACATGTTCGTGAAGACGATGGCGAAGACAACGCCGTATTGAGTCGCCCATGACTGCAGGACGCCGCGAAACAGCATCTCTTCTCCCAAGCCGATAAAAATGCAGAGAATGAACAGTTCCAGAATCGAGCCGTGTTCAATCCGCGGGCCGAGCTCATCCAGCAGGAACTGTTTGATCTTTTGAAATGCAGCAATGCGCGTGCGGACGGCGAACAGAAAAAAGAGGAACATCGGCACCGCTGCTGCGACTCCGATGCCGAGGTCAGGCCAGCTCCAGTTCAGGTTTTGCAGCGGATCGACTCCCAGGACCCAGCCTACGCCAAAGGCAATGACGATGAAACCGATTGAGAACAGGGAGCCGCCGAGGATGAAGAATTGTTGTTCTTGTGCGATCGTGTCTTCAATTTCTTCTTCATCATCCGAATCATACATGAGGGGGCAGTTCACTCTCTATCAATGGAATTTTCTTAATTATAGCACTGAATGGGGGGAATCCAAATCTGGCAGGCCTAACCAGGGTTGCCAGGTTTTCCTGTTTTATCTGGTGGGCTACTGTTTCAAAACTGCATCTTGCAGAAACTCACCATCTCGAATACATTTTCCCAATCTTAACAGGATGTTTTGTGAATAGCAGGCTTCTCAGCAGTCAGTGTCTGAGATTGCCGCTGGTTTCTGTTTCCGCAGTTTACTCTTTTCTTCATGAAGCGGTAGTGCAAGGATGCTGCACCGTTTACGTCAATGGCTCTGCCCTGACTTGGCGATCGATCTGGGAACGGCGAATACCATCGTCGCGATCCAGGGCGAGGGGATTGCGCTGGACGAACCCTCGGTGGTGGCGCTGCATAAGGGAAGCCGGAAGATTCTGGGAAAAGGAACTGCAGTCGGAAAACTGGCTAAGCAGATGCTGGGCCGCACACCCGACAGCATCATTGCCGTCCGTCCTCTCAAAGAGGGTGTGATCACCGACTTCGAACTCTGCGAGTCGATGCTGCGTTATTTCATTCACAAGGCCCGCCATCATTCGCGCGGACTGAGACCACGTGTGGTGATTGCGGTACCAGGCAGTATTACACCGGTAGAAAAACGCGCTGTCTTCAATAGCGCGGAACGCGCAGGCGCGGGACGTGTCTATCTGATTGAAGAATCGAAGGCGGCCGGAATTGGTGCCGGTTTACCGATTTCCGAACCGATGGCCAGTATGGTCTGTGACATTGGTGGCGGGACCAGTGAAGTTGCCATCATGAGTCTGGGCGATACCGTCGTCAGCAATTCGGTTCGGATTGGCGGCGATAAATGCGATGAAGCCATTGTGGAATATATGAAACAGCATTTTTCATTGCGGATGGGCGTGCAGACAGCAGAAGAACTCAAATTGGAACTGGGAAGCGCGTATCCGCTGGAGCAGGAATTGACGGGCGAAGTCAAAGGCCTGGATATCATCAGCAGTATTCCCCGGAAAGCCATCGTGACCAGCGAAGAACTTCGGGACGCGCTGCACGGACCTTTGGAAGCAATTTTGAATTGTTGTAAGCAGACCATTGAACAATGTAAGCCGGAGCTGGTGGCGGATCTGGCGGATAACGGAATGGTGCTGACTGGCGGCGGCTCTTTGCTGCGGGGGCTTGATCATTACATGACCGAGCAATTGGGAATTCCGGTACGCGTAGATGAAGATCCGTTGCGGACTGTGGCGCGGGGAACTGCGATTTGCCTGGAACACCTGAGTCAGTGGCGACACGCCTTCGATAATGGTGAAGGCGACTTTTAAAGGGACGGGCCGTAGTTTATGAAACGCGAGACGCGCTCATCGGAGATCAAGCTGGTATTGCTGTCGATACTGACCGGGATCGGCCTGTATCTGGTGCCGTCTGCTTATTCGAGCCGCGTCTACAATCTGGTTCGTGATGCTGCCAAACCGGGGCTGGTTCTGGTTCAACAGATCAAAGACTGGGAGTTTCCTGCTGCGAAAGAAACACAGCAAGCGTCTCTGGTTCAACAGCTCGAAGCGAAATTGTCGGAAGCGGAGCAGGCAAACCGGCGGCTTGAGTTACAGACACTGCAGTTGTCTGAAGAACTTGAGCAACTGAAGCAAACAGGGGCTCCCGACTATCAATCGCAGGCGGGCGAACGTCTGCTGGTGCCTGATCTGATCTCTGCTCATATTTTAGGAGAATCATCAATCGCCCTGTTAAGAGAGGGGCAACTACTGAATCAAGGGCGTGTGCAGGGAGTCCTGGAGTCTTCGTTCGTGCTGCAGTCCGATTTGCCGTTGATTGATCAAGGGGCGATGCAGGGGGTGAAAGTCGGATATTCACTCTACGCCGGTAAGACGGTGATTGGAAAAATCAGCGAAGTCGGACGCTGGACGAGCAGTCTGATCCCGATCACGTCGGTGAAGTATCGCGGATCGGCGCGGATTGCCCGCAAGACGGACCAGGGACTGCAGTGGGGCACTGATGGAATTCTCGTTGGTCTGGGGGAAGGGAAATGCCAGTTAATGCAGATTCCTCCCACCGAATCAATTCAGGTGGGACAGGAAGTGTATACGGGAGAAGTCGATCGGGAACTGCCACTGAATATGCAATCGACTTTGGGGCAGCCGATGTATTACGGCCGTGTGATTGAAGCCGAACTTCCCCGAGGCGCCCCTTACTGGAAAATTATCGTTGAGCCGGCGGTCACACTTTCGGATGTCAAACAGGTGAGTGTACTCCGGCAGATTGTGAACCCGCGACGAATGTTAACGAACTGAGGAAGGAACGAACCCGTGAAATTTTTCAGTTTATTGATCTTTGGTTATCTCATGTTGATCGTTCAAATCAGCTTTGTGCCCAGTGCAACCATTGCAGGGAGTCATCCCAACCTGCTGCTGTTGGTATTGTGCTTTGCTTTGTTCTGGTACCGTGATGCGCGGGGGTTTGTCTGGGCGATTGTGACCGGACTCATCTGTGAAACCTTCGATGCGGCGATTCCGGGTACGGGCATTTTATTACTGACGGGGTTAATCTGGCTGGCGTACCGTATCCAGATTCATTTTCAGATCCGTTCGCTGTTCAGTCGCTTTGTGCTAATGGCGGTATTTGCATTTACCTTTGATAGTTTGTTTCAAATCTTGAATCACCTCGAAACGAACGTCTTACCCGAGCTGACGACATTGATACAGCAGGCAGCAGGCAATGCCCTGTATACAGCGGTGGCAGGGCTTACTCTTCTCATCTCGTTCAAACTCGTTCTGCGGCTGGTTCCCTTTGATTTTGAGCAGAATCTGCATCAGGGGACCGGGTATGAAAGCCGCTACTCCCACTGATTGTGTTTCCCTTCCAGATCTTCCTCAGAGTAACTTTTTATTCCCATGCGAAATCGGCCCGGTAATGATCATCTGAGTTCAGAAAACGATGCAAGAGGGCAGTCGTTTCAGGTGGATCGTCTACCCGGCGTGCGGGTCTTCCTGCTGGGTTTGATCCTGATTGCTCCGTTTTTGGCGGTGAGTGGGCGTCTGCTGTTTATTCAGTTGATGAATGCAGAGCATTTTTATTCTCAATTTGGTCGCACGACCGAATCGTTTGAAATAATTCCCAGTCGCGATGGGCGGATTGTATCCATTGATGGCCGTGTATTAGCGATGGATGTCGAGCGTTTTGATCTGCAGGCGCATTATCGCTGGCTGGAAGAACCGCCAAACAAACGCTGGTTAAAACAGCAGGCATTGATGCTTCTGGAACCCGTCGATCGTCGTAAACAAGATAAGGTCGACGCTGCCAAAGAACAGGTGCTGGCGCGCCGTCAGCAACTCTGGGATGAGTTGGCACTGGTGATGCATTCGACCTCAGATGAGTTAACAGAGTCGCGCCAGCAAATTCAACAACGGGTGGAGACAATCATTGAAAGCGTAAATCAGCGTGCGTTGAGCAAACAAATGACATCGCAATCTGTGAACACGTCTACGGAATCTAATACGGCCGATGCCCAAGATCGCCTGACTTCATTCTGGAACTTTTTGAAAGAGACACTGACGCGGCCTCCCCGTCGTCCGCAACGCGATCGGATCGTGGTGCGCGAGGAACTTGATTATCACACGATTACATCAGGTATCCCACGCGAAATTGCGTTGGCCATTTCGGCACATCCGGAGCGATTTCCAGGAATCAATATTCAAATCGCGACATTGCGTGAATATCCGCAGAAGACGATCGCCCCGCATGAAATCGGCATTCGTCATCGCATTGATGAAAAGATGCTGGCTGCTCGTAAGCAACGGTTCCCGGAAGGAGATCCGCTCGATTACCGTGAGGGAGATCGGATCGGCAAGATGGGGGTTGAGCGAACATACGACCGTTATTTACGTGGGTTGCGCGGGTTGAAACGGGTCGTCAAAAATCGGCAGGGAGAGATCATTCGTACCGAGGTAATTCGCGAGCCCAAGTCGGGCGATGATGTTGTACTGACTTTGAATACACAGATTCAGGGGCAGACTCAGGAGTTGCTGGATCAGACTTTGGCCGATTTACAACGGCCGGCAGATGAGAAAACGGAGACTACGCTTGATGTTTCCTCGGGCGGTTGTGTGGTGGTATTGGATGTGCGAACTGGTGCGATTGTCGCGACCGCGTCTGCACCGCGCTACGATTTAAACCTGTTACTGAGTCCTTCGCCTGAAGAGTGGCAGGCTGTGCTGAATAATCCCAAGCGTCCCTTGTTTCCGCGGGCGACTCAGATGATGCTGCCTCCCGGTTCGACATTCAAGACGCTGACTTCAATCGCACTGCTGGAAAGTGGCAAGATTGATCCGGATGAATATTATGCCTGTCGCGGCTATCTGGATCGTCCTGATCGGCACCGCGATTATATTTATCGGCACTATGGTGTTGGGCACAACGATATTAATTTGACGCAGGCGTTATGCCAATCGTGTAACGTGTATTTCTTTCAGGCCGCCCGTACAATGGGACCGGAACTGATTTGTCATTGGGCCAGTCAACTGGGCTTTGGCAAACCGACGGGCATCGACATTCCAGGCGAACGAGGCGGGCACTTGCCTGATCCTTCCACCAAAAAGAAAAAAGGGAGTTCGCCCTGGTATCCCGGCGATACGCTGGGAATCGCCATTGGTCAGTCGCGTTTGACGGTAACTCCGTTACAGATTGCCCGCCTGATGGCGGTGGTGGCGAATGACGGAGAACTGATTGTGCCACATCTGGGGCACAGTATTGTGCCTTCCGCAGAATCATCCACGACCACGCGGCAGATGATTTCACATCCGCGTCGCTATGTAAGTGGCATTCATCCCGGGACATTGGAGCGGGTTCGTGAAGGGTTAATCGATGTGGTCGCTCATCCACGCGGAACAGGTTACAAAACCGTGAGGATGAAAGAAATCAGCATTGCCGGTAAGACGGGAACGGCGGAAACCGGTGGCGGAAAAAATGACCATGCCTGGTTTGCGGGTTTTGTACCTGCAGAGCGACCGAAGTACGCCTTTGCGGTGGTGATTGAACACGGCGGCTCAGGCAGTCGCGTAGCGGGTCCCGTGGCGCAAAAACTGGTTCGGCTAATGTTGGATGCCGGCTTGTTGGCTCCCACAGCCGGCAAACTGCAGGCAAACTGAGTCTCTCAGATCTATTTCTTTTCCTGCTTCGGAGGGATCAAGGTCTGCGGTTGATCGATGTGCAGATAGTGGCCGTGATCGGCGGTGAGAATCACGATGGTTTCGTCCCAGTTGCTGTTTTTCTCGACCCAGTCCGTAATTACTTTGAACGCGGCATCTCCACTTTTGACAGCCCCAATCGAGTTGTCCAGATTGTTATCGTGGTTAGCCCAGTCGACGTCGCCTGCTTCGACCAGCAGCCAGAAGCCTTGTTTGTTTTGACCGAGCACTTGCAGCGCGGAATCGGTCATTTCTGCCAGAGTAGGATTTTCCAGTTGATCTGCTTCGGAATAAACTTCGGCGCTGTTTTTTAATCCCACAGCAGGTTGGTAGTCACCGTTGGCGGTCTGGAACGGGAGATGAGCAGAATACTTGGGGACTCCATAAACGCCCAGCAGCCGGGTGTGATTCTTGACGGCCTCTTCGGTTGCCTGTTTCAGTCCCTCGTTGCCTTTGACATTGGGAGTCCGTACGGCGACCGTATATTTGCCTCCGTTTTTGACGTCTGCTTTTTTCAACGTTTCTTCGGTAATGTATTTCCAGCCGGGGGCGAAATTTTTTCCATGTGATTTGGCCCCTGTCGGTTTTTCAATGGTTCCAAAGCCACCACCGAGGACGACGTCGAGACCTGGGAGCGGGTCTGCGGGATGCGAAATCGAAGTTTGCCCCACCAGATCGCGGGCCAGATCCTGATAATCATTGCGGCTGACGTTATGCGCGTAGGCGGCTGCAGGAGTGGCGTGCGTAATGGGAACGCTGGTGACAACGCCGACCGAGTAGCCTTTTTGTTGTGCCTGATGGGCGATGGTTGTGACAGGTGCGCCCGTGGGATCGACGTTGATGGCGTTGTTATAAGATTTGATTCCTGCCGTCATCGAGGTGGCGGTGTTCGCGGAATCGGGATAAGCATGTTCGCCGTAATTATTACTCGCGCTCCCAATTAAATATTTTTTATCGTTACCGGGGGTCCATGGGTTGGGGCCGCCTTTTTTGGCGTTATAACCGCCACGAATTTTGCCTCCGGGATTCGTCACATGTTGTTGATTGACGTCGACGTTTGAGCCAGCATTGTGCGGTGCTGTCACCATGTAACCAAACTGGGTCGTGCCTGCGGCCGGGTAGTCCTGGAAGTGGAATCCGGTGCCGCGTCCGCTTTGGTAATTGTCTTTACCTGTGTAATACAGGGCGGCTGCTTTCGTGGTTTGCCAGTCCATGCCGTCAAAGACAAACAGGATGATGTTTTTCTTACCTGCTTTGAGTGCCGCCTGCTGTAGATCATAGAGATTGGTCTGGTCCAGATATTCGGCTTCCGGATTCAAACTGTTCTCCGGCAGGAAACCGTAAATGGTTTCCAATGATTTTTTGTTGCGATAAGGGCTGTTCTTGCCGGAATAGGAATTCAGATCGATTCCTTGAGGATTCCCTTTAGTGCCGAATGTATATACAGGAATCAGACGTAACGAATGTGTGGACCACTGGGTGTAGTTTTCAGGATCGAAGCCCCAGTGTGCGACGGGGCTTTTCTTGTTTTTGATCGCAGCGGCCTGGATGTTTCGGATATGATCCTGGCTCGGTTTTTCTGCTGAAACAGGTGTCACGATTGCCAGTAATATCAGCGCTAACAGGCTGGAAGAAACAGCGCGGTTCATTTGATCCTCTAAGAATTTAGTCATCAGTAATGGGAGGTAAACAGGAAGGTCAGGCTCCATTATAGGCAGAATCAACTGGGGTTTGTAAATAGTCCCGATGTGAAGCCTGTGTTAAGTTTAAAAGTTTGTGATATGCTTTGAGCTTTTTTGCTGAAATATGTTGAAAACAGATCGAAACAGAGCAGAGTACATGCGAGAAAATGGTGTTTTTGCTGGCGTCTATCGATAAAAAAATCCTGGTCCAACGCATGCGCCGGCCAGGATTTTGGCTCACTGAAAATGAATTCAATCAGCTGACTTAATTCAGCTTGAAGTCGATGACATTCTCACCCGTGGCTTTAACGTCAGCAGTGAGCCCCGATTTTTTGGGGTCTCCATATTCGGGAGGAATCTCCGGTTTCGATTGATCTTTTTTGGCTGCTTCTGTTCCCGGCATGGGGATTTCGCCCCCAGAAGTAATTGTGACGACGTGTGATCCCGGAATGGCCCCTGGTTCCTTTCCTGTTTTGAGAGAGTATTTCCCGGACGCATCTGTAGAGCCAACTGCAGACGGACCTGATTTGGGAATGAAGACGATGGTGGCGTCTGCGACCGGATTGCCTTTCATAGTGACCGTTCCGGTGACTTCTACTGTCTTAGGAGCGTCGTCAGGACCACCGCCACAACCAGAAATGAGTAACGTGATTAGAGGTAACAGTAACAAACTATAATTTCGCATGTCAGACCCTTGAGAAAATGCAGCCTGTTTAATTTGCACCAAACAGGCTGCATTGAATATTAAATCAGATACAACAGAACATTCCTTATCGGCTTAGAATTCGCCAAGCGTTTCGCCACCTTGAATAGACGCCAGGGCGCGATAGGTTCCGGTATCGATGTTTTCACTGACAAAACGGACAGCGCCATCTCCCATTAAGAAATGAGCACCCCCGACATGCTGACTGGCAAAGGAATAATTGTAGGGCCAGTTGCTTGGAGTATAAGTGTTATGAACATAATGATTCAAAGGGACAGAACATGTTGCCGTACTTCCATTGAACCAGTACCACCAGGAATGATTGCATTCTCTGGGAAGGGCTTCTCCCACAACAAAAGTGGTGCTTAGTCCATCAGTGACATCGCGCACTTTGGTCGTGTTGACCTTGCCCGTGGCATCTCCATTCCGGCACATAAATCCATTTCCAAAATCCAGTCCATTTGTACTTCCGGGGTTCCGTCCTTTTGGATCGGAATGCGTAAATGGTCCCCAGGCCCAATTATTTCCGGCAACCGCCTTGTAGCTGGTGACTGCTCTCGTGTCATTCACATTCGCGCGGCCTGTTAAAAGGCCATTCTCCACTCCTGGGTCAGTTGGGCAGAGCATCACTGTGAGAATTGTTCGTGAGACTTCCGTATTGGTAGGATCAGTCAGATATTGCCCGTGATTGATTTTATTATAAACATTCGCCTGATCGATAAAGGGGAGTATGTAGGAAATCCAGCTCATGCCTCGCTGCGTCGCGTTATAACCATCATCTCTATGCTTGTAGCTCATGGGAAACATACTGTGAGTCTCATGATAATTATGCAGTCCCAGTCCGATCTGTTTCATGTTGTTTTTACAGGTGCTGCGGCGGGCTGCCTCACGGGCCTGTTGTACGGCGGGGAGTAGTAGAGCGATAAGAATTGCGATGATGGCGATGACCACCAGTAGTTCAATTAACGTAAAAGCGCGTCTCGAAAATTGACTCATTGGCACGTTTCTCTCCTTGGTCATTAAGAATAAATTAAGGACAAAAAGCGAGTATAGTTCACCATCGAGATGACGAACTGACTGCTGTCGAAAAGCAATCTGAAGTGGAACTGAAATAGATTTGCGATTCAGTTCAGGGACTAAAAAAGTCCCACGTATCAATGTGTTGAACTATGTTGATTTGTTGATGTTTTGATCAAGTTTACCGTAGTTTGGTTTATGCTGCCAATGAATTCAGTTGATAAATGTACGGTTTTCTGAATTTCTATTTTCGGAGTAAGTAAGAAAGTCAATCTTATATCATTTGCCTTTAAAGCAATTGGTCAAGACTCGATGTCAAATTTTCGGGGGGATCAGTCAGAAACCTCTAGAACCGTTTTTGGAACGCGCTTGCACATTGAATGAAATGGGATTGGTCTCAATGCCGATGTTGCTCCTGGGGTGATGTTGATCGGCAGAATGCTGCAGGTATCACAGTTTGCTAAACGTGTGAAATTTTGAGAACACTCACGTTTATTTCAGATATGAAGTGAGTGAGGTTGGCGCGGTGAGCTCCGTCAACTTGCAGGAAAGGGAGAGAGGCAAGGCAGAGGTCGTAAACGCTGCAAGGCATTTCGTTTATTACCGGCAACGGGGGAAAGAAAAGTGTGAAGCATTGGGATAAGCCCTCAATGCTTCACTGTAATGTTTCACAGCGAGAATGCACGCAACAGATCCCTTGGGGGATCACACTGACTGACTCAGTCTGGTGATTTACGTTTGATGGGTGGTCTATTTCATATCCAAGTCGAATGTGTTTTCACCCGCATTGACTGTGTAGAGCACACCGCTCGATTCAGGATTCCGATATTTTTCAGGAATCTCGGGCCATTCTTTGGGGGGAAGCTCTTTACCTTCATTGACCGCTTGCGCCTCTTCTGGTGTTAATTCAACAGTTGGCGGTGTAATGCCAATTTGATATTTGCCAGTCAGGATTGCAGGCTCACGCCGCATACGAAGTGCGTATGATCCATCAGCGGCAATCACACTTGAGGCAGTAATGCCTTTGTCTTTGTGCAGGAAGACAATGGATGCGCCTTCCGGGACCGGTTTTCCATTAAAGGTGACTTTTCCTGTTACCGTTCCCGTTTCTCCCTTGGGCAGATTGCTTCCACCACCACAGCCAACAAGACACATGACAGCTACGATCAGGCCACTCATGAAAACCTGTTTTGGTTGATTCATCATGAATAAATTGTGCATTTCTTCCCTTATCTTTTCGGTGTATGTAGACCAATGCGGTTTGAATGAGAAATCAAAGAAGTGAGTCATAACGCATGAAAAAATTGCAGGCGGACATAGATGGTCCGCCTGCAAGATTATGATTAGAATTCGCCGATTGGCTGTCCATCGTCACGCGTTGCTAAACGTCGTAACGTCAGCATATCGATATTTTCACTGAGGAATCGAACAGAGCCATCACCCAGTAATGCATGCACGCCGCCGACATGAGGAGAGTAGATGCCGTTGTTGGGGCCATCATTGTTTCCGGTTCCCGGCAGGCTGTTATCAATCGTATTGGGGGGATAACGAATGGTTGTCAGGTTGAAGGTCCGGTTTTGTCCGGTTTCACCACCATCAGCCGTTCCCATCATCCAGCCATGGTTACTGTTGACCTGAATCGGGTTATCGGAAGCATCACGGAAGAAATTAGAGCATTCACTGACCACGATGACGTTTGTCGTACCATCAATAATGTCTTTGATCGAAATACATCGATTCTGAAGCAACACTCCGCCGCGTGCTTTGATGCCACCGGCAGTCACGGAAGTACAACATCCGGTATAGGCATATTCGTTGTGAATGGATGCATTGGTGAATCCATTCCCATTGGTGGCCCCTGAAATTCCGACATAGTGAGGTCGGAGGGTCCAGCCGCCGCCTGTATCATGTGTGAACGTTGTCATTGGGCTGGAAGGGCAGACCATCAGAGGAACTGTGACGCGATTGGCAACCGCTCCGTTTCCAACATAACCGGAATGAAGCACTTCCAGATTTAATTTATTATAGAGAGGTGCCTGGTCCATATAAGGCAGGACACCAACCCACCAGGATGGTCCCCAGCCGCCTGCCACATCTCTTCTTCCACCGAGAGGAAAGCACTTATAGTTATCATGATAGTTGTGGTGGGCAAGGCCGATTTGCTTGAGGTTGTTTTTGCAGTTTGATCGTCGGGCTGCTTCACGTGCCTGTTGAACGGCGGGTAGAAGTAACGCAATCAAGATGGCGATGATCGCAATCACCACGAGTAACTCAATTAGAGTAAAACCACTTTTTCGTACCGAGCGCTGGAATGATTTCATGAACTTTCTCCTTAAGAATTATATATAATATATTGCCTGACTCTATAAGTAAAATACCTTTCAGGAAACTTAAACTTCTTGGGAATAGAGAAACTGTTAAGAGTGCTTGCTTAGTTTTACTAGCATTAGAGATGACTGATGAACTGACTCTAACTAACACGCTATCATAATTTATGCATAAAAAGCAAATATAAACGACCTTCAGGATGAGTTATTTTATCGAACCATTCCAAGTGATTTTTACCTCCCAGTGCCTTTTCTGTGCATTTAAGCTACCTGAATGTATGAATAATATTGCCTGATAATTGAGCAATTTTCTGAAATGGTATATGTTTTGCATTATTAAGATATTCTGTATTCAGCTAGAATCTTCGATGAATGACATCCTTAAATCAGGAAAATAAGATGACCCCTCGGGAAGTGCTCGCCCTCTGTCGTGAACGTGAAATCCAAGCCATTGACCTGCGGTTTATGGATTTTCCCGGTACACAAAAACATTTCACTATTCCTGCTAAGATATTAGTAGAAAAGAGTTTCGAAGATGGTTTCGGATTTGACGGCTCTTCGATGCGCGGCTGGAAGGCGATAAACGAAAGTGACATGCTGGTCGTTCCCCAGCCCGAGACAGCATTTGTCGACCCCTTTATGTCGAATACGCTGGTAATGACCTGTAATATACAAGATCCCATTACCCGGGAAGACTATGCCAAAGATCCGCGCAATGTTGCCCGAAAAGCAGAAAGCTACATGCGGTCTACAAAAATCGCGGAT
Source organism: Gimesia fumaroli (assembly GCF_007754425.1). Classification (NCBI taxonomy): domain Bacteria; kingdom Pseudomonadati; phylum Planctomycetota; class Planctomycetia; order Planctomycetales; family Planctomycetaceae; genus Gimesia; species Gimesia fumaroli. The sequence continues at coordinate 855,723 of NZ_CP037452.1, forward strand.
GTCGCTAATTTTGGTCCCGAAGCCGAGTTCTTTATTTTTGATGATGTTCGATTCGATCAGAACGAGCACGAATGCTACTATCATGTCGACAGTATCGAGGGACAATGGAACCGGGGCAAGGCGGGGAGCGGTTCCAATGCGGGATATAAAATTCGCTATAAGGAGGGGTATTTCCCCGTTCCTCCTGCTGATACGTTACAGGAAGTCCGGACGGAGATGATGCTGTCACTCATGGATTGTGGCGTCGACGTCGAGGCACAGCACCACGAAGTGGCAACCGGTGGTCAATGTGAAATCGATATGAAATATGCGCCACTGTTAAAGACGGCTGACAACCTGTTACGCTATAAGTACATCGTCAAAAACGTCGCTGCGAAGCATGGTAAAACAGCAACGTTTATGCCCAAGCCTCTCTGGAATGATAATGGCTCCGGTTTGCATTTGCATATGTCCCTCTGGAAAGAAGGCAAGCCATTGTTTGCCGGTTCCCGTTATGGCGGGCTCAGCGAAATGGGCATGTATGCCATGGGGGGCATCCTTAAGCATTCGGCGGCTTTGTTTGCATTCTGCTGTCCGACTACTAACAGTTACAAACGTCTGATTGCCGGGTATGAGGCGCCAATCAATTTGACTTACAGTTACCGGAATCGTTCAGCGGCGATTCGTATCCCGGTCCACAGTCCGCATCCTGAAAACAAACGATTTGAATTCCGTTGTCCCGATTCCTCTTCGAATCCCTATCTGGCCATGTCGGCTGTGTTGATGGCGATGCTGGATGGGATTCAAAATAAAATCGATCCCGGTCATCCTCTGGAAAAAGATATCTATGATCTGAAGCCGGATGAACTGGCCGAGCTGCCTGCTGTACCTGGTTCGTTAGAGGATGCGTTACAGGCATTGCGCGACGACCATAAGTTTTTGCTGGTCGGCGATGTGTTTACTGAAGATGTGATCGATACCTGGATCTGGTATAAAACCAGTCAGGAAGTCGCCGCCTTGCGCGAGCGTCCCCATCCTTATGAATTCGCCATGTATTACGATATTTAAATCGTGGATGCAGGCAGCCGTCGTTTGTGCTCAGTGTCGGAGTGCGTAGACGCATTCAATTCAAAAAGCCATTTTCCGGAATGAGCTGATCTGAAAATCACAAACACTCTATTGCCTAGGTGGATTTCCTTGGTAGACAGGTGGTTTCTCAGGGAGAATTCGCTCAGGACAGCAGAAGACCATTTCGCTTTAAACTGATTAATCTCCACCGATATTAATGTATTTCCCTCCCCATCGAACCGATAAGCAATGATAGATGAATTGGAATTTGAAGGTTCCCATTCTTGTATCACATTGGTTTCTCTGGTTCACACAAAATGAAGCTATACCAACTTATCTATGTCAGTAAGAGTCTTGCTCCGATGTCAAAGGTTGGGTTGAAACAGATCTTGAAGTCTGCCTGTCGAAACAATCCTCAGCAGGGGATCACTGGGATTCTGGTCTATGATCGCGGTCATTTTTTTCAGGTTCTAGAGGGGAGCTACAACGATGTTGAGTCCGTGTTTGCCCGGATTCAAAAAGATAAGCGACACTGCCGCGTTAACCGGATCATTTCCTATCCGATTCAGGAACGCCTTTTTCCCCATTGGAGGATGGGCCTGTATAATCTGGAAGATTCAACGGAGTTCGATTTCTATAAACTGAAAAAGTGCATGAAATCGCTTCACGAGTTGACTTCAGTAAGCGAAAAGCGAAGTTTGGCGAAATACGCTTTGAAAATCTTTATCGAACTGAAAGAGAAGTCAACCGAACAGCCTGAAGACTTGATTGAGATTGTTTAAGCAGAGAGCAACCATTGCCTGCTTTATCTCGGGATGGAAATATGGCGGCTGTTTGTCAACGCCTGGGGTTTACGCCTGGCCCTCTCTGCAGATCTGCCGTTGATGGCGTTTGCGTGCTTCCAATGAATCTGAATCAAAACTGAGTTTTCAGATGCCTTGTCATGTCTGCGGTGCTACAATAATTGCTTGCCGGTTATTGTCCCGTTAGTTGATAACCGCTTCAGAAACTCACATTGTTTCCCGGAGGCGTCTTCATGAAAAATGCACGCGGCATTTTCTATTTGATAGTGATTCTACTCTCCTCTCAAGTTGGTTACGCAGGTGATCCAAAATTGCACGATGGGTGGCGTGCGATGACACCTCGTGAAGAACTGCGTCCAGAAATTTCATGGGATGCGGATGGTGGCCCGAATCAACAGGGGGCCTTTCTCATTCAGGCAGATAAGCGAGAAGGCTTGATGGGACACATTCAAAAGACGTTCCCTGTCAAAGGGGGGAAGACTTACGCGTTCCTAGCGCAACGAAAAACGAAAGGCATTGATCTGGTTCGTCGCGCCGGGACAGCCCGATTGATCTGGCTTGATCAAAACGGGAAACGTGTAACGCGGGATAAACCATCATTTGCCTCTTATCGCCCTGGTGAGCGTCCGCGGGCAGAACCGGAATTTCCAGGCGATCAGGAAACCAAGTCTGGCTGGACGGAGGTCGCGGGCGTCTACCGTGCTCCTTCAGAGGCGGCGCAGGTTCAGATCGAGTTACATTTTCGCTGGGGACCGCCGCATTCACAAATTCAGTGGAGCAATATCAGCTTCAAGCAAACCGATGATATCAAGCCGCGCATTGTACGCCTGGCGACGATCCATCATCGGCCCCGGGAAGGGAACAAACCAAGTGACAAGCCGGCCCAGTTTGCGAAGTTGATTGCGCAGGCAGCCAAGCAGAAAGCCGATCTGGTCGTGTTGCCCGAGTCCATTACAGTCTACGGAACCAAGCTGCCTTATGCGGAGTGTGCGGAGCCGATTCCCGGTCCTTCCACAAAGTACTTCGGTCAATTGGCAAAGAAACATGACCTGTATATCGTAGTCGGACTTTACGAACGGGCAGAGCATCTGGTTTACAACGTGGCAGTGTTGATTGGTCCTGACGGAGACATTGTCGGTAAGTATCGCAAAGTGACACTGCCGCGCGGTGAGATTGAAGGAGGCGTGACGCCGGGGCACGAGTATCCGGTGTTTGAGACCCGCTTTGGAAAAGTCGGCATGATGATTTGCTACGACGGCTTCTTTCCCGAGGTGGCTCGCGAATTGAGTAAAAACGGTGCTGAGGTAATTGCCTGGCCGGTCTGGGGCTGTAACCCGATGCTGGGTGCAGCGCGTGCCTGTGAAAACCACGTTTATGTTATAAGCAGTACTTACACAGACACGTCGGCCAACTGGATGATCTCTGCGATTTATGGTCAGGATGGCAAGCCGCTGGCGCAGGCGAAGGACTGGGGAACCGTTGCCATCACCGAAGTCGACTTGAATCAACCCTTCTATTGGCAGAGCCTGGGAGATTTTAAGTCGCAGATCGAACGTCATCGTCCGGTTGTCGATACGAAACCGTAGCGTAGAGGCAGTACCCGCGTGTCTGCCCACTTGGCGGGATTCAACTCTGTATTGCCGTCTGGGATGGAACCCGTTGAGTGATTCCTACTGAGTAAATCGCGTTGAATTGACTACAACTCAACCGATGCGATTTATTAGCGGGTTTACGGGAAGCAGTCGGCGATATTCTGGATGGTTCCGCCGCCCAGCAGGTTGATGGTGGCTCCATTATTATCGACGGAGAGATTAGGCAGATCTTCCACATTGATAGTTCCCCCGACGGCTGCAAAGAAGTCGAGTGCGGTACTGGAATTATTACCCATGACCTCCAGGCAGAGTAAATCAGGTGAGAAGACCGCGACATCCAGTCCTCTGCCACCGATGCCGGCACTACCGTTTAGTGTATTCGAATTGACCCGGATTCTGGCATTAGCACCGACCCCACCATTCATCAGGATTTCAATTCCATCGTCGAAGATACCGCCGGTCTGGGCAATCGAGTTGCTTGTGATGAAGACGTCGTGGTCGGTCCCGCGGTCAATGTCAATGGCGATACCATCGTTAAACAAGGCGGCCAGGTTATCATCAGAAATGGTGTTTTGATTGATCGTGGTATCTGTCACCCCGGTCGTATTCAGATTGAGATAAACTCCTGAGCCGAACAGGTTGACCAAGTCGTCCGAGTCGATGGTGTTCATCGCGATGGTCGTGGTGGCGGAACCGTTGTTATAGACAACACCAATTCCGTTGCCGAAGACGCCAGCCGTATTTTGGATCGTATTGCCGGTAATGGTTGTGGTCATGGCGCCGGTCGAGTCGCCTGTGAAAGTAATCCCGTCGCCAAAGGCATTCAGGATGCTGTTAATCTGGTTGCCTCGAATACGTGTTGTCACATTACCGGCGGTGGTCGAGACTTCGATTCCCGTACCGGCCAGCGCGAGCACACTGCTAATGATGTTATTGTCGATGTCGAGTGTCGCATCTCCACCAATTTCGACATCGATGGCGTCGTCGAAGGCGGTCAGAATACTGCGGATGGTGTTTCCGCTGATCGTACCGTTGCCGGAGCCATTCAGAACCGCGATCGCGTCAATGCCGGAATCGTCGATTGTATTGGACGAGAAATTAAAATTCGTCACGTTCTGAGCGAAGATACCTTCCGTCGTGGGCGTGTCGATGGTCACGTTTTGGATCGTAATATTTTGTGAATTGGTTGCTGTCACGCCGGTCGCGCCACTATTCGTGAGCGTTCCCCCGTTGAGAGTAAAGCTACCCGTCAGGTTATTGATCAGAACCGAATCAGCGGCGGCATTGGTGCTGCTCAGATTGTTAATGGTAATATTCGCTGTGCTGTTGCTGACATTGACAGATGTTGTGCCATTGGTCGTTGTGACCTGACCAAATTGAATCGTCCCGCCGGCATTCTGGATATCGATGCCATCGCCGTTGGTATTTGTAATCGAACTGTTGGTAAAGGTCACGTTCCCGCTACCCCCGGAAATCAACACACCCAGGCCACCTGATTTTGTGAGAGGTGTCTGGCTGAAGGAGGCGGGGCCTGTTAAATTTGTCAGGCTGATGGCGGTACCGGCTCCGGTATGATTAATCGTATTATTAGAGACCATCAGGTTACCGACGCCGTTAGCGAGAATTGAAGAACCGGCACCGGTTGTGGTGATATCAAAGCCGGAAAGTACACTGCGGTTATTCAGCGTGAAGCTACCCGTGATTTGTGGATTCACGCCGGTATTGGAGTCGGGCAGTTGGATCGGTCCGATAGTGGAAGTGATGAACTGTGTCGGTCCTGCTGAAAGGACCTGTGTATTGCCTGCGAGTGTAAAGTCGCCTGTTTCCATGCCGTTGCGGTGATCATAGACAACCACATTCCCCTGTTGTGTCCGCGGATCAGCAAAGGCGGCGGCGAGTGTCGCATACGGGTCTTCGTAAGAACCGTCACTATTGCCGCCGGTCGCTACGTGCATAAAGTAAAAGGGCAGTCCCGTGGTAGGATCAATGACAAGGCCGCCATTCGGGTCCTGGATTTCCTGATTGTCGACAACGATACTGCGGAGTCGTTCGGGAGTTTCACCGAGTCGATCCCAGGCTTTCAGGTCTGCACGAGGGCCTCCTCGTAAACCCGTAATGCTGGGCCACTGGATGCCGACAGCAAAGTTGACGGTGGTGTCGAACACGCGGTCATTCTGCACACTGAGATTGAGCGAAACGACATCTGATATCCGGCTTTCGATGCGCGATTTCCAGCCCCAGGCCTGTTTACTGCCTTTGGCCTGAAAGTGATACCATCCCGCGTAGGCGCGAAGGTCCATGAAATCGTTGGTATAGAATTTGGCTCCCGCTTCCATATCAAGGCCTTTCATCGCAGCCTGGTAGTAACGGGTAAACGTGCCGCCCGTCAGATAATGCCCGACGAATGAGTAGCCACCACCGCTGGTATGAGTGGTAGCATATTGATTGCGGGTTTGCCCCGTCGGGACATACCAGTTAAGACGGGCGTCCCAGATATCACCCAGGGTTTCAACCCCCCCGGAAACCTGATCGAAGGTCGCATAACCTGCGTCGCGGGTGTCGTAGTAAATGTAAGCCCCGATCGTGCGCTGAATTTCGGGAATAAACTGGCGGGCGCCAACACCGACATTCGAACCCAGATTATGATTGTCGTCCCCTAGAAGCAACCGCGCATCGATGAAGGTCAGCCAGTCGCTGTCTTCCCCTTCCAGCAGTGGGAAGAAGGCATCAAAGGAGGAGAGTCCGCCGATGCGTCCGATCGTGTCACCCGCTTCGTAGCGGTAACCGAAGTGAGGCCGATAGCGGCCGAACCAGGCGGAATCGCCAAAGAGCGCTGAAACATCGCCGCCGTAGTTTTCATTCTCAAAACCAGGCTCTTCATAGGCCGGGTCAACAGGCTGGGCGAGCAGCGTACCCGGTACGCAAAAGGCAATCAGTAAAGCCAGATAGAAGCGTTTCATGGAATCCATTCCGTAGAAGACGTAAAGTTATAAGATCTTTCGTCAGAACGGAATGCAGGGCTAAAGCGGTTCTCTCGATAAGAGCCACCAATCGTATCAGTAGTTCTAGTCGAATAAAATGGGGTGACTTTTCTGCCTGCTGTGTGTGAGGTTATTCTTCCCTGGCACCTGAACATAAGGGTATGCTTGGGTTGTCGCAAATCTCATTTGACTTAAAGAACTGCAGCAAACGTAATACTTTGCAGCTTTCACCTTCCATCAGGCGTCACGGTTCTTAAAGCTCCACCACTGGTTTTGAGGTATCATCGCGATCGCCATCACGGCCAGCTGTGACAGCATAAACAGGCCCAATGCCATCAGGACTCCTTCTGTAAATCCATAGGAGTGCAGTCCTACGCCGAGTTCATTGACGCCAAACCAGGACCAGCTGGTGACGATGTTTCCGCCGATCGAAAGAATTGCCAGACCCCGATCTTTGACCATGCCTCCCCAGCGAGCGTGCAGAACCAATGCGTTCCAGAGAACGATAATCAGTGCCCCGTTTTCTTTCGGGTCCCAGCCCCAGAAACGGCCCCAGGAATCGTCGGCCCAGAGACCGCCGAGTACCGTACCCACAAAGCTCAGGAAAATGGCAAAGCAGAGCACGCCGTACAGCATGCGAATGATCTCTTTGCCGGCATTCGCGGTCATGCGTGGAGTACACGTTCCCCACAGAATGTAAAACAGGCCGAGCAGTCCCGCGACAAAGGTGGCGGCGTATCCAAGCGTAATACAGACCACGTGAGTGGCGAGCCAGAACTGGGTATCGAGAACCGCCTGCAGCACGGCCATCGTATCACCATCACCGGCCAGCATGTGGGCGATGAGCAAGGTGGAAAAACCGGAAACTCCAGCCAGCAGGTTACCGATGCCCATCCGGTTCATGCGTTCGATCACGATGCCCGCCAGCACAGCGCCCCAGCCAATAAAGACGGCCGAGGAGTAGAGGTTGGTGACCGGAGGACGTCCCGAGATATAGATTCGAGAAATCAGAGCAAAGGTATGTACAACAAAAGTAAGGACGATCAGCCAGAAGGCGGCGCTCCCTAACGTTTTCTCTCCGATCAGAAATGAAACACAGACCAGAATGAAGGCAATCAGGTAGAGAACCGAGCAATAGTAAAACGGCTCAAAGTGATTGAAGAATGCTTCGTAATCAATTTTGGATAGACTCACATCTGTCAGATCGGCCTGATGTTTTTTCAACCAGGTTTGATAGTTGCGGACTTCTTTATTGAACTCTTCGGTATTGCCTTGCGAATAGGCGACCAGAATTTTAGTCCAGGCCTGGGTGGCTTCGTTTTCTTTGTCCTTGGAAAAACTGGCTTTGACCAGATCGCGGGTCCAGGCATAGGAATAGGTTTGCCATTCGGCTTCTTCTTCGGCTGCACCTCCCGGCGGAATGACGCGGGGAGGGTTGCGGCGGTCGAGCATGCCATGACGGCGGATGGCTTCAATTAAGTCTTCGCGGGCCGATTCCGCGCGAATATTGGGAGGGGTAAATGACTGGATGAGTAAGTCGACGATGCCGATTTTCTTTTCCAGATCCAGGACCCGTGATTGATACAAGCTGGCTTTTCCCTGCCCCGCCTGGCGTGCCAGTTCTGCCTGTTTCGTGAGTTCCGGAAGCTTTTCGATAAAGTCTTCCAGGGAGTAGCGGAAGCCCGGTCGTTTTTTGAGTCCGAGTGTATGGAGCAGATCGGGATTTTCAATACGAAACACATTGTATGAATAAGCTTCTTGCGGTTTGGCAATCGTATCCAGCAGCCATTTGATCGCAGGATATTTTTTTGTCTTCGTTTTTTTCTTCTTAGCTACTTTAGCATCTGAATTGTCTTTTTTGTCTTTGGATTCTTTTGCTGCTTTCGCTTCCTCTTCTGCTGCTTCCTCTTTTTCTGCAGTGGTGACAATTTTGCCATCTGCATCATATTCCACTTCAAAATCCTGTCGACCGGAAATGATCCGCAGGCTGTTGCGGGCCAGGGTATCGATGGGCTTGGCGCGTCCCTGGTACAAAATCGGGAGTTCACCGAATTCATACAGGTGCATTTGATTCGACGGTGTTTTAGGGATGCGGGCTTTACTCATCAGATAGCCGCCAAAGATGACCAGGATCAAGGCGGGAATCAGATAGGTATTCAGATTCGCGATTAACCGTTGTTTGGTCTGCGAGGCAGCATCAACTGACTCATCGGGAAGTGAGACCTCAGAAACCGCAGCGGGCTCAATTCTCTGTTTTTCACGCCTCCCCAGAAATCGGAGCAGGGTAATCATGAAATGGTACAACATGCCGACAGCGACAATCATGCAGGAGACGTAAGGAATCATCCAGCCCATGTTTGTGACAACCGACAGGGTCGTCAATTCCTTGCCGGTACGCGGGTCGGCGTGATAGCCGCTTTGATAGAATGTTTCGCCGCTGTAACGGAGCGGATTGTTCATCCAGATTTTGATGTCCCGGTCGACGTTAGTGGTGGGATCGACCAGATGAATATCAGATGAATAGTTCATCACGGTAGTGGTACCAGCATAGTCGTCTTTGCGAACGTCGATGAGCTTGACACTGTAGGGCTTGTAAGTTCGTTTAAAACGCAGGTAGAGCTGGTATGGTTTCCCATCGACCTCGACCTGTTCGCCGATTTCCTGTAATGCCATCTCGAGACTGACGAGATAAACACCCAGGGAGTCGTCTGTTTTTTTATCAATGATTTTGATGTAAGCGGCGGGGGTATCGACGGCGCCGCCGGTGTCGGTGCCTGTCGCACTGCGGGCGGGTAAGGCAATCCAGTCCTTGCCGATGCCATCGGTCGCCAGGTTTTCGGCAAGCTTTTTCTCTTCGGGCGTTAAGGAGGAAACCTTACGGATGGAAGCGTTCGGGTAATATTTTACCAGTTCGTAGTTGAAAGGGAGCTTCGGATCAGAAACGACTCCATCCCGGTTTGCGAGTAAGATCGATTTGGGAATCACCGTGACCTGATCCTGTTTCGGATCGGTCTGATCGATAATCGCCAGTTCAATGGTGCGAATGTCGTGGACGTAGTTGGTTGTTTCCCCTTCCGAGATGGTCATCTGGGTTTCGACGGCCATGGTGCCAACCATCAGTTCGCTGAGCATCATCAGACCGACACCGCCGTGTAACAGCACGACTCCCGCTCGTTTTTTAAACAGGACAATACAGCCTGCCAGGAGTACAACCCCGGCAAAGGTGGCTTTGATTAACTGCCAGAGAATCCGCATGGAAGAATCGCTGAAGCGGGCCGCGTCACCTTGAGATAGAAACCAGATCAACAGACAGGCGAACAGTCCAGCGCCCAGCACAGCTAACCCGCGTTCGACTTTGCGATAGGATTCAATCTGGAAAAAGAGCCAGATACAGCCGAGAACACAGGCCGCCATCCCGACTTCAATCATCGCCCATAACGCGGACCAGCTTAAGAGAGGCGTTTCCTGGAAGCCATCTTTATTCGATCCACTGGCAATCACAGCCCAGGTGATGAGTAGCCCGACGGCAATGGTAATCCAGCCTGCTGTTCGCCGTGTCCCTTTGGCTTGCACTTTGAAACGAATGAAATGTGCAGCGAACAGGTTGATGCCCATCATGAAGCCGATGAGCCAGCCGCCGGGAAAGTAAATGAAGCCGGGGATATTTTGTTGGTCGAGGTTCGGGAAAAAAGAGGGGGGAAAGAAGATTTTGAATTCAATCTTTGCGATTCCGGTACGGAAATATTCGTCGATGACGACCCAGATATCTTTATTCACCTGCGCCAGTGTGCCGGCCAGAATAATGAAGATGGCCATCGCGAACAGCACCACGGTCAGCTTCAATGATGCAAAGGGCTGCAAAATTTTCAGGAACTGCTCATTGGAATTTGCAGACCCCGAATTGGAGTCGGTTGTGGCAAATTCGCTGGATGTGTCTGAGAGTGTATTTGTCGACATGATCATTTCCTGAAACTAGAACGCAATAAATGTCGTTTGAATTGTTTTATCGTGAAGGCTTATTTAAATCGGATCGACTGCACTAACTGTTTAAATCGTGCTTCTTCCTGTTCGGCCAGTTTTGTAGAGCCCTTATATTTCACAAACCAGGCCAGATTACCTCGATAGATGATCGCACCTAAAATGGCTTCTTGGGGGCCAATCAGTTTGACATAGGTGGCTTCCAGATCGCCGGCTTTTAATTGCTCGGATTGTTTGGGGAGCTCAGCTTCTGTAATGTCTTTCAGGCCGACCTGTCCCCGCCAACGGTTGATATTAGGGAGCAGGGGAGAGGCGTCTTTGGCCAGATCAATGATCGTGACTTCACCGGTTTCGTCTCCCTCAGTGATATTAAAGGCGGCTTTTCGCATTCCACCGCTACGACCGGGCTTCCAGCCTTTGGGGGTTTCAAATTTGACTGGTGATGCGGCAGCAGCGGGTGGATTTACAGGGCCGGGAGCAGGACGGCCTCCGCCTCCCATCATTCCGGATGCAAAGGGAGCACGGCTCATGGGGTTGGCTGCCATCTTGCCTTTCAGGCTGACGACCGTCAGGGGTTGATCGCCGGCCTTAACAGTGAAAAGTTCGGTATCCAGAGCGGGGGTATCTGAAGCGTCTTTCAACTGCGCTTCGGTAATATTGCCGAGTCCCACCTGATCGCGCCAGCGATTGATATTGGAGAGTAAGTCCACGTTCAGATTACTGCTGGCAGGAAGAGGAATCACAGAGAGTTCAACGGGCGGGTCGCTGTCTTTTACTTTTAGAGTGGCGAACCGCATGGAACTGCCTGGCTCCTGGGTCCAGTTTTCCGGAAGTTTCCATTCGGGTTTGCCGGCTTTCATGGAGACGGACTTCAGAAATTGAACGAACCGATCGAATTCAGCTTTCACCTGTTCGGGAGAGCCGGTCATCTTGAAAAACCAGTTCTGTGGACTGCCGGGCAAAATCGCCGCCAGCATGCGGACTTCTTTGGCGGGAGCCATGGCACTGTCTGATCCGGCAGGAGCAAGGCCTGAATCTGTTTTGGGAACGGTGTAAGAGGTGATCTCTTCCTGTTTGCTGCAGCCGACAGAGAGTAACAGCAGGATCGTCATCAGAACGGGGAATATCGGTTTCATGCGTTTCATTCGGAAAAGAGTTTGATACATTAACGGGTCAAATTATTCAAAGCGATCTGTTTGATTCGGGAAGTTCACGAATCGAAATCGTGTCTGATGTCTGATCGCCTCTTCATTGCGTAATATTGGGAAAACAGAAAACGGTTCTGTAATTATGTTCAAGGTGGGGCAGTGCGAAGAAAGACGGCGTCATTCTTCAGGTGGTGTAAGTGATTCAATAACAGTTGCTTAAGAAAAGGCATCCGAGTTCGCACCTGTGGAATTTGCTCTCAGAAGATCCTCTGTTTTATTATAGTTCTTTCAACGTCAAAAAGTACACAACCAGTTTGGGGCTCCTGTCAAAATCCCTCTGATTGGTGCCGCGATACCACCACAACCGGCCCTCATTGGTGCTTGTGAAAAAAACTGTGGAAAATAGCGTAAAAATTACAATGCCTTGCAAAAAAGACAGCAAAATGATTTCTGTAAGAGTTGATTGTAAAAGGTTCCAGAGAAAATCCTATTTACAAAGAATTCCCTTTAATGTATTTACGCGTTCTCGCGAAGATTTCGCAAAATAATTTGTTTTTCTGGTACGCAAGGTGCGTCATTATTTAATTACCCGTCACAAATGGGATTCTGAATCCCGTTTCTAAGTCATACTTGTACACAGGTACGGAACCGACAATTCACTTGAATCAAAGCAGATGGTCAGGAAGACCGACTCGATTCACCATTTAACAGATTTTCATTTCCAACGGTGAGTTGGAACAAACCAAGAGGCATGGAAGCCGCATCGTGAAGCTATTTTCACAGAGATCGCCCGTTGATTCATTCAACAGGGCTGTGAACTTTCGAACTGTCGACTCTCTTCGGATGAAGAGGGGGCTCAAGCAGTTTTTCGCTCACGCAGAGATTGTCAATCAATCTCGCCGCACTGCTTCTCTGCAAATGACAGCCCGTTTGGTTGTCTGCTCTGTCCTGAGAAACATTCCTGTTTCTCGGCAGGAGTCAGGAGAATATACCCCTTTATCTGAATCAGTAACGCTTCGTGCGTTCAAACCAACCTTTTTGAGGAGTTGGTAGATGAAGTTTTTGACGACAGTCATTTTATCATTTGTAGTTTTATCCGGTTCAGCCAGTGCTGCAGCTCCCAACGGAGTGCTGCTGGATTTCACAGCGACCTGGTGTGGTCCGTGTCAGAAAATGAGCCCGTTGATTTCGCGTTTGAAGCGTGAAGGTTATCCGATTAAAAAGGTTGACGTCGATCAGCAGCCAGAATTGGCGCGTCGCTTTAACGTTTCCAGCATTCCGGCATTTGTGCTGGTGGTTGAAGGTCGGGAAGTCGCCCGGTCTGTGGGTGCGACGACGGAAAGCAATCTGAGACGGATGCTGGCTCGGATTCCTGCTAAAGAGGCACAAGCACCTGCGAATTCTAAAAAAGAGGACTCGGTGATTTTTGCTGCGAATGAGAGAAAAGCAGGTCAGTCTGAGGAAGCACCCATTCAACTGGCACAAAACGAGACCAAACCAAAAAAGAAATCGCTCGGATTCAATATTCCCTTTTTAAATAGATCGAAAGAAGCGGAGGAATCGGTGCCTGTAGAAGAGCCTGTGATCCGGGCTCAGTTCGGCGATGCTGCCGGCGATCATTTGGTGGAGTCACCACAGGCTCCGGTCGTGAATGACTGGCGTGCGAGCACGGTGCGGATTCGCGTCAAAGATCGAAAAGGGATGGACCTGGGGTCCGGAACGATCATTCACAGTGCCGTGGGGCGAACTTTGATTATGACCTGCAGTCACATCTTCAGTGAATTGAAGAACGATTCCGTGATCGAAGTCGATGTCTTTCAAGGCGAGAAATTCGAAACGTACGTAGGCACACTGGTGCGATATAATATGGAAGGTGATGTCGGACTGATCTCGATTCCAACTTCAGGCATTGTTGCTGCTGCAAAAGTTGCTGCCATCGAACATGAAGTCAATGCCGGCGATACAGTCGCCAGTATCGGGTGTAACGGCGGTGAACTGCCGACACTGGAAAAGATCAAGGTGACCGAACTGAATCGGTTCTTAGGACCTGACAATATTGAATGTACGGGGATGCCCGTGCAGGGACGTTCCGGCGGCGGCTTGTTCGATCGGTCAGGCCGACTGGTGGGCGTCTGCTTTGCCGTTGATAAAGATGACAAACGTGGCTTGTATGCCGGCTTGCCTGTGGTTCATAAATTACTGGACGACGCGAAATTGACGGCGTTGTACAAGCGGCAGCCTGAAATCGAAGAGAGTGCTCCTGAAGTCAAACTGGCGATGGCCGAATCGCGACAGGAAATGCGGGCCGAACCCAATCAGGCGTTGCTGGATGAGTTCCTGGAACAGGCCATGCCCAGCCAATCCGTTACATCAGCCACAACCGGCAATCCGGATCTGTCTCAACTGCAGGCGGCTCTGGATCAGACGGGAGAAGCAGAAGTCGTCTGTATTATTCGTCCGTTGAACAAACCACAGTCAGCCAGTCGTGTGGTGATTATCAACAAAGCCAGTTCGAAATTTGTTTCGTATCTGTCAGGCGAAGTCAGCAATCAGCCGCAGCCGACTTCGGCTCGCTTCCAGCCGGATAAAGTACTGACTCACAAGCCACACTCACAGCAACGCATGAGAGACGAACGTATCAGCCGCAGTCTGCCCCGTGTTGCCAGCGTACAGCGTCAGAGTCGTTCACAGCAACAGGAAGAGCCGACATTTCGTCCGCCTTCTTCCTTCAAACAAACGGCCCAGAAAGCGTCTGTTTCAAATCAGCAACAGAGGGCTAAAATTGAGCAGGTCAAGCAACGGCTCGAACGCTACCGCCGTTCTGAAGGATCTCGTCGTTAAGGCGATACGCTCTCGATTATCCTGAGATAGACTCAAAAAACTGATCCAGCCTGAGAAGCGACTTGCTTTTCGGGCTGGATTTTTTTGTTTTTCGCTTTCAGACTTTTGTTCTGGTATTGTCTCGCTTTAGAATGAAGAGACTGTTGATGCCGTCAGCAGAATCTGTTCTGTCGTTCCTTCCCGTTGCCTGTCACCAGGAGACATCACGTGAATACTTTATGCAAACTGGCTGCCTGCTTGAGTCTGGTTTTGCTGACGAACACCGGTTTGTCGGCTGAAGATCTCAAATTACAACTTCGTTCTCAACAGGAAACGAGCAAAGACTCGGGGCGCTACCATCGTTTGCAGCGCACGGAACAATGGAAGCCTGAGCAGACAGCAATCATTGTCTGCGATGTCTGGGATTATCATCACTGTTTGAACGCTGTCAAACGTCTGGAACAGTTTGCACCGCGGTTAGACAACCTGCTGAAGAAAGCGCGGTCACAGGGCGTGACCATTATTCACGCTCCCAGTGACTGTATGCCCGCTTATCAGGGGCATCCGGCCCGCATGCGGGTGATGCAGGTGAAGCACAAGGGCCCGATTCCCGAAGGAATTGAAAACTGGTGTTCGAAGATTCCCAGCGAAGAACGAGCCGTCTATCCCCTCGATCAATCGGATGGAGGCGAAGACGACGATCCGGAAGAGCACGCAGCTTGGGCGAAGAAATTGAAATCGCTGGGACGCAATCCCGCACTGCCTTGGAAGAGCCAGTCTCCTTTGATCACCATCAACGGCGACAAAGATTATATCAGCGATAAAGGGGATGAGGTCTGGCGGATTCTCGAAAGTCGCGGCATCAAGAATGTGATTCTGACCGGCGTGCATACTAACATGTGTGTGCTGGGGCGGCCCTTTGGTCTGCGTCAATTGTCGAAGAACGGAAAGAATGTCGTTCTGGTTCGCGACATGACCGACACGATGTATAACCCGAAACGCTGGCCTTACGTCAGTCATTTTACCGGCAACGATCTGATTATCTCACACATCGAAAAGTTTGTCTGTCCAACCATCACCAGCGATCAGATTCTAGGCGGTGAGGAATTTACTTTCAAACGCGATCAGCGTCCCCATTTGCTGATCGTGATGGCAGAAGCCGAGTATGAGACGAATGAGAGCCTGCCCGAATTTGCCCATCAGAATCTGGGAAAACATTTTCGGGTGAGTATGGTATTTGCCGATGACAAGGACCGCAATTCGATTCCCGGCATCGAAGCCATCAAGGATGCGGACGTCGTACTGTTCAGCGTTCGTCGGCGCGTCCTGCCGAAACAAGCGATGCAGGCGATTCGTGATTACGTCAAAGCGGGCAAGCCGGTTGTGGGAATTCGGACCGCCAGTCACGCGTTTTCGCTCAGAGGCAAACAACCCCCCAAGGGCCTGCAGGACTGGCCTGAGTTTGACGCGGAAGTATTTGGTGGCAACTATCACGGGCATTACGCCAACGATTTGAAGTCGATTGTTTCAATCAACGAAGCCCAAAAGCGAAATCCGATTCTGACGGGAATCCCCGATAAGCCCTTCCCGCAAGCGTACTCGTTATATGAAGTCTTGCCGCTGGCGAAAGGGACGACCGTGTTGCTGACCGCGAAAGCGGAAGGGAAACCGGCCGAGCCGGTCGCCTGGACCTTCAAGCGGAAAGACGGCGGCAAGTCGTTTTATACGTCGCTCGGGCATCCGGGGGATTTCAAACAACCGGAGTATGTGCGACTCTTAGCGAACGGCATCTACTGGGCCGCCGGCCTCAATCCGGCTGATGTGAGTCTTTCTGAGAAAGTCACGCTGCATGCAGCCCCACACTGGTCCGTCGTGCAGATTCCCGATGTAAAGCAAGCACCGAAAACCGAACAGAGTCGCTGGTATCGCTGCGTGGTTCGCATTCCGGAAAAGTGGATGGCGGGCAAACCGCTGCTGCTGAAAGTCGCTGGTGCGGAAGGGACTGAAGTCAACGCCTGGTTCAATGGCACGGCTCTTGAAAAGACGGACGCGGGCTTTCAAGTCGACTGTCAACCGGTGGCGAAAAACGATGCCAATTTGATTGTGCTGCAGGTGAAAGGTGAGACGAAAGAGTCCGATTTTCGTTCTGTCCCGCAACTGATCTCAGCGACAAGTGCACTCCCTTTAGCAGGGCGCTGGCAGTATCGAGTAGGCAATGATGCGCAGTTTGCGAACATGCCTTTGCCCGCGAAGTTTGGTACCGTGACCGACATTGTGTTCAAGCCGTAGATCACGCAAGTGTTTCGTGGTAGGGGCGGCCCTATGTAGCCGCCCGCAGGGTTGAGGCCGTATGCAAGACCAACGTGCGCATGCTTCATTTGGTCCCATCGACATTGTATCACAGAGTTGATTCCCACAAGGCGGGCAGACACATGGGTACTGCCCCTACGTTTCTATTTTCTCATTGCTCACCTTTAAATTGGGGACCGTTTTTCTCAAAGAACTTCAGCCAGCTGGCCGTGAGGGCATCGCCGATCGTTTTGCCCTGTTTCAGTTCTTCTGGGGTTTGGCCCCAGTAGAAACCGATCCAGCCGTCGGCGTATTGTTTTGATTTCAGGAGAAACTCTTCGAATTCCTGAGGCGAGCTTTTGAGCGGGAACGTTTCTTCAATCACCAGCGGTTTGCCGACGTCAAAGCCTTTCAGTGTTTCGAGTGCCTCTTTCACTTTCCCTTTTTCGGGATAGAGGTGCACGCAGATAAAATCCAGATGTTGGCTGACTTTGTCGGGAACAAAACCAGACTGCAGACCACGGCGTTCCAGACTCCAGGGGACGAGACCCACGGTAATGAGATGTCGCTGGTCCTGTTTGCGGATCGCCTCCACGAGTGTTTTGATCCAGGCGGCTGCGATCTCGGGACGCGGGCGTTCATCAGGACCGAGCGTAATCCGTTGCACAAAATGCTTGCCGCCAAACCCGGGTCCGAGCCAGTCGGTTCCTCTCTTCTTGCCCGCCTGAACCACCGGTTCATTCATTAAGTCGTAGCAGAAGATGGCGGGACTGTGGGCGCATTCTTTAGCGACGGCGGACCAGAAAATTGCCTGAGCTTGCCAGCGCTCTACATCACTCAATTGATTGTACCAGCCGGGGACATCCTGTTTGTGATAACAGCCCAACCCAGTCAGGTCGAGATACAGGCCCGTGCGTTCGGCGAGTTTCAGCAGCTCTCCCAGTTTTTTTAATGCGGATTCACGCGGTTGATCGGGGGCCGTCATGAATTTGCCGAACTGAATATGAATCCGTACGACATTCGCGCCGAGCTGTTTCATTTCGGCGAAGTCCTGCTCGATCGTTTTCCAGTCGGTGTTCCAGTAATCTTCGAGAAGTTGTCCCTCTCGGTTGTGATCGTAGTTGAATCCCCAGGGGACAAACGGCTTCTGGTCTTCTGCAGTCACGAATGATTTTCCGTCCGGGCTGACTTGAATCCAATCCAGTTCGGCTGCCGTCAGAGTATTGGCAGACATTAAATAGAAGATTGCGATCAGAGAGCAAGTTCGCATTTGTCTGTTCCTGAAAAGAGAAAGAAAAGAGAGGCTGGCTCATCATCAAAAGACACGCGTAGCTTCATATTAAAGCTGGTTTCGAGTAGATTGCAATCCTGCGATGCCGGGCGACTTTGCCAACATTCTATGCTCTGGTATTGAGACCGGTGGTAAATCTGCTTATCGTAAAGAGATACTCCCTTGTCATTAAAAAGAGGCTCGCATGAAAAAATTGATCCCTGTTTGTATTATTGTTGGTTTGCTGGCTGTTGGAATTGATACCCTCACAGCCGCTGATGAATCGCAGCCGTTGACGTATGAGGTCGATTTGCGAACTGTCACAGAAGGCTTTGACGGTAAAACCTGCTGGGTGCAGGCGCGTGCCGGTGCGATTCCCCAAACAGGGCTATTTCCCTCGACCGTGGTGCTGACAACCCAAAAGTTATTACTCACCGGCTCCGATGTGTTTTATGCCTTGAATGAATTTCGAACCAGTGATGGAGAAAACTGGGTAGGACCGATCAAGCATGACACACTCGCGCGTCGCCGTTTATCAGACACGCGCGAAATTGCGATCTGCGATTTTACACCCGGCTGGCACGCGAAGACGAAAAAACTGCTGGGGACCGGACACTCGGTGCGTTACGAAAATAACAAGGTGATGCACGTTCGCAAACGGAGCGTGGCGTATTCGGTTTACAATCAGAAAGATCATACCTGGTCAGAGTGGACAACGATGCCGATGCCGGATCGGCCGGAATTCGAAAACTGCGGCGCCGGTTCGGCCCAGCGTGTGGATCTGGAAGACGGCACGATTCTACTGCCCGTGTACTTCAAAACTAAAACAGCAAAACAATACAGTTCTGCAGTGGTGCTCTGTGACTTCGATGGCGAAAAACTGACGTACAAAAAGCATGGCAGCGCGCACACGATTCCCGTGAAGCGTGGTCTCTATGAGCCGTCTCTCACGAAGTTCCAGAATAAATATTATCTGACAATGCGGAATGACGAAAAGGGCTATGTCTCTGTCAGTGAGGATGGCTTGAACTATTCCGAGCCGATCGTCTGGAAATTCGACGATGGTCAGGAACTGGGCAACTATAACACGCAGCAGCACTGGGTGACGCACAGCGAAAAACTGTATCTGGTTTATACGCGTCGCGGTGCGAATAATGATCACGTCTTCCGTCATCGGGCACCGCTGTTCATGGCAGAAGTCGACCCGAAAACACTGCGTGTGATTCAAAAGACCGAACGGATTATCGTTCCGGAAAAAGGGGCGCGGATGGGGAACTTTGCCGTCGTTGACATCAGCCCCTCTGAGACGTGGGTTGTGGTGGCCGAGTGGATGCAGCCAATCGGCATTGAAAAATACGGGAGTAACAACCGGATTTATACATCCCGGATCAAGTGGTCAAAGCCTGCGAAGTCGGAGTAGGGGGGCTTCACATCAGTGTCCCAGGTTGTTTATATAACGTTGCTCGTTCAATTTTAGAAAAATGATCCCGCCCCGTGTTTCTGTAGGGGCGCCCTATGTGGCTGCCCGCAGGGTCAGCGTCAAAGGTGTAACTAACGTGCGCAGGTTTGATCTGGTCCCATCGTCAGCATGATACAGAATTGAGTCTTGCCAGGCGGGCAGACACATGGGTACTGCCCCTACGATTTTTATTAGGCACGCTTTTATAATCACTGTTGGCAAGCCAACAGTGCCACACAACAACGATTAATAAATGCTCTATTAATCGTTGTTGGATACCAGCTCCTTGAGTGTCTGCATTAAGACGGTTTCGACTTCAGGAGCCGTGCGCGAGACGCGGCCTGTTTCGTAGCCTCCCTGGGCGTAGGCGATGGTTGTGCCGATGTAGCCGGGGCCCTGATCCCCGTAGGCGGCCATACAGACGAAATCATGGGGCGCCATTTTCTGTGCGGCGAGCTGATATTCGACGAACAATTCTCCCGGCATATGCACGACCTGGGCTGGTCCCAGCTTGAGGCGGGTAATGTCGATCGTGGTTCCGGCTTGCGTGCGTTTAAGATAATCCAAGTCGCGGGCAGCGCGGATGCGATCAGTTAAGCGGGCTTTCGGGTTTTCGAGAATGCCCGTCAGTTTTGTTTCGTCTAGCGTATCACGTAGAGGGAGCAGGACCGGTTTTGATTTCCAGTTCACATCTTTCGCGGAGACCGGTGTTTTTTGGGTGGTGTTCCAGGCCTGTTCCATGCCGGCTGCCAGACGTTGTGCCAAGAGAGGACGGTTTTTGGGATCGCCGTTATTGAATTTTCCTGCGCCGATATTACCGCCGGCACCATTGAAGTGCACGTGCAACACGCCGGGCGTCTGTTTTTCATGCAGAGCCCGGGCCAGGCCGACGGTGTCACAACTAATGCCGCCTTTACCATAATAACTTTGCGGGTGTGTGGCATAGTAACTGAGAATCACAACAGGCTGATCTTTGTTCCACAGACTCAGCAACCGAACGAACGGATCGATGGTGCCGACGGGAGCCGCGATAGCGGCGGGATTGCGTGAGGAACTATAGCGGACGATTTTCACTTTGCCGTCCAGACCTAAAATGCGGCGGTTGGAGGCGAACTGTTTGACTTTGCCTTTGCCGGTGCCGACGTGTGTGACCGGTTGTGCTGTTTTGAGGCTCGCTTTCGCAGCCTGAATCGTGCGTTGCATGACATCATTCAGATAGTCTTCGTTGTACATGATGCCGTTGAGGTTTTGCTGTTTCAAACGAGCGTTCGCGGAAATGTCGACACCGGGGGCATCGTGCTGATGCAGGCAGTGCACGGCGCAACGGTCGGTTGTGGTAGCGAGTGCCTCGGCCAGTTTCTTTTTCCAGACATCCTGTGCACCGTTATTGGCGCCAACCCAGTCGAGCGCCAACAGGACGATCGGTTTTTCGGAACCGAGAATGACGATGCCGCGTGCACTGAGCGGGTCAACCACTTTTTTGGCGGGGGCCACATGTCCATAACAGAGGGGGCTGCCAATCGGGGGCGTGATGTCGCATTCAAAAGTAGCGACTTGCAGGGGAGCCGACTCGGATGTTCCTGCGGCCTGACTGAGACTGGGATGAACGCAGATGATGAGCGCTAGAACTGAAATACTGAGAAGTACAACGTAGCATTTTCTAAGCTGGGACATCGGTCTGACTTTCGTGAGAAAAAGCGTGTGAGGATAGTTCTGGCAGGAGTGACATAGTATAACAGATTTCCCTGTTCCGAATTCAACCATAATCTGAAACTTACAACGGGAAATCCGATTCTTGAAAAAGTTGACTTGATCAATGCGACGTTTCTTTCTGGGTAATTTTGATTTCGAACATCAACTGGCAAGCGAGGTATATGCGGCGTCGGGGGGCGCGACGCCAGCCTTGAATGCGATCTTTGCCAGTTGCTGGATCGGTCTGGCGGAAGAGGACGATTTGCTTTTTCTTCCCGGCCGTGTTGCTTCTGATTTTGTGTCTCAACTCAGCGAGGCCGGCTTGCCGCGCGTGGAATTGACGAATCAATGGCCGACCCGAGAACAGGCTGCGGAGCTGGAGTTCGTTCCCTGGGGCTGGTCGGATGCAGTGAAGCGGATCGCGGTTGACAACGGGTTTCAATTTGAATCGCCCGATCTCAGAGCTGTCCAGACTGTGAATGCGCGCACGTTTTCTTTTGCCTGTGAGCAGGAGTGGGGCCTGGCTTTGCCGGGGAGTTGTCAGGTGAATGATCTGGCTGAGCTGGAGACAGCGATACGTCAACTGCAGCGACAGGAAGCGGAGCCGGACAATACGTGGGTCGTCAAAGCCAACTTCAGTATGTCGGCTCGCGAACGAATGCTCGGGCGTGGAACCCGGTTAACCGAACAGGTGATCGGCTGGGCGGCGAAGCGATTTGCACAGGGACAGCCTCTGTTTGTGGAACCCTGGGTGAAGCGGACGGCGGAAGCGGGATTGCAGTTTTTCATTTCCAGAGAGGGAGAGCCTGAATGGCTTGGTCTGGCCCTGTTGCTGTCTGATGAGCGGGGACAATATCGGGGGAGCCGGATCACGGTTGATGTGGAAACGCGACGGGAGTGGCAACCCGCGATTGAAGTGGGACAGCGCGTGGCGCTGCGGGCACAAGCGGCCGGTTACTTTGGTCCGCTGGGCATCGATGCGATGCGATTTTCGGATGAGCACGGTGAAAAGCGGTGGCGCCCGATTCAGGATGTGAATGCCCGGTATACGATGGGGCGGCTGGCGCTGGGCTTTTCGCGATTTTTGCAGCCGCATCAGGCGGCAAGCTGGCTGCATTTCCCCTGGAAAGAGTCGTATGGTATCTGCTTTTCAAACTGGTTAAGATGTGTTTCAGAACAAGGGGGATCGGGTAGGCGATTGATTGCGACATCCCCCGATCAGATCGACGGGCAAACCGTGCGGCTGGTGACTGTGTTATTGATTTCCGAAACGGCTGAGCAATTGTGTCAAACGGAAGCCGATCTGATGCAGGCGGTTTCTGAACTGGCAGACAACACCGGTTGAGAATGACATCGAATTCGATTAGAGAGCAGAAAAAGGCAGCATGACCGAACAGCGGGAACCTCAACCACCCAGGCGCAGTTGGCCCCGTCGCATGCTGAACCGCATGGAAGTCAACCGGGCGGTCTTTTATGCGCTGGTGAATCGAGGTTGGCAGTTTCTCTCAGGGCCCGTGACGCTGTTATTGATCGTCGCGTTTTTTTCCAGTGAGACGCAAGGTTACTATTACAACTTTGGTGCGCTGATTGCGCTGCAGACGTTTGTTGAAATGGGGATGCAGGTAGTAACACTGTATCTGGCCAGTCACGAATGGGCTCAATTGGAAATTGATGAGCGGGGTTATTTAACCGGCGACGTGTCGGCATTGTCCCGTTTGCGCAGTCTGGCGGCACTGGTAGTGAAATGGTACTCAATCGCAGGGACGCTGTTTGTGGCGGCTATTGGGACGGCCGGCTATTTTTTCCTGGCGTCTCAGCCGGCGTCCGATTTGATCTGGCGTGCTCCCTGGTTTTGCGTCGTGGGATTGACTGCCCTCAGTTTGATGGCGGCTCCCTGCGTTGCACTCCTGGAAGGCTGCAATCAGGTTTCAGTGACGAATCGGTATCGGGCACTGCAGGGGATCATGGGAACGCTGGTCGTCTGGCTTTGTATTTCCAGTGGCGCCGGCTTGTGGACGTGCGTGGCAATTTCTGCGGTGCGTCTGTTTTGGGAACTGTGGCTGATTCTCGTTCATTATCGACGTTTTTTCGCGTCATTGTGGAAGCCTGTGACGGGACCCCAGGTGAGCTGGTCGGAAGAGGTCTGGCCTCTCCATTGGAAACTGGCAATTCAGGCAATGGCTGCTTACTTCACCAGTTCTTTTGTGATTCCCCTGATGTTCAACTATCAGGGCGCTGAAGTCTCCGGGCAACTGGGAATGACGTGGACTTCTTTAATGACGTTGCAAATGGCCGCCTATGCGTGGATGCTGACGCGAGCGCCCTTATTCGGCACACTGGTTTCACAAAACGACATACCAGAATTGAATCGTGTCTTTCGTCGGTTGTTTCAGGTTTCGACGACGGTTCTGCTGACGGGGGGAGCCATTTTTTGTCTGGTCGTCTGGATGCTGCAGGCGATACAGGGGGTGGAACTGTCGGCGGCGTGGCAGGCGTTGGAACCGGTCTGGAATCTGATTCAGAAAGTGCAAGGCCGCATTCTGCCCCTCTATCCGACCGTGCTGCTGACACTGGCCATATTTCCGATTCATATCGCCCAGTGTGTGATGGCGTATATCCGTCCGTTTAAACAGGAGCCGTTCCTGATGTTGAATACTGCGTGCCAACTGATGACCGGGTTACTGGTCTGGTATCTGGGAAAAAATTATGGCCCGGTGGGCGCGGGTTGGGGCTTTCTGCTGGTAGGTTATTTCCTGACCGTGCCCGGGTTTTTATGGATTCTCAAACGGTTTATAATGCAGCGGAAATCGCTGGTCGTTCGTGATTGACGGGTGGTTACACATCAATGAAATTGCATTCATGAAAGAAAAAAGTTGACACATTGAAGTGAACTTTTTACCATCGAGAGATATTCATCATTTCATGCTTTTATCTTAGCTGATGTTCTCAAACATATTTTCTTTTTCATTTCGCTCCCATTTTGATTGAGCCCATTCTTTCTTTGAGAAGAGACAGTCGCGTTCTCATTTTATGAGAACGCCATTTATTGTTTTCGAGAGCATTCATTTCTCATTCTACTCTCTACACTGTTGCCGTTATGAAACAGGCATCAATTCTTTGGAGCAAGAGAGTCAACGTTTCATTTTAGTGAGAATGATCAGGTTCGCCTGCAGGAAATAGAGTTATTTCATTAGTAGAAGGAGTTTTGCATGTTGAGGATGTTGAGAACAAAACGGATTGTGATGGTGACTGGTTTTCTGGCAGTTGGTGGTTTTCTGGTGTTCGCAAACGCAGAAGACAAACCAGAGAAGACGGTTACCAGAACTTCCAATTGGCCGGTGAAATTTACGGTTCAGGAGAAAGTCCCGGCTGTGACTCAGAAAAAGGTTGAGATCAAGCAGTCTTTCTATCCGGCGCTGACGAAATCTGAGCAACAAATTCAAGCAGCACTCAATGCCGACACGAAATGTGACTTTCCGGATATTCCGCTATCGAAAGTGATGAATTCAATCCAATCGCAACATGGCGTGAATATTTTTCTCGATGCATTTGCCCTGCAAGAACAAGGCTTGACGGCTGAGGAACCAGTCAACGTTGCTGTAACTGGCATTCCGCTTAAATCCGCGTTGGAAATAATTTTGAAACCATTGGGTTTAACTTATGTCGTCGATAGTGAAGTTCTCAAAATTACCACGTTCTATCAGGCAAATCGAACACATCAGGTGCGTGTCTACCCTGTGGCTGATTTATGCAAATCTCATGAGGACTATCAGGTTTTGAGCGATGTGATTCAAAATGCCCAATTGGGTAACTGGAAGCCGAACGGCATCGGTAAAATGGACCCGGTGATCAGTTCCGATGGAACCACTGTGGTTGCGCAGAACTATGCATATGAAGGGGGAACGATTTCCATTTTTCCTCAAATCAACTCTCTGGTGATTAGCCAGAACTATCATACTCATAACACGATTGTCGAATTCTTGAATCTACTCAGACAGGTGAGACAAGATCAAGGAACATAGTCGTCAGCTAGAAAAATGGGCACATGAGTTGAGTCGTGTCTGCTTCAAATTTCGAAATTTATTAAGCATGGGGAGCTATCATGATTGGGTTATTCAAACAAAAAATGGTTGTCGGGTCTCTTTGCTGTCTGGTTGCAGCAGGCTTTCTGATGGTGGCGAATGCGGAAGAAAAACAGAAGGTTAAGAGCGCTCAGGCGAAAAAGCCTTCTGTTCCGGCTGCATTGCCTGTTTTGGATGTTTCCGTGTCACAACCGGCAAAATCGGTCGCACCGCTGTTCTTTCCGGAATTAACGAAGTTCGAGAAGCAATTTCAGGAACAATTGAAAGAGAATGTGGAAGCGGAATTTGTGGATGCCCCTTTGTCCGATGTCATGAAATTTTATGAGGATTCGACCGGTGCCAACATTGTGGTTTTTAGCAATGACCTGGGGGAAGAAGGTCTGACCCCGGATGAACCTGTTATGATTTCTCTGGGAAAAGTTTCGTTGAAGACGGCACTGGAATTGATCCTGGAGCCGATCGGGCTGACCTATGTGGTTGATCGGGATGTTGTGAAAATTACGACGATACTCAAGGCGAACGAAATGCTGAAAACCCGCGTTTACCCGGTGGGGGATTTTGGAAATACACCTGAAGACTATGTCGCACTGGAAGTCGCGATTCTCAATGCCGGCCTGGGACAATGGCGCGAACGGAAGACGTCTGCTACTCCTGGTCAACCTGCTCAAGCGGGGGGCTTTGGAGGAGGCGGGGGAGGCGGATTCTTTCAAGTTGGTGGTGGAGAAGGTTTTGGTGGCGGCTTTTCGGGGATGGGACAAAGTTCCTCCGTTTATGAAGAAGGGGAAGGCGGCACCATTTCTGTGGTGCCTCAAAGTAAGTCACTGGTCATCAGCCAGACCTATCGGGCTCACAATGCGATTGTGGACCTACTGACTCAGCTTCGTCAGGCACGCGCTATTGATTAATCACATTTGAAACAGGAAACAGCAAAGGAGGATTTTATGC
Source organism: Gimesia fumaroli (assembly GCF_007754425.1). Classification (NCBI taxonomy): domain Bacteria; kingdom Pseudomonadati; phylum Planctomycetota; class Planctomycetia; order Planctomycetales; family Planctomycetaceae; genus Gimesia; species Gimesia fumaroli. Next base: position 881,829 of record NZ_CP037452.1, read on the forward strand.
GATACAAGAACAGAAGGATCACAGCGTTAATGGTTACTGCGTGTCTGGTTACTGCGTGCCTGTTGAGTGCTGGCTGGCTGGCGATGCCCGTGCATGCGGAAGAGAAGCAGGCTGCTACAGAGGCTCAACCTACTAAGGGAGTGAATGCCAAAGAGAAACAGGGGAAACAAGCTTTTTACCCGGCGTTGACCGCACGCGAAGAGAAGCTGGAAGCGGCGTTACGAGCCGATACAGAGGGGAACTTTCCAGAGATTCCACTCTCTGAAGTGATGACTTATTTTAGCGAGTTACACAATGTTCCCATTGTAATTCAACGCACAGATTTAAAAGCCATTAATCTTACTGTTGATGAGCCGATCGATGTTAAGCTCACGGATCTTTCTCTCAAAAATGCCTTGATCCAGATTCTGGATCCGATTGATCTGACGTATGTGGTCGATCGGGATCTGATCCTGATTACTTCGAAAGTGAAAGCAGCAGAAATGCTGAAAACCCGCGTTTATCCGGTCGGAGATTTATGCCGTTCTGGCCCTGATGATTATCAGGTATTAGAAGAGGCAATCCGCAATGCCAATCTGGGTGACTGGAAGTGGGAAGAGCTCCGTTCTGCTCCTGGGGGATTGGGGGGAGGTGTGGGGCCGCAACCTCGTCGTGTTGTAAATCAAGTCGGGGGCACGATCTCAGAGGTGGCAGAAAGTCAGTCGCTGGTGATCAGCCAGACGTATCACGCCCACAATGCGATCGTGGAACTGTTGACCCAACTTCGGCAGGCCCGCGCTGCCCAACTGAAGAGTCCCGATCCTGCTCTATAAGACAGAGTAAAAAGCGAAGAGGGCCGAGGGGAGCAGCCCGCTTCGCAGGCGGTTTATTTACCGCCGTTGGGGGTACGACTCATGATATAGGTGAACAGGTCTTTGACTTGCTGATCGGTCAGATTTTTGGTCAGGCCATCGGGCATCAGAGAAAGGTCAAGAGCTTTGAGGATATCAATTTCCTCTTTGTTAATAAGCACGGTTTGACCTTTGACGTCTCTGAGTGTGATGGTTTTCGTGGTCTGTTCATCGATCAAGCCGGTGACGGTTTTCCCGTCTTCGGTAACGATCAGAAAGTTCGTAAACTCTTCGCGGATGGCGGCACTCGGATCGACGACCGCCAGCAGCATGAAGTTCAGATTGTCCCGTTCATAGCCAGTCAGCTTCGGGCCCGCTTTGCCTCCCTCGCCATACAGAGTATGGCAGGCGGCGCAGGTTTTGTTGAACAGAACTTTGCCGGAGGAGAACTGACCGCCACCCGCTTTGACCAGGCTGGCGACGCGTTTCATCTCCTGTTGTTTTTCTTCGGTCGTACTGCCACGCACTTTGCCCCAGTGCTTTTTGATGCTGGCGTTGATGTCCGGATCATCGTGCAGTGCCATCTGTTGCACGACATCCAGCGGAATCGTATTGGCTTTGATACGCCAGGCATCGACTTCACCCAGGAACTGTTTGCTCCAGGCTTTGCGGCTGGCGAGAACACGCTGCGCGGTACCGCGGACGTCATGCTCATCCAGCAGGGTGCTGTGATAACGGGCCAGGATGTTTTTGCCGATGCTGGGATTGTCGAAGTTCATCAACGCCTGTAATGCCACTCGTTTCAGGGAATGCGTGTCGGCACCTCTTGAGGAAAGGATCGCGGTCAACGGGCCGACGGCGGCTTTGGTTTTCAGTTGTCCCAGAATTTCGATGTAGGTCAGACGGGTCGGTCGATCGGCGTTTTTATCGGCGATGATTTTCAAGGCGCGGCTGGTGGCTGCTTTGTCACCCAGACGCAGGGCCAGCGCGAGATCGGATTCCCCCAGGCTCTTCTGGTATTCTGCCAGGCCTTTGCTGAGTTCTTCCGGCAGATTATCAATTTTCTGACCACGGAACGCTTCGAGCATCCCGACCATCAACTTTTCTTTGTGCTGATCGGAGGGGGCCAGCTTGAGCAGTTTGGCACACATTGCATAGTTTTCTTCTCCGCCCGCCATCGCATAACGCTGCATGATGCGTTCGAGGATATAGTCCTCTACCATTTTCACCTGCCAGAATTCCGGCTTGGAGAACAGCTTCAGCACGGCTTCGCGATCGGACGTTGCTTTGTTTTCGATGGCCCACCACAACAGCAGGGGAATGTGCAGGTCTTCGAGATCCTCTTCGCGTTGCAGCAGAACTTCACTCATTGCGAGACCGGTTTCGGCAGGCAAGCGTTTGGCGGAGGAAGCGAGCTGTGAACGGACCTCGGCATAGGGCTCTGTTTTCGCAAGCTCGACGAGTGACTTTTTCAATTGTTCTGAGGTCCGGTGCTGATCGCCGAGCAGGCGGATCGTCCAGCGGCGGATATGTTGATCGCGGTGCCCCAGCAGTTCCAGCGCGAGCTGTTCGTCGAAGGCGCCGAGTTGATTGAGTGCCCAGAGGGCTTCGAGGGCCCGGTCGTCGTTTTCGTTTTTGACGATCTTTAACAGAGCGGGAACCATCGTCTGGTCGCCACGTTCGCCGATGACCTGGACGGCTTTCTGGCGGAACCATTTATTGTCATGCCCCATCTTTTCGATGAGTTCTTCGTTGGAAGCTTTACTCAGGTCAAACGGTTTGATGGGTTCGAAGTCAGTCGGTTTCAAACGATAGATCCGGCCGCTGGTTTTGTGCCAGTTGTCGCGCGGGTCGACGTGTGTCAGTCGGCTGTCATACCAGTCGGCGAGATAGACACAGCCGTCGGGGCCGACCTTTATATCAACAGGACGGAACCAGCGATCTTGTGTGAGCACGATCGGCGGCAAGTCTTCAGTACGATAAGTGGACGTATCGGGAATCAGGTTACTGGCCATCACGCGGTTGTGCAGCGAGTTAGCTGCGAAGACCGCGCCATTGTATTTGGCGGGGAAGATGCCCCCTTCATAAATCGAGAAGGTTTGGCTGAATCGCTCCTGGTAGCCTTTGTGGCGCATGTGTTCGTAATAGCCGAAGGCGTACGGGTTCGTCAGCGGGCCGTGTTTGCCCCAGTTTTTATGAGCGTAGCCGCCCTGAGCATAATGCATGCCGCGGGTGCCGCCGTTGTTGGTTCCCGAGAAGACGCGGCCTTTGGAATCAATCTCCACGCTGAACGTGTTGCCGCCCCCTTCTGCATAAATTTCAAAGATTTTACTTTCGGGGTGATAACGCCAGATCATCTGGCCTTTGAAGTGGACGTTTTTGGTGACGGCCGAACTGACGGTACCGGTGGTGGTACTGCCGTTCGCGCCGTAAAGCCAGCCATCAGGGCCCCACTTGAGACTGTTGGCAACCGAGTGCGTGTCTTCCAGACCGAAGCCGGAGAGATGGACTTCGGGATCGCCGTCGGGAATATCGTCGCCGTTGGCGTCGGGATAAAACATCAGGTACGGGGGATTGAGGACCCAGATGCCTCCCTTGCCGACGGTGACCGCGGAGACAATGTTCAAGCCGGTGATGACGTCTTTGATCTTATCAAAGGTGCCGTCGCCGTCGGTGTCTTCGAGAACCGAAATTTTGTCGGCACCTTTAACATGGTTTGGTGGTGCCTGGGGCACTTTATCGAAGACGGCTCTTAAGTACTGGTCGTATTTGACGACTTTCAGACCGGCGGGGAAGGGGTACTGCAAGTATTGTACGACCCACATCCGCCCGCGATGATCAAAGCTCATGTAAAGGGGCTGCATGACTTCAGGTTCGGCGGCGATGCTTTCCATTTCGAAGTCTTTATGGACCTGAAACAGTTTGACGGCTTCTTCCGGGGGCGTGGGATCCGATTCATCGCCGACTTCGCCTTTGCCTTTGAAGGCTTTCATCACTTTATCGACCTGCTCGTTCGCCGCCACATTCTTTTTAAACCGGTCGCGGGTGATTTTGCCGGCGACATCGACTTTGGGTGGCGCCTGTTTCAGGCACCAGTAGATGGCGTTGACCAGTGTATGGGTGAACGTGTTGATTTTGAAATCGCCGGGATGGCCGAGCGAAGTGTAGAACACGCGTGATTTATTGTAGGTGTTCGTCCAGGCGACCGGCATCTGAACTGGTTGACCTTCGACGTTGGACAGGCCACGCAGCAGCGTTTTGGTGGAACGTTTGAGATTGATGCTCTTATACATCGAACCTTCGCTGCGGAAATATTTATTGCGGACCGTCGCCATGATCGGATCCTGCTCGGCGCGCAGTTGAGTGGTCACGTCGGTCGGTGTTTTGTTACCGAAGTCGCCCGCGTATTCGCCACCCAGAACTTCTTTATCGAAGTCTTTCCATTCGGCATAGCCGTCGGCGGGTTTGCCTTTACTGAGGGCGAAGCCATGACTGGAGGTGCGGAGTGCGACCAGCGGTTTGCCGGCGGCGAGGTAATCGCGAATCAGTTTCATCTGTGCGGCGGGCAGTGTTTTGCGACGGACACTGAGGAACAGCAGGTCGGCGTCTTTGATCGCTTCCAGTCCGGGGAAGGAATTTGGATCGTCTTTGTCGGGGAAAATAAACTGAGTGCGGAAGCCCAGCGGTTGCAGATGTGCTTTGGCAAACGCGGGCAGGCTTTCAGCCGTTTTATAGCCTTCTTCACCGATCATAAACAGGATCAACGGGTGGTCGGCGGGAGTCGCTGCTTTGGGGGGCTGTTTTTCTGCGCCTGAGAGCGAGAAAAAAGTGAGACCACAGAAGCCAAGAAATACAAACAGGGAGAGTGTCTGCTTCAGAAAAACTCTGTTGCGCATGGCGAATCACTTCTTGATCTATAAAATAAAGGAAACTAATTAAGGGTTGGGTTTTCATAATAACAGCCTGCTTTGGGCTGTGTCACCCGACATTTGACGACTTTTCTGAAGAATATCGTGAGTGAGACGGGGAACCATTCTTTATCCGTTTTTCGTTTTTAAGTATTTATCAAATCATTGTTTATGATCTAATGGACTTGTTGGTTTGAAGTCGTATGACCTCGAAACCAGTGGCGTTTTTCGTTCCTCCCGTTCCTTGAGGAGAGTCAGGGTTATTCAATCGCGATGGTTTCAGATTCTGTTCGGAGTTCCGCTTCTGGCCGGTTGCTGGCTGGCGATGATGGGCGTGCATGAACTGGGGCATGTGATTGGCGGTCTGGTAACCGGGGGAGAGATCGCCCGGGTGGTGCTGCATCCATTGGCGATTTCGCGCACGGATCTGGCAGTGAATCCTTATCCGGCGGTGGTGGTCTGGGCCGGGCCGATATGTGGTGTGCTGTTTCCACTGGGATTGTTACTGGTGGTAAACCGGCTGCGCTGGTCTCAGGCATCATGGGTGCAGTTCTTTGCCGGTTTCTGCCTGATCGCCAACGGTGCTTACATTGCCGGTGGCGCGCTGGAAGGCATTGGCGATTGTGGCGTGATGCGTCAAACGGGGACGCCGCTGTGGGTGATGTGGTTCTTCGGGCTGCTGACGGTGCCCGCCGGCTTCTGGCTCTGGCATCGGCTGGGGTCATTTCGGAAGTGGTGGCGGAATCCGGAATGCGTTTCGGAAAAAAACGCGTGGGGCATGTTTCTAGCGGTGATAGCGCTGGTTGTGCTGATGGTCTGTTTTTCTGCCTGATCCCTGTTTCTGATTTGCTCGCGGTATCTTGTTTCTGCTATCGTGGAAGCAGACCCGAATCATTTTTCCAGGAGAAACCATTCATGTCTGCTATGATGAATCGTCGCGCGATGTTGGGAGTCAGTGCCGCGAGTGCGGCTGCGTTGTGTCTGCCTGCGATCAGCAGTGCAAAACAACCGAAAACGAAAATGAAAACCTTTACGTATAAAACGGTCGGCGATCTGGAGATCAAAGCCGACGTGCATCGGGCCGACGATAACAAGACGCGGCCCGTGCTGGTCTGGTTTCATGGCGGCGCATTGATCGTCGGGCATCGTGGTGGTGTGAGTGGGCGCGTGCTGAAGGATATGCTGGGCGCCGGTTATACCGTCGTGTCGTTTGATTATCGGCTGGCACCCGAAACGAAACTGCCGGAGATCATTGCCGACCTGGAAGACGGTTTCACCTGGCTGCACGAAAAAGGGCCCGAACTGTTTAATGTGGACACGAGCAAGGTTGCCGTCTCGGGCGGATCGGCGGGGGGCTGTCTGACGCTGGTCTCTGGTTTCAGGGCGAAGCCGCGGCCGACAGTGCTGGTTCCCTACTGGGGGTATGGCGACTTGATTGGCGACTGGATCGGCAAGCCGAGCCCGCATGAACGTCATCAGACGAAATTCACCAAAGAAGAAGCGTACGCACAGGTGGGCGATGGCCCGATTGCCGATTCGCGGGAGAGCAAAAAAGAGCGGGGTGCTTTTTATCAGTATTGTCGTCAGCAGGGAATCTGGCCGAAAGAGGTCGCGGGCTGGGATCATCATCGCGAACCGGAAAAGTTTTATCCGTATATGACGATCAAGAACGTGACGAAAGAATATCCACCGACGCTGATGGTGCATGGCACGAAAGACACGGATGTGCCTTACGAGCAGTCGACGATGCTGGCGGAACAGTTTCAGCAACATGGCGTCGAACACAAGCTGGTGACGATCCCGAATGGCGAACACGGACTGGTGGGTGGCGATCCGAAACTGATCGATGATGCGTACGGGCAGGCGTTTGCATTTATCCACGACAAGATGTGCTGAAACTGGTTGAGGCTTATAAGGAATGTGAGTCGATGTTTGAATTATGGATGACGCTGATTCCGGTGTTGATTGCGGATGTTGTCAATCCGGTGTTATTTGCCTTTCTAGTGTATGCGGCCGGGACGAATCGGCCGGTTGTGAATAGTTGTGGCGTTCTGCTGGGACATACGCTGGCTTATTATGTCGCAGGCGTGGTGATCGCGATTGGCATTGAATCGATTTCAAATCGCTTGTCGAACCCGCAACAGATCGATTACATCATCGGTATGGTGATTGGTCTGATTCTGCTCTGGGTTGGTTTCCTGTCCTGGAAAACAGAAAAAACCGAACAGGCGGAAGAGAGTTGCACGTTGACTCCCATGTCGGCGGTCGGTCTGGGGGCGATTGTCAATTTCATGGGTCTGCCCTTTGCGCTCCCTTATTTCGCAGCCTTGGATCAGATTCTCAAAGCCGACCTGACGCCGCTGACGTCGCTGGCTGTGTTAGCAGGATACAATGTGTTGTATGCATTGCCGTTTGCTCTGGTGCCGATTTTGACTGCGACTTCCGGTGAGAAGAGCCAGATCATTTTACGCAAAATCAATGACTGGCTCGTTCGCATCAGCAATTTTCTGATGCCGATCTTGCTGGTATTGGTCGGGCTGGCTTTGATTGTTGATTCAATGATCTATTTTGTGACCGGGTATGAAATGTTTTGATCGAGACTTTTGGTTCACATCGAGTGGAATGAAGGAGTTGGGGTACACAATCAAATGAACCAGTCTGAATTTGAAAAGTTCGTTCAACAGCTGCGAAGCGATGATTCCTTAACGTATGAGGAAAGCTATCATTCCATCAAGGGACACGTGGGTGAAGTATTGGCTCAACTGATATCGTTGGCACAAGCAGAAACCGAAGAACAGATGCGCTCCCGGTTGGTCGAATTGATCGGTGAATCGGTTGAACCCGAGGCGATTGCCTTCTTGAGTGATGAATTAGCGAGTCCCTTCTACGAAGTGCGTTTGTGGGCTTACAGTTCGTTGTGCTATTCAGAATCACCTGAGGCAAATGCAATTGCCGCCGATTTCAAAGACAAGAATCCGGATGAGGCGTTTCTATAAGTTATATCTCACGGTGATATACTATTGTTGGCACGAAGGTAGACTTTTAGAAACAGTCAGGAGTATCACAGCATGACTAAGTCTCTGATGATGTTCGTCTTTTTTATCGTACCGATTTTCTTGATTCAATCAGCGTCCACAGAAGAACCGGCGGAGAAGGCGTTTCAGGAACCGAAAACGTACGAGGAAGCTCACCGTCTGACTCATCAGACAGCCGGGTTTAAGAATTTGCAGAAAATCGGCCTGGCGTTGCATAACTACCATGACCTGTTCGGGCAGTTTCCTTCGGCGGTACTTTATGCGCCGGATGGAAAAACGCTGCACAGCTGGCGCGTGGAGCTATTGCCTTTACTTAGAGAGTTGAGGAAGGATGCGGAGCCTGTCAGGCTCAGGTACATGGATCGCGAGTTGTATCATACGGCGATTAAAGACTGTGGTTACGATATCAACGAACCCTGGGACAGTCCTGTGAACCGGGAAGTGCTCAAGAGCATGCCGTCTGTCTATCGCCATCCCAGTGATAAGCCTGATTCAACAGAGAGTGCCTGGTATGCCGTGGTAGGGAAAGGCACGGTCTTTGATCCGGGGGAGGTGGCTCAATACAAAGACATCAAAGGCTGGCCCGCTTCCACATTAATGCTGGCCGAGTCGCGGAGCCGAGCGCCCTGGACGAAACCTGTTGATATTGCGTACTCGAAAGATGCGACGGTTCCCCGTTTGGGTGGGTTTACTGACCACGGATTTCTAGTTTTGACTGGTGATGGGGGCGTGCATTTTATTTCTGACTCTATTTCCCCGAAAGACCTGCGTGCCTTTATCAGCAAGGACCCGGCTGATACCTTTGACATTGTTGGTGTTCCGTATCGATATTAAATGCAGCAAGGTTTCTTCTCCTGAGGTAGAGCATGATTCTTAAAAAAGATTTGATCATAGATGGTGAGTTGGAATATGTTGTGGCGTTACCTGTGTTAAGTGAATTGGGGAGTGAAGTTGAATCGTTGAGGGAAGTAGCCAGCGATGATTTGCTCAAATTTGCGAGCAATAATAACGACAATAAGACAGAAGTAGAGATATCTGAAAAAAGTACATCTACCCAAGCTAAACTTACAAAAGCTCAGAATGATTTAGTCAAGCATGTTCAGATCATTTGGCAGGCTGTTCCTGACTGTTTTGACGAAATCAAAAAAGAATTTCCTCTTGAAAAGATCCGGCTGAAAGAGTGGGTCCCACCTGATAAAGAAATTCGTGCATTCAGAAAACGCTTCGATAAGGCCATTGATCATTATGATGAGCAGATAAAGAAAGCTAGAGCTGCAGCATCCGAATCTCAAGCGAAAGATGTTTCCCCGGAAAAAATTGATGAGAAAGAAGACGACAACAGGACCTTTCACATTTGCTTTGGTGAGCGATCTACAATTACAGAAAATCAAAAACAGCTGCTGGATGAACTGATTGCGCGTGAGTCAGAACTGGCAATACTTCTTGAGGAAGCATTTGTGGGCGATTATCAGATTGTATCTGCGGATGTCGCGCATGATTACGGAGTAGAGATTGGAAAACGTCCCTATTTACCGGAACTCTCCGATCACGCAGTCATCAAAAAACTGTATCGTATTCGAAAACTCTTTATGGCACCGGAAAGTCATTGTATTGGATTTGAAATTGAAACTCCCTGGACAACGAGCGAGGATGGTCCTTACGGACTATTACTTGAAGATTTTGAACAAACGAACTTTGGTCTACAGCAGGATGCCTGGTGTCAGGAAGAGTAATGCCAATTGGAATGGTTAGAATTGTTGAAATGAAGCTGCTTTATTATTCTGTCTGATAGAGGAATTCCAGGGGAAAGAGAATAGATGAAAGAACAACATGTGATTGACTACAATTCCTACTATCAACGGCTGTTGTCCGGTGTACGTGCGACTTGGAATGATCTTCGTAAGTCACGTCCTGAGGAATCGGTTTATCTGTTTGGGTTATCGACCGATTCCGACACTGTGGTCCTTTCGCTGTTTGCGAACACGGAAGAGCAATTTGCGCTAGAGAATGATTCTCCCGAATATCCAATTGAAAAATGGTATGTCAATGAAGAATCGGAACTCCATCGAATCGGACGAGCGCATATGGATGATCTGGAAGATGAGATCAATCGATATGTCTTCGAACCGGAATCAGATGACGCTTTTGATGACCGCAAAGCGCGATTAATGCAGATGTTTGAGAGGGTGTTTGTGGAGCTCGATTCAGAGGGGCTGTTCGGCGAGGGGGAAATGCGTCACAAGGTGATGTTGATGTTGGAAATTGTGGATGCCGGGGACGAAGAGTGGGATTCGATGATTGAAGTATTGAAACGAATCAATCCGCCAGAGAGTGTGAAGGAGTATCTTCAGTTACTGGAAGCGATGCGAGAGAGTGATGATTAAATCGTCAATACGAAATAGAGAGCAACCAGTATGGATACGAAGCATCGCATTGTGATTGCCGGGGGGACCGGGTTTCTGGGGTTGAATCTGGCGCGTTATCTGACTGAGTTGGATTTTGACGTGGTCTTGTTAGGGAGGCATGCGCCGAAGACACAAGGTGCGTGGCGGCATGTGGCCTGGAATTCGCGTTCGGTTGGCTCGTGGGTGAATGAACTGGATGGGGCGAGCGCGATTGTGAACCTGGCAGGGCGGACGGTCGACTGTATTAAAACGCCCGAGCATTGTGATGAAATTCTCCGGTCGCGCGTGGAAGCGACGAACGTTTTGGGATTAGCAGTGCGGGAAGTTGCATCGCCGCCACCCGTCTGGGTGCAGATGTCGACGGCGCACCGCTATGGTGATCCGCCCGAGTGCATTTGTGATGAAGATTCAGCCTTCGGATATGGACTGGCGCCCTTTGTGGCTCAAGAATGGGAGGCCGCTTTTGCCCGTGCGGTGCTGCCAGAGATGCGGCAGGTCATCCTGCGCACCAGTTTTGTCATTGGACGCGACGGAGGTGCCTTACAGCGACTGACGAAGTTGGTGCGCTGGGGACTGGGAGGCACGGTCGGCAGTGGCAAACAGGGGATGAGTTGGATTCATGCGCAGGATATGAATCGCCTGTTTTACCGCGCGATCACAGACGTAACGATGCAGGGGGCGTATCTGGCGACGGCTCCCGAACCAGTTTCGAATGCGGAATTTATGCGTCAATTACGACACGCACTCAAGATGCCAATCGGGCTGCCCGCCGCTGGTTGGATGGTACGCATCGGGGCGCCGCTGTTGATGCGAACGGATCCGGAGTTGGCGCTGTATGGTCGCTATTGTGTCTCAAGTCGTTTACGGGATGAGGAGTTCGAGTTTTCGTTTCCCGATCTGACGTCGGCGCTGCAGGATCTTTACGGGCTCAAAACAGCGTAGGTGGATTCTGGCTTGCTTGACACTTCTTTCCATAAAAAAACTCAGTCTGTTTCATTGCTGTTGCCTTGTTGAATTACAGGGAATTACCAAATTCCGGCAGACAGCGGCTTTTTTTTATGTATACTAAGAAAGTCCAGGTTATCTCAAGTCGACTTGGGGTTTTTAGGAAGAACATTGATGGATGGAAGCGCTTAAGGAGGGAACCAGTATGTCGATTTGTACGTCGAATCGAGTTTACCTGAAACTACCTTTTGATGAGTCAGATGCGGCTGAGATGGAGCGTTTGATGAAAGACCTGGGGGATGAATACTTTGGGTCGGAAGATGGCCGCGAGTGGCGGCTGATGAAAAATCAGATGGTTCTGACTGTCGTAATCCGGCCCCTGAAACAAATACAGGCGGACTGTCAGGCAGATCTTACGGCGTTAGGAGTGGCCTCGAAAGAGATTTTTGAAGTGGTTACCGTGAAGGGTTTGAAAGAGTCTTCTGAATTCTGTCGTCAAATTGCAGATCGGATTGCCGCAGATCTGGAGGGCGTCACCGGTGTTACGGAACACTGCGGTTGAGTCTCAATCGATCCGTGAGGAAGAGCAAGTAGCCCGTCGCTGTTCGCGGCTTGGCTGTGTTCATGGCTGGGCACCTTTGATTCTGCTGCCCGGTAGTGTGCTGCTCTGGTTTCCTGAAGATCTGCCGGCCTGGTCTTTCATGTGGATGCTTTCGTTTTCGATTTACGCCGGTTGCAAATGGTTGACCTGGCGGAGAACTTCGATCGAGGGTGCACCACTTTGGAAACATGCCGGTTTTCTGCTTGCCTGGCCTGGGATGGATGCGGGGGCCTTTTTGAAATCGCCTGCGTATTCGAAAATCGATCCCTGTCGTGCTCAAGAGTGGCTGTTTGCGTGGTTCCAATTTGCTGTGGGACTCTGTTTGTTCTGGGGAGTGAGCCGACTTGTGCCACCGCGGTATCCATTGATGGTGGGCTGGATTGGCATGATTGGAATTGTGATGACGCTGCACTTCGGTCTGTTTCGTCTGCTGTCGTGCGGCTGGCGCAGTTTGAATGTCAATGCGCGGCCTTTGATGGACCGACCTTTGGCTTCTGCCAGCATCAGTGAGTTCTGGGGAGTGCGCTGGAATACCGCCTTTCGTGATTTGACCCATCGTTTTCTGTTTGTGCCTCTCTTTCCTCGATGTGGTGTGTGGGGGACGACACTCATCGCATTTCTGATCAGTGGTCTCGTGCATGATCTGGTGATCTCAGTTCCGGCGCAGGGTGGTTATGGCGGACCCACGCTGTTCTTTCTGATCCAGGGGATCGCGATTTTAATTTCGCGGAGCAGGTTCGGCAGGAAGGTCGGTCTGCGGCACGGTTTCACTGGCTGGTGTTTTGCGATGCTGGTCCTGCTCTTGCCCGCTGCGATTTTGTTTCATCCTGCATTTGTTGAGACGGTGATTATTCCTTTCATGAAAACTCTGGGGGCGATTGCGTGACGGAAGAATTGCTGGCGAAACTGATTTTCATGTGTGGCTGCGGTCAATTCACGGTGTTGATTGCATCGGCACTTGTGCCCGTTCGGTTGAACTGGAACCAGGAATTTGAAAAACTCTCCAAGCTGCATCGTCAGATGTACTGGGTTTATGGTGGTTATATTGTGCTGTCGATTGTGGCGTTTGCCCTGATCAGTGTTTTCAATTCCGCAGAACTGGCCAATGGAAGTGGTCTGGCACGGTCTTTCTGTTGTTATGCCGCCGTTTTCTGGGGCGTGCGCGTTGTGCTGCAGGCCGTCTTCGATGTCAAAGAACATCTGACACTCTGGTGGCTGAAGTGGGGATACTATCTATTAACCCTCTTTTTCCTGAGTTTTACTCTGGTTTATGGCTGGGCGGCCGTGCATTGATTTGGAAGAATTTTATTGCTCGAATCTGAAAAAAATATTGCTGAGCTGGTCACATTCCGCGATGCTGACTCGTCCTTCCTGTGAACATACTTTTTCTCACAGGAGTAGACCCATGAATGAACCGAACTATCTGCAGGAATTGAATGAATTTGAAAACCGCTATCAGTACGATGCCACCTATTTGCGGGAACTGCTGACGCTTTCTCCCGAAGGGTACGCGAAATTTGCCGCCTTCCGGCCTTTGGCCTATTACCAGGGGGCTTTGGATAGCGAGGCCTTCTGGATCACCAAGCTGGCAACGATGCAGGTGGAAGATTGTGGCGAGTGTTTGCAGCTGAATGTGCGATTTGCCCTGGAGAACGGGATCGCGCGTGAGATTATCGATGCGGTTCTCAAAGGGGGCGATGGACTTTCGGAAGCGCAGCGTGATCTGTATGATTTTGCGGTGCAGGTCGCCAGTTCGCAGGCAATTGAGCCGATGCTGGAAGAACGCATGCGATCTCGTATGAGTCGTGCTGCTTTGCTGGATCTGGGACTTTGTATTGCCTCGGCGAAAGTCTTTCCCACGATCAAGCGTGCCGCCGGTTATGCTAACAGTTGTCGTCTGATTGAAATTCAGCTTTAGTCTCATGAATGTCTTGTCGTGAATGCTTCCCATGCTTTAGAGACGTTTGAATCTTGGCGCCAACCGTTGCTCGGTCTGGCGTATCGCATCACCGGTTCGCGCGTGGAAGCAGAAGACATCGTCCAGGAAGCGTGCCTGAAATGGCTGGATGCGGATTGGCAGGAGATACGGGTGCCGCGCGCCTGGTTGATGAAAGTCACCACGCGGCTGGCACTCGATTATCTGAAAAGTGCCCGTGTGCAGCGGATGTCGTATGTTGGTCCCTGGTTACCTGAACCGTATCTGGTGGACGAGAGTACGCCGGCAGAGGAACTGGAGCTGGATGAGTCGATTTCGATGGCGCTGTTGTATTTGCTGGATCAGCTTTCGCCGACAGAGCGGGCCAGTTTTATTCTGCACGATCTGTTTCAATATCGCTTTGATGAGATCGGAGATATTCTGGAACGGAGTGAAAGTAGCTGCCGCAAGCTGGCGAGTCGGGCGCGGATCAAACTGGGACGTAATGTAGAGAAGGTTCCCCAAAGTCGCGATGAGCATCTGCAATTTCTCGTGGCTTTTTCGGAAGCAGTGAAGCAGGGTGAGACGGCTGAACTGGTTTCGTTGTTAAAAGAAGACGCGGTCTTTATCTCTGACGGCGGCGGCAAAGCGATCGCGGCCCGCAAGGTGGTTCAAGGAGCCGATCTGATTACGCGGTTCTTTATGAAAGCAGTGCGTCCCGCTTTCACTGCGGATGCAGCAGAGGACGTCCGCATCGAAATCGCCTGGTTTAACGGAGCCCCCGGCATGCTAATTTATCAGTCGGGGCTGCCGGTGTCCGCGTATCAGTTTGAAGTGGAACAGAACCAGATTCGGGGGATCTATGTCCTACGAAATCCGGACAAATTAGCGATTTTTGAGGGCCGTTGAAGTCACTGAAGGCCCCTTGATGCTGAGGTAAAAAAGCCGTCACTGGGGGCGCAACGGATCAAAAGATGTACATGCATTAATACATCTGGCTTCTTTGTTCTGTGTATACATTTTTTTATATGTCTTTTTTATTAAATAAAGGTAAATATTCTAGGATTCATTTTAGGGTGCGTGTTAAAATCAGACATGGATAGGTTTTACTCTTTTACGAGGAAATTTCCTGTCTTGTCTTCCTTCCGATTTTCATCACTCCGGAGCGTGTCCTATGTTGAAATTATTGAGAGAACGGCGAGGGTTCACCCTCATCGAGTTACTTGTTGTGATTGCCATTATCGCGATTTTAATTGCATTGTTATTACCTGCTGTGCAGCAGGCGCGTGAAGCAGCGCGGCGTTCGACCTGTAAAAACAATATGAAGCAGATCGGGCTGGCACTGCATAATTACCACGATACGTTTCGCGCGTTTCCCATTGGTTCTCAAACGTCTTATTATCGGGCCAACTGGCGATCTTCGATTTTGCCTTATCTTGATCAGGCACCCGCTTACAATCAGTTGACTCAAAAAGCGCATTCTCAGCACGGCTTTGCTGCCGGGAATGGGAATTCGGCCTCTGGCTACAATACCGAAAACGCCGTACTCAATAATTTCTTTGTCCCCGTTTATAAATGTCCTTCGAGTACTGCTGACGCATTTTATACAGGGGCCAGTCCCATTTCAAAAAATGGAACCACCTCACCGAATGCTTCCCTGGGTAAAGAAACCGGCATGACGATGGACTATGTAGGCATCAGCGGTTCTTATTCAGGTGTTGCTCCTTTCAATACAAAATGTGGCAGTACTGTCTATGGCGGAAACTGGTGTAACAGTGGTCTGATGCTGATCGCAGATTCTGCCCGGATGCGTGATTGTAAAGATGGGACTTCGAATACCATGATCATCGGCGAAGACTCTGGTCTGGTCGATAACAAAGATTATCGTAGTAATTATTATGGCGGCTGGTCTGGGCACCTGGGTCTCTCAGGTTGGGGGACTGGAGTGAATACGATTCGGTATAACCCTAATCCGCCGACGGCACCAACTGGAGGCGATCAAACCTATGCCCCCAATAACCCGCTGACATCAGAGCACGTGGGTGGTATTCATGCTTTACTGGCTGATGGAGCCGTGCGATTCATTTCCAATAATGTGGATATCGAAACGCTCCGCCGGTTAGGTATGAAAAATGATAATCTGGTTCTCGGTGAGTTCTAATTCACTGCACTGATGGGCATTGTAGAAGCATTCAAATTGTAAGCAGCGGCCGATGTGTTTTCTGAATGCATCGGCTATTTGTTTTTAAGAAATCAACGGCAGGGAGAAGGTGGAATGTCATTACATTTTAAAGGTATCCAAATGAGAGCTGTTTCAGGGGTTGCGATGAAGCGGATCGCTGTCACCAAGACCATTTTCTGTGTGGTGAGTGCGTTATCCGTCTGTATTCTAAGTGGCTGCGGCAGTCGTGTGGAAACGATTCCTTCCGGAACGGCGAGTGGAACGGTCAAACTGGATGGCAAGCCACTGACACAGGGCCGGATTAATTTCGTGTCTTCGACCACCGGGACGGGGGTCTATACCGACTTGCAGTCGGATGGTTCGTATGAATTGCCGAATGCGATTCCCGAAGGTGACTACCGCGTTTATTTTACTTCCAGTGGTCTGGGTGATGCCCCACCATCGGAATCCGGGAATCCGGAAATGAATGATGCACTCAAGGATGTTCCTAAGAAGTACCAGAGCGAGCAGTCAACCGATTTGCAGGCACTCATTAAAGAAGGCGACAATACATTCGATTTTGATTTGAAGCCGTAAGCGGTTTCAATGGCGGATTTTACCTTCTCCTGAGGCGACCGTTTGCTTGTCTTTTGTACTATCGCATATTGTCAATTTTGCTCCCTTTTTCTATTTTGTGGCCACCGTTTTGTGCAAGTCTACAGTTGACAAAGGGGTGGTCAACGAATTACGTTCAATAGGGTGTGCTACTATTTGTATAGATTTTTCTGCCGATTGATTTTCAATCGCTGGAAGTTGTTGTATTCTGTGCATTAAATAAACGCTAAGTACTTGGTCTAGCTAGATACTGTGAGTTAGATGCCTTCCCGATCCTACCCTTGGTTAGTCTAAAGTTGACTGGTTTAGCCCACACCTTCCTGATGTTAAGCATCCCAATTATTTAATTACAGGCACACTATGTTTCTTTCTTTGCGCTTCACTCATTGTGTACTCGTTTTCTGTTCTTTGACTGTTTGCGGCTGTTTTGGCGGCTCTGCAGAACAGATCGAACGGGCTGCGGTTTCAGGGACCATCACATATGACGGAAAACCGTTACCAGAGGGGAGCATTCAGTTTGTTCCCGGTACCGATGCTTCCGGCAAGCCGCTACGTGGAAAAGCCGTTCAAGCCTTGATTTCCGAGGGTGCTTTTAGCCTGGATGCTGACCAGGGACCTGTGGTGGGAATGAACCAAGTGCTGATCAACGCCACCAAAAAAACGGGTAAGTTTCAAGAATTTGACGGTCAGAAAACGGAGATCCTGAAGCAGTATATTCCCGCGAAATACAATACGAATTCCACGCTGACGTATGAGATCAAGTCTGGCGAGAACACCGCCGATTTCGCGCTGGAAACGAAATAACATTTTACTTGAGTCGTTTCACGATCTCACTGAATCTTTTCTCTATATCTGGATAAATCAAAACTATGAAAGCATTTTTTCTGAAGCGCCGTCAGGGGTTTACGTTGATTGAATTGCTGGTGGTGATTGCCATCATCGCGATTCTGATTGCGCTGCTGTTACCAGCAGTACAACAGGCACGGGAAGCGGCCCGTCGTTCGACCTGCAAAAACAATCTGAAGCAGATCGGTCTGGCATTGCATAATTATCACGATACGTTTCGGACGTTTCCACCTGCAATGGTTCGCAATCGCAATTCAGTCCGTGACGAATGGGAAACCAGCATGATCAGCTGGCAGGCTCGGATTTTACCTTACATGGATCAGGCGCCCCTGTTCAACAAGATCGACTGGAGTATTGAGCCAGGTAATACGGGAACTGCGAACACGGATGCCATGAAAAATGAGCTACCCGCTTATCGCTGTCCCAGCGATCCCGGTAATCGCGGTAAGACGGGGCAGTCTGCGTACGGTCCGACGAACTATGTTACGAGTACTGCTGATTCGGGAAGTTATGCGGCAGGAGGCAGCACTTATCAGAACAATGGTCGTTCAGTGATGTTCCTGAACAGTAAAACACAACTCAAAGACATCGAAGACGGAAGTTCGAACACGATGCTGGTTGCAGAGTGTATCGTGGCTCATCCCTATTCCAATATTAACGCGACATCGGGAACGGTTTGTACGGGAACAGCCGACCAGAAACGCCGCGGTTATTCCTGGTTCTATGCCAGAGAGATGTGGTCATGGAGTTATTCGACTCTGATTGGTCCCAACTCGGATTTACAGGAGTGTGCATTGAATACTGGCGGAACGTCTTTGTTTGGAGCCCGCAGCAAGCATGTCGGTGGCGTTCACACGCTACTTGGCGATGGTCGCGTTCGTTTTGTCTCGGAAAACATTCACCTTGATACC